>CAYQZG010000171.1:0-7775 GCA_964421785.1 uncultured Anaerolineales bacterium
CGTAGATGGCCCAGGCGCTCAGCCCCCAGTGGAAGAAGGAGGTGGTCATGGCGTTCATCGCAGCCTCCGCCGTCTTCGGCTCGCCGCCGAAGAAGGGGGGCGGGCTCATATAGTGGTAGGCAGGCTCGGCCGGTCCCCAGAAGACGATGCCGGCGGCGATCGCCGAGCCGAACAGCATGGCGAACCAGGAGATGTCCGCGAACTCCGGCTTGTCCTCCGGAAGCCCAAGCTTCATCTCGCCGAACCTGGTGAGCAGGAGGACAAAGCAAGCGACGACCAAGGCGAAGACGGTCAGTAGATAAAGCCAGCCCCAGCCCTGCGTGGTCCAGTTGAAGACGCGGTTGACGACCCGCTCCATGTTCGCGGGGAAGACGACGGACCATAGGATGAAAAGGATGGTTAAGATGGCCGATACCCAGAAGACCAGCGGGTCAAACGGCCTGTCGTTGCTGTTTGTGTTGTTCGACGGTGACATGTGCGTGATACCTCTCTTGTGCTTGATTGATGGGCCGTGGTGCTGCCAAGGTGCCTCGCACTAACGGCACATGCCAGGTACCGCTTACGTTCCTGATTTAGGACTGGTCGGTGACGCTGCCGAGCTCGACGAGTCGACGCTTTAGAAAGGCGATGGCGTCCACTGGGGTTGGATCGACCTCGTTGAGCATAGCAACGTAGAAGCTTACGTAGTCTCCAAAGTGTATGAGCGAGAGCATCTGGGCAAGCTTGCTCTTGCCTCGTCCCCAGATTTCCTGGGCTGTCACGTCCTGCTTCGCCAGCAGGTCGCCCGTCACATCCCAACGCTCCCGAATCCGTTTTTGATCCAACGTGGAGCGCAGCATGACGACAAGCCCATGCTCTCGCACGACGTCTGGGATGCTGAGCCCGACGACGGCGTTGTGGTTGAGCTCTGGGAGGAGCTCGAAGAAAGCCCAGCTCTTGGCATTCTCGTTGAACTGCGTCTTCCAGCGGTTGGCCGTGGCAGAAAGGAAGCCCGCTCCATAGACGACGGGGAGCTTGCCCTCGATCTGGCTTGCGAGCTGCTTGGCCGCGTTGTTGGCTGCGGGTGCCTCAGGTTCGATCTCCTCCTGCCAGTCTTCCATCACTGCAGCTGCCTCGGCGACGTCGTCGGCGTAGTCCGGGATGAGTCCCAGCCGATGGACGGCACCGAGGAGAAGGACGAAGGCGTAGCCAAGGGCGGCCCTAGGCTGTGAGCGGTAGTCGAACTGTGCGACCGGCACCCCGGCCTGACGACCCAGGCTAGATAGTTTTCCCCCCGTCGTGATGGCCATGGCCCGAGTATCTCTATCCAGAGCTTGCTCAAAGCAGGTTAGCGTCTCCTCTGTGTTCCCGGAGTAACTGCAGGCGATCACCAGGGTGTTCGCATCCGCGGCAAACGATGGCAGCGTATAGCCCCGGACGAGCGTGATAGAGACGTCGCACGCGTCTGAGACGAGGTCTTCGAGTAGGGCGCCGCCGATAGCCGATCCCCCCATACCGACGATGACGAGGTGATCGATGGCCCCGTAGCCGGGTGGCAGCGCGAGCGCCTGGGCTCCGTCCCAGGCTTCTCGGCACTGCTGCGGCAGCTCCTCGATGCGTTGACGCATGTTGTCCGAGTCAAGCCGTGCCATGGCTTGCAGATCATCCAGGTTCATAGGTTGACCTCCTTGGTGATTGACGTGTAAGCGAGATCCGTCTCGTGAGTCGACCGGACGATGATACCAATGGTAGAGTGACTTGTCAACCTTGCGTGAAAGGGCGCAAGGTATTATAATTCTATTTGGCAAGCGGGGAAGTGTCGGAATTGGCAGACGAGCGTGACTTAGGATCACGTGGGGTAACCCGTGCGGGTTCGAGTCCCGCCTTCCCCACTGCTTGTAGGGGCACGTAGGCGCATCTGACGCGCCTACGCGTCTGCAAGGCGGAGCTATACGGAGAATCGAGTTTGACAGGAGGCATAGTCAGTTGAAGATCACTACCGAACCGGCTGGTGAGCGTCGGCTATCTCTGACCATTGAGGTCGACGAGGATCGGGTCGAGCGAGCTCGTCGGCGAACGACTCGTCAGATCTCGAGAGAGGTTGACATCCCCGGCTTCCGAAAAGGGAAGGCTCCGTATGAGGTCGTGGTGCAACGGTTTGGAGAGCGGGTCTTTCGTCAGGAGTTGGTGAACAGCCTGGCGGAGGACGTCTATCGCGAAGCGTTGGAAGAGGAGGAGATCACACCCTACGCACCGGGCACGTTGGAGGATACATCCTTTGACCCTTTGACTTTGACGTTCACGGTGCCTCTGACGCCTCAGGTTGATCTGGGTGACTACCGAGCGTATCGTCTTTCGGCCTCGGATGTGAGAATCTCCGAGGATGACCTGGATGAGGCGCTGCAGGCTATTCGGGAGCAGAACGCGGTTCTCGCTCCGCTAGACCGGCCGGCAGCGAAGGGCGACCTGCTGGTCGGGGAGTTGATCGGGTGGACGATGGAGGGCAGGGAGTTCCTTCACGAGGAGGAGGCCCGCATCCTGCTCGATCCTGAAGAAGTCCCCGCGCTTCCCGGTCTCGTTGATGCTCTGATTGGTTTCAAGAGTGGCGAGGAGCAGGCCTTCACCATGGTCCTGCCCGAGGGCTTCCAGATTGAGGAGTTGGCGGGAGAGAAGGTGACGTTAGAGGCACACGTGGAGCAGGTGTACGAGCGTATCCTCCCCGATCTGGACGATGACCTGGCACGGACGGTGGGCAACTACGACACGTTCGACGACTTGAAGGCATCTGTTCGGCAGCGGCTGGAGGAGAAGGAACGGGCTGAGATCGAGAGCGAGTATGCGGAGCAGGTGTTGCGGGACATCATCGACCAGGCTGACGTCTCGTATCCGATGCTCATGCTGGAAGAGCCACTCGATGATGCCATGGAGGACTACAAGGCGCGGGTCGAGCGCCAAGAGCACATGATGCTCGAGGACTACCTGCGTATCCAGGGTAAGACCATGGAGGAACTCCGAGACGAGCTGAAGGAGGATGTGGAGGCCTCCCTCGTGCGTTCGCTCGTGCTGGGCGAGCTGGTGGAGCAAGAGAGTCTCGAGGTGAGTGAGGAGGCTTTAGATGTCCAAATCGCCGAATCGAGCGAGCAATACGGCGAGAGGGCGGATGAGGTGCGAGCTGCCCTCAGCGCCCCGGCGGGGCGCCGCAGTATGCGGAATCGCATGTTGGCTAACAAGGCCTTGGAGCGCTTGGTTGCTATTGCCAAAGGAGAGCTCGCCGAGGATGCTTCGGCGGACGAGGTGACCAACGAGGAAGGTGCAGAAGAGGATGCCGATGTCTAAGACTGGAGGGATTATGCCATTGGTTCCAAGAGCGATCGAATCAACGGGTCATTACGTGTATGAATCAACGGATCGTGGGGATCGCCGTCTCGACATCTTCTCGCGATTGCTGGAAGATCACATCATATTCATCGGTTGGCCGATCAACGACGAGGTGGCGGACATAGTCGTGGCTCAGATGCTCTACCTGCAGAGCAAGGATTCGGAGAGACCGATCTCGCTGTACATCAATTGCCCCGGCGGGGTGATCTACCACGGGCTGGCCATCTATGACACGATGCAGCACGTGCAAGCGCCGGTGCACACCTATGCGGTCGGCGTGACCGCCAGCATGGGCACGGTGCTTCTGGCATCGGGCGACGAGGGCCACCGATACGCGCTTCCGCACGCCACGATTCACATGCACCCGGCCGGTGGCAGCGCACAGGGGTACGCGCCGGATGTTGAGATCCAATACAAGGAGCTCAAGCGCGTTGAGGACTTGCTTCATCGGCTTCTGTCGAAGCACACAGGGCAGTCTGTCGAACAGATCGCCTCTGACTTTGAGCGCGACCGCTTTATGTCGGCCGAGGAGGCCGTGGAGTACGGGTTGGTGGATGAGATACTCCGGCGGCCTGACGAGGAGGAGTAGCGGGACGTCGGCGCCGCAGCAAAATGAAGAGCATCGCCCGGCGCATAGCCAGGCGATGCTCTTTTTGTTTGTGCGCGGCGGGTTCCCGCCGAGGTTGTCCAGAGTCAGCTTCGTGTCAGGCACGGCTGCGATTGTGTCGGGCCTCGGCGGCCTGCAGGATCGCGGCGACCTCCTGTTCCGTCCCCTGGGACAGGGGCGGCGCCTGATGTGTGCTGAGAATCCTCCGGACGCGTTGTCCGATGCGATCGGTCATCGTCTCCGCACCGGCGGCCACCCACATTTCCCAGGACGTGCGGTCCATCAGCGCGGGCGTCCAGACCTCGTCACGGCATCGCTCGGCGGTCTCTTTCTCGGCCAAGAAGTGTCCACCGGGCCCCACTTCATCGATCAGATCGAGCATCAACGTGTCGTCGCTGATCTCAATGCCCCTCAGAACACGTCGCGTCATGGCGATGATCTCGTCGTTCATCACCAGCATCTCCAGGGAGCCGATGTCGGCACAGTCCAGGAAGCCGACATCGTGAATCAGCGTGGAGCCGCTGAGCCCGGAAAGGAGCACCTGGACGGCGCTCTCAATGGCCGCTTGTTGGTCGACCAGCTTCGACTCGGAGGCTCCCGCGGTGCCCATGAACGGGAGGCCGAGGTAGCGGCAGACGTCGGAGACGGCTGCGCAGTAGAGGCTCATCTCCGGCCCGCCGTAGGAGGGCCTCGCTGTCCGCAGGTCCATCGGCTGCGGTGCGCTGCCAACACAGACCGGCGCGCCCCGTCGCTTGAGCTGAAGGATGGCTAGGCCGCTCAACATGCCCGCCAGTGTGATGACGAGCGTGCCGGCGCCGGTGATAGGCGAGGTGCTCCCGGCGGAGCCACCCCCGAGGTAGACGACGGGTAGATCGCGCTCGACGGCCAGGAGTGTGTTGGCCAGATCCTCCTGCGTGTGCTGGAGCGGACACTGGAACGTGGCGAAAAGGGCGAGGAAGGGGCGTTCCCGAAGCCTCTGTTCGTTCCCTGCGACGGCGAGAGCAATGCGGTAGATGTCGGACACGTTGTCGGGAGAGTAGGCCCAGGGCAGGATCGGCTTGGCCGTGTTGAGCACCATGTCGGCGAACTCATAGACCGGGGAGAGCTCGGGGGTGACGTCGTCGATGAGGGCCAACCCCATCACGTAGTCGATGTTGTCGAGGGCGTCGCAGACGAGAGCGGCCAGGCCGGGGTCGCCGCGCTGCGACCTGCGGCGCTCTCCAGTCTCGGGGTCGATGAAGTACGTACACGTGGGCCCGGGACCGAACCTCGCATCATCAATGATGGGTTGGTCGAGCGGGGGAGAGCAGAGCTCAACCTTGTACCGCTCGTCTTGCCGGTGCGTGTCACCGACAGGTCGGCCCCAAAGCGCAAACGACCGAGGCGCGACCGCGACGGCGTCCTGGATGACGCGTGGTGGTACGTGGACATTGACGCCATCGAGGCGCGCCCCTGCTCTAGAGAGCAAGTCCCGCGCTTCCTCGTTGAGCACGTTGACGCCGGTCCGCTCCAGGCATTCCAGGGTGGCCTGGTAAACTCTCTCTATCTGACGGTCGTTCAGGACGCGGAATTGGGGCGTCTGATAGCTGGATGGGTCTGCAGTGGGTTCTGTCATGGGCGTTATCTCTCCGAGCACCTTAGAGGCTGCCACGCATCTTGATCAGGACGAGGGCGCGGGTCATCTCGTTCTGCACGATGGAGACGGCCTCATCTACCCCCATGCCGGGTTTTGCCATCATCACGTCCGGCTGGGTTGCCAGGGCAACGTGAGCCGCCACGCGTGCCGCCAGATCCGTCTCGGCGCAGCTTCCCCCGAGAAAAGCCCCGATCCCGGCCTCCTTGCAACCCAGGACGGCCTCGACGGTGTTGTGGATCCCTCCCAGATCTGGCATCTTGACCTGGATCATGTCGGCAGCCTGGGCGTCGATGAAGGCCTGGATATCCTCCCACGTGTTGGCCCACTCGTCGGCCACGATCTGTACGGCCATCTTCCGGAAGCGTATGTATTCGCGCAGCGTCTTCATCGTCTCGATCTGAGCAGCGCGGGTCTCCATGATGAGGGGGCTTTCCACGCGCAACGTGTACGGCTGAACGGACGATTCCAGCCGGTAAAGATAGCCAAGCATGCGTCCCAGGTTGTTCTCGTAGATGCGCCCCAGGGCGCCGTGCACGTCTATGTGGATGGCCGGACGGTAGTTGGGGCCACCCAACTCCTCGACGCGCGCCACGAGCCAGCGGACGTATTCCACCAGCTGCTCGCCGTCCTCGCCGAGTTGGGCGGGGATGTCCTCCACCAACGCGTGAGGCAGCGAGGCAACGCGGCGAACGATCATCTTGTCCGCGTTCTTGCGACGCTCGGCGCCACTCTGGGCGTGGATGGAGACCGACCGGCCGGGTTGAGGTAGGTCCCACTCATCAGCGATGACCTCCGCCATGGTCACGTTTCTTGTCAGGGCGACCGCCTTCAGCAGCGCCTGGCTGACGCCGTAGCGAACGGCCGAGTGCAGGGGGCGCTGTACCGTGACGTGCGTGGGGGGTGCCGGGTCTTGTGCTCTCCTTGGTGCCCTCTCAGATCCCTCTGGGCGGAGCAGACGAAAGGGGGCGGTCAGCAGATCGCGGCGAGACAGACCTTCCGCAGCGCCTGTCTCCGTCTCCTCGGGCTTGTCAGGCTCGTCTGTCGGTGGCGCCGGGACGCGGACCTCCAGGCGAAGGGCCTCAATCTCGGCGGCCATCTCGCGGAACGTGGTGACCTCCCGACCCGTAAGCACGGGCATGATCTGGCGGCGGATCGTGGCCAGGCCGTCGGCGGTGTGGAAGATGGGGTCGCGTCCAGACTTGCCGGCGTAGGCGACGCCCGCACAGTCCCCCCATACCACCCGCATAGGCGGCCTCCGCCCGGCGTCCGCCCGCAAAGCGGCTGGAGCGCCGTCGTCCCGACGGCAGGGAAGCGACCAGGCGGCGTCCGCTGATGCGTCATCCAGCATCAGGCCCACCGAGACGGCTTCGGCCACCTCGCGAACATGGCGGAACCCAGGGGTCTGTGATCTGGCTGTGTACTGCTGGGCGAGAGGGATGGGGTTGTCCTGGAGGGTTGCCAGGTCGGTGGCGTAGTAAGCGCCGGTGGCGGGTACGGCCAAGACTTTGGTTATCTTAGTCATGTCTGATTCAATGGTCACGGAAGGAGACCGGCCACGCGGAAGAAGTTGGCGAGCAATTGACGGCCGTCCGGCTGCTCTCGCGCGTAGCCCGTGGGATAGACGAGTTCGATGAGCCAGTTGTGGCGATCAGAGGGCCTCTCCCTGCCGTCGGGACGACGGCGCTCCACGGGGACCTTCAGCTCTCGAATTGGGTCAACGTCGACGCCGTGGGCCATGGCAATGAGCTGGAGGCCGCCGCAGAGGCCCAGAATGGGCAAAGGCACAGGCGATGCCCACGCGCTGCGAACGATCTCTCGCAGCGCTCGCAGGTCTGCTTCGTCGTCGGCATGCCATTGGAGCGCCGTCGTCCCGACGGCAGGCCGCTGGAGGGGAGCAACAGGCATTGGAGCAGGCTCAGCTCCGCCATGCCATTCAGTGACGTTGCCGCTGAGGATTAGGGCTCCTATTCCTGCCGTGTCGAGCCATTCCTGTGTGACGTCCGTGTAACGCCGCACCACGCACCGCTTGTTGGACGTCTCTTCCAGCCGGCGCTGGATATCCCTCAAGGTGGCCTCATGCCGCGACGTGGAGCGCCGTCGTCCCGACGGCAAGGCCCTCCAGCGTGCGAAGCTTGGAAGCGTAGCGGCCTGAGCCGCGCCTTGGAGCGCCGTCGT
>CAYQZG010000172.1:0-7571 GCA_964421785.1 uncultured Anaerolineales bacterium
CAGCAGACGCTGAACTCGGCGCGGCCCGGCCCGGTGCGGAAGCTGATCACGGCGAACATGTCGGCCTGGGCGATCATGTCGAGCAGGCTGTCCAGGTTGTTCTGGATGTCCAGATCCAGCGTGTAAGGAACGGTCTCGGTGAACAGGCCCGGATGGGAGATGTTGACGTAGTTGGCGCCCAACGCGGCCAGGTCGTCGAGATCTTGCTGCGTGTAGGGCGGGCCAACGGGGCCAGGGCCCAGGAACTCGGTTCCGTCGAGCTCGGGGTAGACGCGGCGCTGGTAGATGTTGGCGCCGCGCAGCTCGGTCCCGCCGTTCCACAGGGCCCAGTTGTCCCCCACGTCCGTTGCAGCAGGAGCCAGTGTCTTGGAGATCACGGGCGGTGGGGTTGCCGTCGGATGGCCTCCCTCCCCGTCAAGCGAGCCGAGGCCACAGGCCAGGATCAAAGCTGGAAGAAGTGTCAAAGCCAGACGGCTTGCTGTGCGCCAATAGCGGCGTTTCAAGTCGTACCTCCTCTAGTCGCGCCCGACGTTCACTGGGCTGCCTGCCCCGAGTCCGGATCCACCATGAGCGACGAGACATCGACCGCCTCAAAAGCTGACCCGTGAACCTGATGCAGCTCGTGGAGCACGTCGTTGTCCCAGCGCTCGTCGGGCACGCCGGAGATGTACCAGGGCGCGCCGTTATCGGCCAGCATCATGCCGTAGGTCTTGAGCGCCTGCAGGATCACCTGCACCTCGGCCGAGAAGCCCGAGACGTCGACATCGGCCTTCAGGCGGAAGCGCTGGCCCATCGGCGGGTATTGCTCGCCCGTGAGGTTCGACGCGAAGTGACGGGCAGGCCAGACGTAGGCCCGGCGGGTCTGCAGCGCGGTGACGCGGATCGCGTGCCGGATCTCGCCGGCGGCCACCTCCTCGTAGCGCACCAGGCCCGGCAGGATGGGCAGGCCGGCGGCGTCGGCCGAGGTCCAACTCTCGGGCCGGAGCGCGTGGGACGTCAGATCGAAGATAGCGCCGGAACCGGCCTCCCAACGGCTCCCACCGTCCAGCGGCCAGGCGTAGAAGAGCTCGTAGAGGGTGCAGCTATCGCGCTCCAGCACCAGCACATGTCGGTCGCCGTCGCTGTCCGGGCCGCCCTCGATGGGCGGGTCGGGCGGGATGGGATAGGGACCGGGGTCGCTCTCGTCGTCGTAGGTGAAGCTGACGGCCAGCGGGGCCTGCGTGCCGGGCACGTCCACGTAGGGGATGCCGATGGGGCTGCCGGAGCCCGGCGGCCACTCGCCAGAGCCGAAGTCGGCGTGCACGTGGGCATCGGGGCCGATGGTGGCGACGTAGGCATCCGAGTTGGCGTGGACGGGGAGCGCGTCCACGGGCGTGTTCCAGACGTTGTCGGCCGGGAAGACATCGCAGCCTGCCACGTGGGGGGACGTTTGGGATTGAGCGGCAGGCCAGTGGGTGAGGGCCAACGGCAGGTAGATCCAGGCCGTCGGCTCCCATCGTTCATAAGCTCCGATATCGGGTTGGCTGTCGCGGGTATGACCATCGAAGTCGTCGTCCGGCGCGTTCTCCTCCGTCCCGGCGTCGATGGCCGGGCTGCCCGCGGTGAGATGGGCGTCGAAGCTGTCGATGCGCTCATCCGCCAGGCCCGGGGGGACGTCACAGTGGCTGTCGGGCGGGCAGGGATCGGGTGCGGCCTTCAAGGCGTTGATGATGGCGTGGTCGACGGCGAACAGGTCGCCCGACATATTCGTCCAGGCAAAGCACGTCGTGTCCACTACTCCCTCGCCGAACTCCGGGTTGCCCTGGAAGATGGTGTTGCGCAGCAGGATGGACTCGGAGCCGTCGCAGATCTCTTCCTCCGCGCACTCGGCGATGGCGAGGCAGTCCCCCTCCCCGGTGACGGTGGCGTTGGTCACCGTGATCTGATCGCCGGGATGGAGGGTGAAGGCCAGGGCGCTGCCCCCGGAGCGGCAATGGTCGACGTCGTGGGTGAAAGGCTTGCCGGCGAAGAAACCGCAGTTGCTCACCGCGATCACGTTCTCCAGAAGGGTTGGCCCCAACTTTTTGATCTGGTCGCCAGCGTTCCCCTCGGCGATGGTGCGCCGGATGGTGACAGTTCCGCCCAGCGAGTGGTAGAGCAGGTCGAGGCCGTCTTGTGTGTTGTGGAGGAAGGCGGAGTCCTCAATGATCCAGTCGCCGCCGGTGTCGCCGGTACCGACGCCATCGCCGTAGCCGCCGGCGGACTGGCCCCAGCAGCCGGTCGGCTGGCCGCCGGGGTAGGTCTCGGCGCAGCCGTTCCACTCGACGGTCCAGCGGCGGAAAGCCAACGTGCCTGTATTGGAAACATCCTCTTCCTCAAGGTCGCCGTCCCACCCCGCCCAGCCATTCCCCGCGATGCGCACGTCTTCTACTGTCCAATCGGTGAGCCTAAAAGCATGGATGCCGGTGTTGGCCAGCCCGTGGACATTCAGATCTCGGAGTGTGACGTTGGCCGAGTCCTCGGCGTGGAGGCCGATGGGCGCCCAGTCTCCGTAGGGATAGGCAGACCGCTCGCAGGCCAGCCCGCCGGTGTGGCCCTCCACGCAGCCGGCGTGATCCGTGATCTCCAGGCAGGCGATCTCCACGTTGCTGGCGTCGGTGAGGTTGAGCACGTGCGCCGCCCGCTCCACCCCAAACAGCTCCGGTGGGCTGGCGCAGCCGGCGTCCCAGCCCGCGCCCAGGACGCGCGTGGGGTGAGCGGGGTCGGGGCCGGAGGGAATGGGAGGCATGTGACAGTCCCATGGGTAGTCGGATTGGCAGTCTCCGGCGCCGGGCGCTCCCAGGCCCATGGTGTAGCTGCCGGAGGCGATGATGAGCGTGTCTCCACCGCTGATGCGCACCGTGCCGGGTGTATCCGGCTCGCCGCTGGGCCGGAGGGCGCGGAAGGGATGGTCCCAGGCGCAGGGTCGATGGGTGCCGCTGCCCGGGTAGGCGGCGTTGACCAGGCCGGTGCACTGCTCCGCTGAGCCGCCGTCGGGGCGGACGTAGTAGGTGTCCGAGCTCGCGGCCGTGACGGGCGTTGGGCCGTGTGACGGATCTGCCACTGTCGATTCGCTCTCGACGGGAGAGGCTAGCGGGGTCGGCGCGAAGGCACAGCCGCTCCAGACGAGAACGAGTGTCAGCGCAAGAACTCTGATCGTTATCTTGTTCATGTCTCCTCGCTCTGGGTTCAAAGCGTCAAAGGCACCACCTACCAGCTTCGGGGAACGTCGTAGCGTGCCCGAGGCTATTCTAGCATGACGTGTCGGCAGGGCAAGTGGTGTGGTGTTTGTGCTACACTACTATGCGAAGCAAATCAAAGATACTCAACTTGATTAACCATCAAATTCGTGTTAACATAAGCCTATGAAGAGCAAACAGTTCGACGAGGTGGAACACACAGCCGACATCGCCATTCGCGTCTGGGGGCACAGCCTTGGCGAGCTCTTCGCCAACGCCGCCTACGGTATGGCGTGTCAGCTCGCCGATGTTGAGGACGTAGAGCTGACGACGGAGAGGAGGCTTGAGCTGCAGGCCGAGGACGTGGAGATGCTCCTCGTGGAGTGGCTCAGCGAGTTGCTCTATCTCGGCGAGCGGGAAGACGTGGTGTTCGTCGCGTTTGACGTCTCGGAGGTGACGCCGCAAGAGTTGCACGCTGTTGCGCGAGGTGGCCCCATTGTGGAGCACCAGGCTCACATCAAGGCCGTCACGTTCAGCGAGCTGGACGTTAGGAGGATAGACGACCGATATGAGACCATCATCGTGTTCGACGTGTAGGGATGACGTCGAATCTGCACCAATCAGCGGACGACGCGGTATGTTGGAAGGGGGAAAGCATGGCAAGCAAGAAGGATTTTCAGCGCGTAGATGAGTACACGTGGGAACTACCGAAGGAGTACCGAGGTGACATGCGCGTTCCGGTGCGTCTGTTCGCCAACTCCGAGCTCTTTGACGCGGCGTTTGGCGACCGCACTATCGAACAGTTGGTTAACACCGCCACGTTGCCGGGCATCGTGAAATACGCCATGGCGCTGCCGGATATGCACCAGGGCTACGGGTTTCCCATTGGGGGTGTGGCCGGCATTGACGCCAGCTCGGGCGTGATCTCGCCGGGAGGCGTTGGCTACGACATCAACTGTGGGGTGCGGCTGCTGGCGTCCAACCTCGACCGGGAGGAGATAGAGCCGTTCCGATACGATCTGATGGACGCCCTCTACCATTCCTGTCCCAGTGGCTTGGGTGGCGATGGACGTGTGCGCGTCAACAAGAAGGAGCTCGATCAGCTACTCAGCGAAGGTTCCTCGTGGGCTTTGAAGCAGGGTCTGGCCCGACGAGAGGACGTTGAGCACACCGAGGAGCGCGGCTGCCTGCGGGGGGCCGATCCCAGCAAAGTGAGCCAGCGCGCCAAGGAACGCGGCCTGAGCCAGGTCGGTTCCTTGGGCTCGGGCAACCACTTCCTGGAGCTGGACGTTGTTCGGGACGTCTACGAGCCCGACGCGGCGGATGCCTTCGGCCTGCGAGAAGGACAGATTATGGTGCAGATTCACTGTGGGTCGCGTGGGTTTGGCCATCAGGTCTGCGACGACTATGTGAAGAGTCTCCAGTCGGCGGTGAAGAAGTACAACATCCAGCTGCCCAACCGCCAGCTGGTCTGTGCGCCGATCGACTCGCCGGAGGGGCAGGCCTACTACGGCGCCATGGCCTGCGCCGTCAACTACGCCTTCGTCAACCGGCAGGTGCTGGCGATGGGGGCGCGCGAGGCCTTCGAGCGGGTGCTGGCGGGCAAGGTGAGCGACTTCGGCCTGCGTCAGGTCTACGACGTGGCGCACAACATCGCCAAGCTCGAGGATCATACGATCAACGGGGAGAGCGCGCGGCTCTGCATCCACCGCAAGGGGGCCACCCGCTGCTTCCCGCCCGGTCACGAGGGGGTGCCCGCCGACTACCGTGACGTGGGGCAGCCGGTCCTGGTTCCCGGGTCGATGGGCACGGCGTCGTACGTGCTGGTGGGGCAGCAGAGGGCCATGGAGCTGACCTTTGGCTCGACCTGCCACGGTGCCGGACGCACCATGAGCCGCACGGCGGCCCGCAAGAAGGTCTGGGGACACGATCTGCGGGATCAGCTCGAAGAGGGCGGCATCGCCGTTCGGGCATCCAGCATGAAGGGGTTGGCCGAGGAAGCGCCCCTGGCCTACAAGGACGTCAGCAGCGTGGTCGAGACGGTGCATGGGTTGGGCATCGCGCATAAGGTGGCGCGGTTGGAGCCCCTGGGCGTGATCAAGGGGTAGGATCGCGTTCAAGAGACGTGAAACGGCCCAAGCATCCCGCGGTATTGTGGTGACGGCTTCAGCCGTTCGGGATGGTTGGGCCGTTCTTCATCGTCAAAAGGGCCCGCAAGCCCGTCCTCTGTCCGGTCCGCTAGCTAGTCGCGCTCATCCTCCACACCAAGAGCGTCGGCGAGCCGCTCCTGCAGCGCGTCAGGCAGCGCCCGCAAGGCACCGGGTCCACGCAGCCAGTCCTTGACTTTCTTGCGATAGAAAGCGGGCACCGGTGACCGATCGGCATCGAGCTGGACATCCTCGTTCACGAAGACGATGACGCCGCGCACGGGTACCTCGCTCGCATCCTCCAATCTTTCGTCCAGGTAGCCCCGGAGTCTCTCCACTTCTTCCAGAGCCTCCTGGTCAGGCCTGCCCACACCCGCTTGACCTACCAGACGCCGGAAGAACTTCCCGCGTTGGCGGTGTTTCCACTTGCCGCTCTTTCCATCCTCGTAGGTCACCTCCCCGCCCTGCGACTTGACGACAAACACGGTACAGCCTCCCGGCTCCAACAGGACGTGGTCGGCAGGGAGCATGTACTGGAGAAGCGTATGACGATAGTCCAGCCCCTTGAGCACCTCCGCGAGCGTCTCGTGATGGGCAAGCGAACCGGCGTACCGATCGGCAAAGAAGCCTCCCACGACGGAAAGAATGAAGCCCAGGGCCGTGCTCACGACGACCGGCAACATCCACGTCGGTCTGACGAACGAGATGACGAGACCGATGAGCAGAATCACCAGTCCTCCGAGTGTGGCGTACTGTCCGATAGAGCTAAGTAGGTTGATACGACGCTCGTCACGAATAATATGCATATTGCTTAGGGATGGCGTTCATCCCCCTCCTCAAGGCGTCCTAACACGAGACAGGCGTTCTGTCCTCCCAATCCAAAGGAGTTCGAGAGGACGACACCGACGTCGGCCCGGCGCGAACCCTCTGGCACGTAATCCAGGTCACACGCCGGATCGGGGTTCTCGAGGTTTGCTGTGGGGTGAATCATCCCGTCTTCGAGCGTACGGACGCAGACGGCAGCCTCAATCGCCCCGGCCCCACCCATGGCATGGCCGATCATCGACTTCGTAGAGCTGATGGGCACGTCGTAAGCGTAATCGCCAAACACACGCTTGATGGCCAAGGTCTCTATCGGATCGCTGATCGGGGTAGCGCTGCCGTGAGCGTTGATGTAGTCCACCGCGGTGGGCTCGACGCCGGCATCCTCCAGCGCCCAAACCATCGCCCGACTTGCGCCTCTTCCCTCCGGGTCGGGCTTCGCCACGTGGAAAGCGTCGGACGAGGAAGAGTGCCCGAGTATCTCCGCGCGAATGTTCGCCCCGCGAGCCCGGGCGTGATCAAGCTCCTCCAGGACGAAGACCGCCGCCCCCTCGCTGAGGATGAAGCCGTCACGGTCGGCGTCGAAGGGGCGACTGGCCCGCTCCGGTTCCTCGTTACGCGTAGATAGGGCTCGCATGGCGCAGAAGCCGACCATGAGCGTGAAGTGGACCATGGCGTCGACACCGCCGCACAGCATGATGTCCGCAGCGCCGCGGCGGATGTGCTCGGCCCCCTCGCCGACCGCCTGGGTGCCCGTCGCGCAAGCGGCAACCACCGTGCTGATCGGGCCCTTGGCGCCGGACCACGTGCTCACGTGGTGGGAGGGCATGTTGGTTAGCATAGAGATAGGGAGGAAGGGATTCACGCGCCGCAGCCCTTTCTCGCGGAAGACATCGACGCCTTCAATGGCGCGCTCGTAGCCGCCGACGCCGCTTCCGATCAGCGTCCCGACCCGCTCTTCGTTCTCCAGCGGCAAGACGAGTCCTGCGTCCTGCAGCGCCTCCTGCGCCGCCGCGACAGCAACCTGCGAGCAGCGGGCCATGCGCCGTGCTTCTTTGTACTCAATGTAGTCCGCGGGGTCGAAGCCCTTCAGCTCACCGGCAATCTGCGACGGCAGCTCTGAGGCATCGAACTGCTTGATCGGACCGATGCCCGACTCACCTGCCAGCAGGCCCCGCCACGTCTCATCCATGGTCAGCCCAAGCGGCGTCATCGCTCCCACGCCGGTCACCGCAACGCGTCTACGCTCGCTCATACCCCCTACTCTCCTCTAATCCTCCGCTCATTCCCGAACAGTCGTCCGGTAAGGTCTGCACTAGGCCAAGCCACTGCGAATTGCATCCACCACGCCTCCCTGCACTGCCTGACGTGCCTGTCCGATAGCGTTCTTGATGGCTCGTGCGTT
>CAYQZG010000173.1:0-7325 GCA_964421785.1 uncultured Anaerolineales bacterium
TAGCTTGGTCAAGAATGCGTTGCGCGGATGCTGCACGGGTGTTGCGTGGGGCAATTGACGAGAGGGGGTGGGGTATCTCAACCCAGCCGAATTCGAGGCCCAGTGGCGAGAGGAGCATACTCTCGTCCTCGATTTGGAACCAAGAGTCGCCTGAAGAGTGTCCAGTTTCTGGGGTCACTTCAGACAGTTGATCTCGTGGCTAGACCTACGTTCTAAATGAAGGGGAAAAATACCTAAATGTCTGATCTCATTACTTTGACTTGCCCAACCTGCGGAGGCAAACTAGAGGTGTCGTCCGACGCATCCTCCTACGTATGCAACCATTGCGGCAATGAGCATTTACTGGAGCGGGATAGCGACAGTATTCTGCTGGAAGCATTTGCCAAATGCCCGAAATGTGGCCGGAACGATCAAGTTAGGAGGGTGTCAGCGATAGTCAAGTCCCAGATTCAGCACCTTGAGGGTACAACTTTGACCGAGAAGTACTATAGGAATGAGGACGGTCAGTTGCATTCCACAACAGAGAGCGTGCCCTTCACAGGCAAGCAATCGTCGGAGTTAGCTCGACAGCTTTCCCCCCCTTCTAAGCCCGAAAAGCCTCGTGGCCTGGGTTGCTTGCTATGGCTCGGTCTCGGCTCCGCAGCTCTGTTGGCGCTGTTTCTAGCGGTCAACGGCCTGGCTATATTCAGTGTTGGTCTATTCAATCCCGATCTTGAAGCATGGAGATTCACCCTTACTTCTCTCGGCTGTATGGTTACGTCCGCTGTTGTGGCATTGAGTTTACCCTTTTTCCTCCACCGGCATAAGAAGGCGATCAGTGAAGCAACAGCTAAGTACGAGAAGGACGTATCTGCTTGGGGTGCTGCAATGGAGAAGTACCGCCGCTCGTACTACTGCTCTCGAGACGACATCGTCTTTGACCCAGAAGAAGGGACTTTCTGTGATCCGTCGCAGCTCACGAGGTATCTGTACTCAAACAGTTAGGGTGTCGGGCGAACACGCCATAAACCACGCTCCCCAAGAGGGCGACTGAAGTTGTGGTGAGATCCGATGACCTCGGGATCCCTTGCGTTGATCCAGTGCACGCCGTGGAAGAAGCGCCCGTAGCGGTGGGTGAGAGGGTCACCGTCACCTTGGGCGCCTGAATCACATAGTCGCCGTTTTCGAGCTTGACCACGTTGACGGTGTTGTCGTTGCCGACGACGTTGCCGTCACCCGTGATGGTGACGCTCTCACGGACGACTGCAGCTTGCTCGGGCGATAGATGGTCATCCCTCATGCCTCGCCTCATGCGGATTGCTGATGCCTGGGGTCAAGTCGTATTGGCAAGGGATCCCACCCGCGCAGGTCTTCTGCCCTTGGTGAGACGTCGGCTCCTTTTCCCGCCAAGAAAGACTTCCGAAGTCTGCGCGATCATGGTAGACAGGCCAGGAGTCGTTCCGTGAGCGCCCCTATGCCGCGTTGGGCATAGGCTTCAAGAGACTTCGGAAGTCTACATTGTGCACCCTTTTCGCTTGCCCGCCAGTCTATCAGGGGCAATTCTCGTGGCAGAGGCTTGAGGCCCGGCGTGGGGCACGTTCCTGGATCAAGTATGGGCCTGACGTACTTCTGCCCTGGCTTCGCGAGGATGAGCGTCTGGAGCTGACTTGCTCCCCCGCCCCCCCGCTCCCCCTACCGCCGCCGCAGCTTCCCCTCCTCCTTCCGCCGCTCGATGATCTCCTCGGCGATCTCGTCGGGCACGATCTCGTAGTGGTCGAACTCCAGCGTGAACGTGCCGCGGCCCTTCGTCAGGCTGCGCAGATCGGTGGCGTAGCCCCGCGCCTCCGCCAGCGGCACGCCGCCCTTGATGTTGCGCAGCTCGCCGCGCACGCGCATGGCGTTGACGCCCCCCCTGCGCCGGCCGATGTCCGCCACCACGGAGCCGACCTGCTCCTCGCTCACGTTCACGTCGATCTCCATCACCGGCTCCAGCAGCGCCGGGCCGGCCTCGCGCACCGCCCGCTGCACGGCGATGGAGCCCGCGATCTCGAAGTCCATCGCCGCCGAGTCGACCTCGTGGTACTTGCCGTCGAGCAGCGTCACCTTCACGTCGGTCACCGGATAGCCGGCGATGATGCCCTTCTCCAGCGCATCGCGCACGCCCATCTCCACCGGGCGCACGAAATCCCTGGGCACGTCGGCTGCCGAGGCCTCGTTCTCAAAGACGACGCCCTCACCACGCGCCAACGGCTCCACCCGCAGCTCCAGCTCGGCGAAGTGACCGTGACCGCCGGTCTGCTTCTTGTAGGTGGTCACCGTCTCGAACGGGCGACGCACGGTCTCGCGGTAGGCGACCTCCGGCGGGCTGACCTGCGGCGTGAGGCCGAACTCCCGCTTCAGCCGGTCGACGGCGATGTCCAGATGGAGCTCGCCCATGCCGGCCAGCGTCTCCTCGCCCGTCTCCGGGTCGTATCCCTGCTCCAGCGTGGGGTCCTCGTCGGAGAGCCGCCGCACGGCGTCGCGCAGTTTCTCGCGCTGCTCGTTCGACTCGGGCTTCAGCGCCACCTTGATCACGGGATCGGGGAACTCGAACGTCTCCAGGATGATGGGCCGCTCGGGGTCGCAGAGCGTGTCCCCGGTGACGGCGGTCTTGGGGCCGACCAGGCCCACCACGTCGCTGGCCGCCATGCGCTCCACCTGCTCCCGCTGGTTGCCGTGCAGGTAATAGATGCGGCCCACCCGCTCCATGGCCTCGGTGCGCGGGTTGTAGACGGTGTCGCCGACGCCCATCTGGCCGGAGAAGACCCGCACCCAGGTCAGGTGTCCGACGTGCGGGTCGGTGACGATCTTGAACGCCGCGGCGCAGAAGGGCACGTCCGGGTCGTCGGGCCGCTCGATGATCCGGTCGCCGTCGCCGGGAATGGTGCCCAGGATCGGCTTCAGATCGATCGGCGCCGGCAGGTAGTCGACGACGGCGTCCAGCAAGGGCTGGATGCCCAGGTGCTCGCGCGACGCGCCGCACAGCACGGGCACGAGCTCGTTCGCGATCACGGCGCGGCGCAGCGCGGCCTTGAGGGTGGCCACGTCGGGCTCGTTCCCCTCCAGCCACGCCACCAGCAGGTCGTCGTCGGTCTCGCAGATCGCCTCGACCAGGGACTCGCGCATGGAGGCCGCGCGCTGCTCCAGCGACGCCGGAATCGGCTCCACCGTTGGATCCTCGTCACCGGCGTGCCAGATCAGCGCCCGCTGCTCCAGCAGGTCGACGACGCCGCGGAAGCCATCCTCGCGCCCGATGGGCAGCTGGATCGGCACAGCCCTGGCCGTGAGCCGCTCGTGAACCTCGCCCAGCACGCGATCGAAGTCGGAGCCGATGCGATCGAGCTTGTTGATGAAGAGCAGACGCGGCAGGTTATCCCGGTCGGCGTGCATCCAGACCGTCTCCGTCTGCGGCTCGACGCCGCCGACGCCACAGAGCAGCACCACGCCGCCGTCGATGACGCGCATGGAGCGCACGACCTCGGCGGTGAAGTCGATGTGCCCCGGCGTGTCGATCAGGTTGATGCGATGGCGACGCCAGTGAAAGGCCGTCGCAGCGGCGGTGATGGTGATCCCCCGCTCCCGCTCCTGCTCCATCCAGTCGAGCTGGGTGTCGCCCTCATCGATCTCCCCGGTCCGGTGGATGCGACCGGTGTAGTATAGAAACGCCTCCGACGTGGTGGTCTTGCCGGCGTCCACGTGGGCGAATATGCCAATGATGCGAACACGTTCCACAGATGCAGACGTCTTGGCCATCGTACTCCCCTACCTCAGCAATATGAAAGCTATCTCAGCAAATTAAGAAAGGATCGACTCCAGGGCGCCGGATATGACTATCCGGCGCGAGCTTAGTGACAGACATGGGTTGCTACAATCCAACAACACGTTACAGGCGGACTATCCACACTCTATGCAGTAAGAAACCCCGCAGAAGACTGCGGGGTTCCTCCACACGGAAGAAGCCTCACCGTACGCGGCTCTTTCCGCGCAAAGGTGACTCCGTCGATCCGATATCCTGGTACATGAGACCATGAACGGGCAAATCTGTCAACTCAACGAAGGTGCTCTAGCAGGGCAATCGCATTTGACCAGAATTCCGAAGTTTCGGCCGAGCATTCGTCCCGAGCGTTGCGAGGTGTCAATCGAAACCTCAAAGGTCTGCGGTGCTAGAATCCTTGCTCCTGGGATGCTCTAACACTACACCTGCATTTGCCAGAGGTGCAGACTTCGGAAGTCTCTTGGTTCCATGCAGAAGGCCCGGCCTGGGAGCCGGGCCTTGTCTGTCGGGTGGATCGAAGGCGAGCCCAGGGTCTCGATCAGGTGATGTATCGATGGATGCCAGCGGCGACCTTCCGTCCTTCGTTGATCGCCATCACTGCCAGGTGTAGCTTTCCAACGTTGTCGCCGGCCGCGAAGATGCCCTCCCGCGTGGTCTGCCCTGTCTCATCGTCAGTGATGATCCAACCCTCCGCGTCGACCTCCAATCCCTCTGTTGCGGCTGCAAGGTCCGGTTCGGGCCCCAGCTGCGGCGCCAGGATCACCAAATCCGTCTCCACCACGAAGACTGACCCCTCGACCGGGACGACCCGACCCTTGCGGCCCATTCGGCAGGGGCGCACATGCTGACAAAGTGCTTTGACGACCCGGCCGTGACGATCGCCGACGAGCAGCTTGAGCTTGGTCAGCTCCACCAGACTGACGCCCTCCTCCTGCGTCGCCAGCTTGTCCTCGCGGCGATACATCTCACGCTGCTCCTCGCCGCTCTGGAACATGATCACATCCTCGGCGCCGAGTCGCACGGCGGTGCGGGCGCAGTCTGTCGCAGCATGTCCACCGCCGAAGATCGTCACCCGTCGACCGACGTCGATGGGCGCTTGCTGATCCGAGGGTAAGTATGATCGGTCCAGGTTGGTGCGCGTCAGGAAGTCAGTTGCCAAGTAGACGTTTTTCAGGTCCGCGCCTTCCACATCCGTCACAGACTCCTGATCGGCCCCGGTCCCCAGGAATACGGCGTCATACCCCTCGTCGAACAAGTCATCGATGGTCATGTCCTTGCCCAGGGTTATCTCCAGAACGAAGTCGACGCCCATGGCCTCCAACTGGGCCACTTTGTCCTCGACGACCTGGGTGGGCAAGCGGAATCGGGGAAGCGCGTAGGCCAATGTGCCTCCTGGTCGGTGATGTTGATCGAATATGGTGACGCTGTGCCCCCGCTTGGCCAGTTGTTCCGCGACGGTCAAGCCGGCCGGGCCACATCCCACGACAGCGACGGACTTGCCCGTGGCCGGGGCCAGCTCGGGGATCGGGAAGCCGCCCTCCTCGCGCTGCTGGTCACAGACGAAGGCCTCCAGGCGACCCAGGCGGAGCTCCGGGTAGAACCGCCCTACCGGACAGGATCCGGCGCACAGGTCTTCATCGGGACAGAGCCTTCCGCACAATTCGGGGAAATTGCTCGTCTTGCGGTAGACGGCAGCAGCCTCCACGAAGTTTCCCTCGGCGATCTCCTTCATGGCAGCGCGGATATCGTTACCCAGCGGGCAGGCTATTTGACAGGCCGGGGGGCTGGGGCATTGAATGCAGCGCGAGGCCTCGACACGGGCTGACTCCGGCGTGAAGCCCTGGCAAGCTTCCTCAAAGTCCTTGATTCGCTCCTCAACAGGTCGATAATTCAGCCGTAGGGCCGGCAAGCGCAGCCGTTCTCGGTCTCCAAGATCTTCTAGACGTATCTCGTTGACTGCACTTTCATTCTCCACGTCAGTCTCCTTTCACTCCGACTCCTATGTTGTCTCCTCACCGTGCAGTTTTGGACAGCACGTGAGCACTTTGTGGCAAACGAACACGATGCGCTGTCTTGGATGTGAAGGGGCAAGCCTGAGGGAGTATACTCTACTGCGCGTGTCGTGTCAAGAGACCGCGCCGAGGTGCAGGAGCAAGGGTTTTTGGCGATAGAAGAGCCTTTAGCCCTGGCGCCCCGGTCGCTTTCCGGGTATAATCTAGGGCCCGCTCTTCTTTTTGTGTGAGACAATGGGTTCGGAAGGTAGCGCAGCTCAAGGACAAGGCAGTAGACGTGGAGGTGGAGGGAGAGGGATATGCGTTACATACTGGAGAAATTTGAAGACCTTACCATTCAGGCGCTCATCGTGATGATGGCTATCGTTGTTGGGCTTGCCACCGTTGACCTCGCCTGGATTCTCATCAAAGACATCGCCATGCCACCGGTCTTAATGCTCAGTGTGGAGCAGTTACTTGAGGTGTTCGGGTTGTTCATGCTGGTTGTGATTGGCATTGAGCTCTTGGAAACGATGCTGAAAACCTATCTGACGCAGGGGCGACCCCATTATGAAGTCGTCTTGTCCGTAGCGATTATCGCCATTGCCCGTAAGGTGATTATTCTAGACCTGAAGGACATAGACAGTCTAACCTTAGTAGGAATCGCCAGTATTGTTCTTGCACTGACAGCTGGGTTTTACTTGATGAAGACGTGTCAGAATCGCGGTTGTCCGACTTGCGATACGGAGGATCCATTGGAGTGAGGGCGTAGACGAATCGTCATTCAGAGAAGTGAGGTATTATCCGGATGCATATCCAGGTGGAACTGCTTGGGCTCCCCCGACTGATAGCAGGGGAGAAGAAGATAACTTTAAGACTCAAAGAGGGCGCGACCTTCCGAGACGCCGTACGAGCACTGGGCCAGAGATACCCGGACATGGTTGGGGATGTGGTCCAGGTCGACGGCGAGACAATGCAAGCCCCCAATATTCTCAACCTGGATGGAAGGCGCATGATACAACCTCACCAGATGGACGAAGGCCTTGGTGACGGTGATCGCATCATCGTGATGTCTATGTCAGCAGGAGGCTAATTGATGCAAGGTTACAGTGGAAGCATTTTGCACGTCGACTTGACCGATCGCAAGACGTGGGTTGAGTCGAAACCTGAAGCGTGGTACAAGACTTACATTGGCGGCGTCTCTATGGCAACCCGACTTTGTTGGGAGAACATCGAGCCGGGCTGCGACCCGCTATCGCCGGGGAACCCGATCTGTATCGCCAATGGCCTCTTCGCGGGCACTCCCGTGCCGGTGGGGGGGAAGTACGGCATGGCGTCGAAGTCCCCGCTGACCGGCTTCATCGGCGACAGCCTGTCGAGCAGCTGGTTCACGATCGCGCTCAAACGGGCGCGATGGGACGGGATCGTCATTCACGGAGCGAGCGAGGATTGGGTCAATGTCTTCATTGACGACGAGAAGATTGAGTTTCGTGACGCTTCTCACCTGAGGGGCCTGACCACCACGGAGACCGAAGATACAA
>CAYQZG010000174.1:0-5882 GCA_964421785.1 uncultured Anaerolineales bacterium
ATGGGAACGCCGGCGCGGACGATCCGCCGGCCAGGACCTGATGAACGACGGCCAGGCCCAGAGCGACGACCAGAGTGACGGCAACAAATATGGGGGCCTTGCGCTTCATGGTTGCCCTCCTAGTACATCCTGGCGGAAATACCTCTGCAGTTTGTCCGCTCAAAGGGGATCGGCAGATCCCCGTCTTCGGTGTCGAATGGTCCTTTTCGCGGCCGAAACCACGATCCCTGGCGAGCGTGCAAGTGGTGAAGGACTTTCGCCATCGTGTACTTGGTCAGGCCGGATGGATGTCCGAGAATAATCGCAGCAGACCACGACGTCCTTCGAAATCGCACGTGAGCCAGCGGATGCGGCGGGCGTTCAAAACAATACTGATGGGTTCTGGAACTCTGATAGACTGGCGTCACACCGGTTAGGACATCGATCGGGAGAGGGTTAAGTTTCACCTCAAGGATTGACTCCGGTACCATGGCTTTGTCTGCATCGCGACTCACGTCGAAGATCCGTGAGTCCGGAAGGCGAGAAGCGTCTCACCACGATATGCACATAGCCCGGCATTTGGCGTATGAGTCGTTCTCTGCAAACGCCTTTAGCCTCCAGTAGTTCGTCCCGCCCTTGTCATCGATAAAGATATCACACATAGCCGTTTCACCCGAATCATCAATGTCTTGAAACTTAACGGTCTCGAGAAAACAGACACTGTTCGCCCTTGCGTGCAGCCACGCATACCGAGCGCCGGCGGCATCGGACTCTACCTCATAACTACTCGGGTAGTGGACGCCGACGTCTTCAAGGTGTCCGTCCCAGCTGACGTCGCCGGTCACGTGGAGCTTACCGGAGTCTTTCAGCGACATCTTGTTGTCGCCATCGTGCCTGAATTTCAGGGCGCCGTCACCAACGGTGTTGATGTAGCCATTGCTGCCGTCGTGACCGATCTCGGTATAGTTGTCTTCAGCACCTTCATTCGCCCCGCGGACATCGCCGACGACCGACAGCTTGGCATCAGGACTGGTGGTCCCAACACCCAGGTTGCCAGACACGCTGGCGTCGCCGGCCACGTCCAGCTCCGTCTGTGGATTCGTCTTCCCGACGCCCACCTTGGCCCCCGAGTTGTTCGCCAGGTAGACGTCGCCGTTGGCGCGGAGCCCGGCGTCGCCGGGGGGGGAGCAACTGCCGTCGGAGTCGATGCATACCCCACCCTGGACGACCCTGACGTTGCCTGTTTCAAGCGTGACGTTCCCCTCTTTGACAGTGACATCCCCCGTGTTGCCCACCGTGACAGCGTCCTCCGGATCGCCGTCGGGCGCGCTGAGGGTGGTGGCGTAGGTGGCCGACATAGCATACGGCACCGCCGCCAATCTCTGCCTGGGCGTCATGACCGTGCCCCCCACCTTCAGCTCCACCCAGCGGTTGGGCCGGGTGAAGATGTCGGCTGAGATCGGTCCGTGGGGCGGCGCGGGGCTCCCGGCGCACGCGCCGTCTCCGTCGCCGAGGAGCAGGTTGAACTGCCCCTCCCGCACCGTCACTCCGTTGTGCTTCTCGCACCACAGAGCGTCGCCCGTGCACCCGGAGTTGTTGCAGATCCGCACCTCCATGTTGTAGGTGCCGTTGGCCGGGTCGTCGCTGTCGTCGCGCAGCGTGCCCTGGTAGCTCACGTACCCGGGCGTGATGGCCGAGGTCGCGGCGCTGGGCGCGCGCCACGGCACGGGCCGGCCGCTCACCGCCACCGCGGTCCCGTAAAAAGCCAGCAGACCGATGCAGGCGAAGCCGATCACCTGCGCCACAAAGCGAGTTCTCTTCAATAGCATCTTCATACCTCCCTCTCGTGCAGAGACAGCGTCTATAAAGAGATGGATCGTCCTTTTCCTCTTTCGCTCAGTCGTCATCGCTCACACTCCCTGGTTCCTCAGGCAGAATCGGCGCCCCCATGGTCTCCTCCAAGAATCGATGCAGAGACTGGGCATCGGGAAAGGTCTGGCGCTCGCCGGTGTGAGGACTCTCCAGCGAGGCGCGCCAGACAGGCTGCGACTCGCCATCAACCCGCCACAGGCGGAGCATATAGGCCAGGTAGGTCATTTCCTTCTCGGTCGACATATCCTCTGCACTCTACCACATGAACGTGGGGAAAACGTGGGGAGACTGTGGTTGACAATTTTCCGACCTCTACTGTATAATCAGGAGGCAATCGGCGGGCGGGCTTGAGACGCGCGAGAGGACCATGCCGCGACTTTCCCTTTCCCTGTTGAGATCATTCCAGGCCACTTTGGATGGGGTTCCCCTGACCAGCTTCGAGTCGAACAAGGTCCGCGCCCTGCTGGTCTATCTGGCCGTGGAAGCCCATCAAACGCACCCGCGTGACGTGCTGGCCGGGCTCCTCTGGCCGCGGCGCTCCAACCGCGACGCCCTGAGCAACCTTCGCTACGCGCTCTACAACCTGCGAAATGTGCTCGGCGACCGCCAGACCGATCCTCCGTTCCTGATCATCACGCGTCGGGCGCTCCAGTTCAACACGGCCAGCGACCATAGCGTCGATGTCAAGACCTTCCAGAGGCAAGTCGGCGGCTTTACGCTGAGGACGAATTCAAGGGAAGAGCCCGCTGTCGGACTGCATCAGGCAAGCGACCTCCGGGCCGCAGTCGCTCTCTGTCGCGGGCCATTCCTGCATGGTTTCTCGCTCGACGATAGCCCCGCCTTCGAGGAATGGCTACTCCTCAAGCGGGAGCAGATCGACCGGCAGATGATGGTAGCGCTCCGTCTCCTGGCACATCACGAGGAGGAGATAGGGAACCGCGAAGAGGCCCGCGGTCACGTCCGCCGCCTCTTGGCGCTGGAGCCATGGGACGAGGGTGCGCATCGACACTTGATGCGCCTGCTGGCGCTCGACGGGCGACGGAACGCGGCCCTGTCCCAGTATGGCGTATGCCGCGACATATTGGTCGACGAGCTAGGGGTCGAGCCTTCGTCAGCAACCACGCTCCTGTACGAGCGCATCCGTGATGGAGGCATCCCCCGCGCCCGGAACGAGAGGGGCCCGAGCGCACCCTCACGCTCTCTCGCTTCCAGATCCACAGCCCCTTTCGTCGGACGGGAACGCGAACTGGCGAAGCTGAACCGGTTCCTTGAGGAGGCCCTCAACAATCGCGGTCGCATCGCGTTCGTCACCGGCGAAGCGGGCAGCGGAAAGACGACGCTCATCCAGGCGTTTGCCAGCCGGGCTCTGCGGGCCCATGGGGACCTAGTGGTGACGCTTGGAGCGTGCAGCGCTCATCAGGGCATCGGGGACACCTATCTCCCCTTCCGCGAGACGCTTCAGTTACTGACCGGGGACATCGAACCGAAGCGGGCCGGCGGGACCCTGACCGGTGAGCACGCCCAGCGGTTGTGGAGGACGCTGCCTCTGGTCGCAAGCGCGCTGATGGACGAGGGCCCCGACCTGATCGACCGCGTCGTGCCCGGGGAGCCGCTACTGCTCCGACTGCAGGGGTTCTTTCCGCACGGCGCCTCCATCTGCAGACGTCTGGAAAGCTTGATCCAGCGTGAAACTGTCCGGGAACCAGCTACTCTCGCTCTGGGGCAGCCAGCCCTGTTCGAGCAGATGACGCGCGTCCTGCTGACTCTGGCGCGGGACCATCCCCTGCTGCTTCTCCTGGATGATATGCAGTGGGTGGATCCCGGCTCGGCCAGTCTGCTCTTCCACCTGGGTCGCAGGCTGGCGCATAGCCGGATCCTTCTGCTGGCTGCCTACCGCCCTTGCGAGATCGTTCAGGGCGAAGCGGGCAGACGCCACCCCTTGGCCCCCGTCGTCCATCAACTCAAGCGCGAATTTGGGGAGGTTGAGGTGTGTCTGAACCAGGCGGACGGCCAGGCGTTTGTGGATGCCTTCCTCGACACCGAGCCCAACTGCCTTGATGCATCGTTCCGCCGGGCGCTCTTTCGTCACACAGCCGGGAATCCGCTGTTCGTCACCGAGTTCGTGCGCGGCCTGCAGGAGCGCGGCGACTTGATCCAGGACGACCAGGGCCGGTGGCAGGAGGGAGCGACGCTGGATTGGATGCAGCTCCCCGCCCGGGTGGAGGCGGTCGTCGCCGAGCGCATCGAGAGGCTGCCACGGAGATGGCAGGAGATCCTGCAGGTGGCAAGCGTGGAGGGAAAGATATTCAACGCGGAGGTGGTAGCAAGCATCCTGGATCGAGACCCGGCCACGGTCGTGGAGGCTCTGAGCGGCCCGCTGAACAGAAGGCATCGCCTCGTACGGGCGCACAGTCTGAAGTGGCTGAATCCGGCGGGGGAGGGTGCGCCGAGGTCGGCGGCCGAAGCGAGGACATCCCGCAAGAGGAGCGTGGGACGACATCTCTCGCGCTATCGCTTTCGCCACGACCTGTTCCAGACATACCTGTATCATCGACTAGACGATGTACAGCGCCCTCGGCTGCATCAGGCTGTGGGCGAGGCGTTGGAGGCGACCTACGGGCCGTGCAGCCTGGGTACTGGGGTCAGCCCAGCGGAGCTGGCCCGGCACTTCGAGGCCGCCGGTCTCGTGGAGAAGGCCGTGGACTATCTTCTGCTGGCCGGCAATGAAGCCGTAGAGCTCTCGGCCGACGAGGAGGCCATCGAGCTGCTCACCCATGCCCTGAAGCTGTTGGAGAGCTTGCCGATCTCTCCAGAGCGGTCCGAGCGAGAGCTGGAGCTGCAGACCGCGCTGGGAGCACCGCTGCTCGCCATGCAAGGGTGGAGACTTCCAAGAGGGAGGAGGCCTCGGAGCGCGCCTACGAGCTCAGCCAGCGCATTGGCGCGTCCGATCAGCTGGTGAAGGCCATGTTCTCCCTGGCGGACTTGAGCAGAGCCCAAGGGGCGTACCAGACGTTGCTTGAGCTTGGTGAGCACATGCTCCGCCTGGCCCGGCAGGATCGGGACCGTCGACAGCTGGCGCTGGCGCACAGCACGTTGGGCGAGCCCCAGTTCTTCCGTGCTGCGCTCGAGGAGGCTCACCATCATCTTCAGGGGGCACTCGCCTGTTACGACCCCTCGCGAGCACGGAGACTTGACGCTGGTCACGGGGCCGAACCTGGACGTGGTGTGTCTGGTTTGGGACTCGTGGATCGAGCTGTTCCTGGGTCATCCTGATCAGGCGCTGAGCCGGGGGCGGGAGGCCGTGGCGCTGGGACGGGAGATGGATCATCCGTTCAGCCTCGCCTTCGCCCTGGCCCTCGGCGATGTCGGCCTCCATTTCCTGCGCCGTGAGTACGATGCGGCGCGCGCGCCGATCGAGGAGCTGAACCGCCTCGTGCTGGAGCACGACGTGCCGGCGATGAAGGTCTGGGCCGCCCTCCTGCGCGGCTGGGCCACGACGTTCGAGAACGGGACAACCGCTGGGCTGGCCCAGATGGAGGAAGCGATAGCCGCGTGGCAGGAGATGGGCGCCGTGACCGGCACTTCCTTCCAGACGCTGCTGTTGGTGGAGGCTTACGAGCGCGCCGGGCGGAATGATGATGCGCTCGCCGCGCTGGACAGCATCCTGGAGCTGGTCACGGACATCGGTGAGTTGGTTCTCACGGCCGAGATGTAACGCCTGAAGGGCGATCTCCTCCTGGCCGCGGCTAAGGATGGTGGAAACGAGGCGCGCGACGCCTATCAGGCCGCGCTCACGCTGGCCCGAGAGCAGCAGGGCATGCTATGGGAGCTGCGAGCCGCCGTGAGTCTGGCGAGCTTCTGGGAGATCCGAGGCCGGCGCGAGAAGGCACGTCGGGTTCTGGCGGGCAGCTGCCCCGACTCGTCAGGGAGCTTCGACACGCCGGACTTCCGAGAGGCTAGGACGCTGTTGAGCCGACTGGTCGGTAGCTAGGTCGCGCTTGCTGAAGACCGCTACGAGGACGGGAATCCAC
>CAYQZG010000174.1:5982-7225 GCA_964421785.1 uncultured Anaerolineales bacterium
CGTCGCTTATGGAGAATGACGGAGAGATCGAGCTGCCCCTCCACCTCATTGATGCCCCGCCCCTCCAGGGCCGAGCCGGGCTCCACGGTGGTCATGGCGACCATCATCTCCGCGGGCTCGTCGACGTAGAACGACTGGTCGATCGGAGCGCGGGTCGCGGCAGCCGCGAAGCTGGGGGCGGCCAGCGCGGTGGTGCTGAACGCGGTGTGGATGTGGAAACCGCGCTGCACCCTCGCGGCCAGGTCCGCGTCGAACATGCGTAGCACCACCTTGATGGTCGGGTTGAACTCGCGCGCTTCGAGGGCCACCGCCAGGTTCGTCAGATCGTTGGCCGTGCACGCCACGATGGCGGAGGCCCTGCGGATGCCGGCTTTCTCCAGCATCTCCTCCTGGCGCGCATCTCCCATCAGGATGGGCACGCCCATCTGGCCGATCTCGTCTAGGAACGGATCGTCCTGGTTGCTCTCGACGCCGATGACTCGTTCTCCGCGGCGCGTCAGCTCCTTCACGACCCGATAGCCAATGCGACCCAGGCCGCAGACGATGATATGGTCCTGATACGTCGAAGCAACAGCCACCTGCCAAGCCTCCTTCCGCTCGCGACGGTTGAACAGCGCCACCCCGAAGCGTAGAACGCCGTCGGCCACGACGGACAGTCCTATCAGGGGAATGGCGAAGAAAAGCACCTGCAGGCCGAGTGCCTGGGGCAGTGGTAGAAGGGTCTCCAGGAAGACGAGCTTGAACACGGCGTGCAGCGACTCGATCCACCCCAGACGAGCCCCCGTCTGGGGATAGACGTAGTACGTGTGTAGAGCGACGGAGCCACCGACGAGGAGGACCGCGAAAGCAAGGAGCGAGAGGCGAAACTGACGTATCAGGACGCGCGTATCGCGCCAGACGGCTTTCAGGTAGCGCCGGACGTTTTCGAGGTCCATCGCAGTCACCTATGCGCGTGCATTCAAGGCTTCTCCAGGATCACGATCTCTTCTTTGATCGGCTTCCCAGATCCCGTGGTGCCCTTGCGAACGCGCCACACGAGCGTGTTTGACACCCGGTAGCCTAGCCGTTCTGCAAGAAGCGCCAGGATCTCCCCGGTCGGTGTATAAGTGCGTAGATAGGTGCGCTGATCGCCAACCACGTAGGCGCACCTGCTGCCTTTCCTCAAGACGGTGAACAAGCTCTCCAGGTGGCGGTGCATGCCACCGAAGTACTCCTCTATGATGCGGGGGTAGACTTTGGCAAA
>CAYQZG010000175.1:0-7201 GCA_964421785.1 uncultured Anaerolineales bacterium
CCCGACGACTTGGAGCGCCGTCGTCCCGACGGCTTGGAGCGCTGTCGTCCCGACGACTTGGAGCGCCGTCGTCCCGACGACTTGGAGCGCCGTCGTCCCGACGGCTTGGAGCGCTGTCGTCCCGACGGCTTGGAGCGCCGTCGTCCCGACGGCTTGGAGCGCCGTCGTCCCGACGGCTTGGAGGGCGGGTGAAGCTCACAAAGGCCGTTCGCTACCGTGTCGAACAATTCCTGCGAGCGATGACCGCTCAACACACCATATCGGAACAGAGAATCAAGAAAGCAGCAGAAATCCTATCCCCGGAGGCACAAGCGCTGTTCGCCCATCAAGCACCGCAGGATCAGCGCCACGCGTTGGCCGTCTACGAGACGCTTCTTGAGGAGGGGCACACGAACGAGGATCTCCTGACGGCAGCGTTGTTGCACGACGTAGGCAAGGTCGCCGCCCAGATTCCTGCGTGGCAGCGAGGCATCTTCGTGCTGGCAAAGCGCTTTGCACCGTGGGCGTTGGACCGCGTGCTTTGGAATGGGAACGAGGGCCAAGGGATGCCGTTTATCCCCGCCGGCCCTCTCGTCACGTATGCTGAGCACGCTGAGATCGGCGCGCGTTGGGCGGAGAAGATTGGGTGCTCAGCGCTGACCGTCGAGCTAATTCGGCATCATGAGCACCAACCAGAGATTCATCAACCGGCGGATGTTGCTGCGTTTGCAGAAACCCCGGTGCCTTGCACGTTCCGTGCGTGCGAGGCACCTTGTCGGCCAGCGGCTGGAGCGCCGTCGTCCCGACGGCAGGGAACCCGCCCTACATGGTCGGAGCACGACCGCTTGCTGGCGGCGCTACAGATGGCTGATAACATGAACTAGGACGAGAGGTCCAAACACGGCGACTCCCCAGCACTATGCGTACGCACCATAGTATGACTATGGAGCGCCGTCGTCCCGACGGCGGGGCAGGTTTACCCAGGCCCCTCTACATGAGGAGATGTGACGGTGAATTCCAACCAAATCACAATCATCGGTATCAATCTTATCAGTGCATCCATCGCCTTTGCACTACAGAGGCGTGAAGAGTCTATCGAGCTCGTCGGCTACGATGCCGATCCGGCTGTCGCCGACCTGGCGAGTGTGCGAGGCGCCTTCGATGACGTGCGACGGAAGCCCGGGCTGGCCTGTCAAGGAGCGGAGCTGGTCATCGTTGCCGAGCCACTGACCGATATCGAGAGCACCTTCGCTGCCATCTCGCCTCACCTGGAGGACGGGGCTGTCGTCACTGATATCGCGAGCCTCAAGGCCCCGGTGCTGCGCTGGGCGCAGGACCTCCTTCCGAAGCATATCTCCTTCGTGGGTGGACATCTCATTCCCAATCCAGCAGTCATCGGCCTGAGGGCCTTGGGGGGTCTGGATGATGCCAATGCAGATCTACTGAGAGAAGCGCTCTACTGCTTCACCGCCTCATCCAGTGCCTCAAGCGAAGCTATCGACATCTGTTGTTGGCTGGCCTATGCTGTCCAAGCGAATCCCTTCTTCATCGATGTGAAGGAGCACGACGGACTGCTGGCGGGTATCGAAGGGCTGCCCGATTTGCTGACTGTTGCACTGCTCCGTGCCACCATCGACACGCCTGGCTGGCAGGAGATGCGAAAGTTCGCCGGGCGCCGCTTTGCCACCGCCACAGAAGCTATCGACGATATTTATGTGCGCCATCCGTCGCTCTTCCTCAATCGAGAGAACGTGCTTCGCCGCCTCGATGCGCTCGTCGAACAACTTGCGCATCTGCGCCATCTATTGGCTCAAGGTGATGAGGAAAACCTGGAGCAAGCGTTGGCCGAGGCTGCCGAGGGGCGATCGCGCTGGATGAAGCAGCGTATGAAAGGAATGTGGGCCGAAGGGAGCACCTTCAATAAGCGAGATGGTCCTAGCGTAGCCAAACAATTGAGACGTATGATTTTCGGTGACTTGGCATCCCGTCTCAAACGAGTGCCAGGTGAATCAGGGGAAAAATAGCCCTTGCCGTGATGGAGCGCCGTCGTCTCGACGGCGATTCGTTCCAGTCGGAGAAGCTCTGTCCAGCCAAACACCTTGAGCAAACCATATCGCATCTTGATGGTCGCTCCCACGTCCTTCTTCTTGGACTATGGCTGCCATGTGCGAATCCTGGAGGAGACACGATCGCTCCAACGGCTGGGACATCATGTAACGATCATCACCTATTACTTGGGGCGCGATCTAGCCGGCCTGGACATCGTACGCACCAGGCCAACACCCTGGCGTTCCGACTACGAGGTCGGATCCTCGCTACACAAGATCGCCTTCGACGGGTTTCTGGCCTGGACCGGCGTCAAGACGATCCTGCGTGGCCATCCCGATGGCCGTGATTTTGACTTGATCCATGGACATCTACACGAGGGGGCGCTAATCGGCTACCTACTGAGTCGTCTCAAGGGCTTGCCACTCTTGGCCGATTTCCAAGGTAGCATGACCAGTGAAATGGTCGATCATCATTTCCTTGATCCAGACGGTCCCTGGTATCGCTGGGCGCGGCTGTTGGAATGGCGCATCGTTCATCTGCCGGACGCCATTGTCACCAGCACAAAGATGACAGCCCACCTGCTGGAACGAGATTTCAATTGTAATGATGGCTGCATCTATCCACTGCCTGACTGCGTCAACTTGGATTTCTTCCGACCCGACGTACTGGACCAGGAGACAGTAGCCGAACGTCGGGCCAAGCTGGGTATTCCCAACGATCGCCCCATCGTGGCCTATCTAGGTCTTCTGGCCGACTATCAGGGCACACCGCATCTCTTGCGAGCTGCACGCCACCTGAAGCAGCGAGGAGTAGCGTTCCATCTCCTGATTATGGGCTTTCCCGGCGTTGGACACTATCAAAAGATGGCCTTAGATCTGGGCGTCGCCGACCACGTGACGTTCACCGGCAAAGTGCCCTACGAGGAGGCCCCAGCTCACCTGGCGTTGGGCGATGTTGCGGTGGCGCCCAAGCTATCGACTACCGAAGGCGCAGGCAAGATCTTGAACTATATGGCGATGGAACTGCCGACAGTGGCTTTCGACACACCGATCAGCCGAGAATACCTAGGAACACTGGGCACCTACGCGGCACCAATCGGCGATCCGGCCGCCCTGACCGAGGCCATCGAAAGCCTTCTGAGAGCGCCAGCTCGCCATCGCGATCTTGGCCAGAGGCTCCGCGAGCGTGCTAGTCGGCACTTCTCGTGGGAACGATCCGGGCGCTATCTACTCAGGATCTACAGGGCGTTATTGGAAAAGGCCGGAGCGCCGTCGTCCCGATGGCACTGACGTCCCGTAGTACGGGCTTCAGTCCTTTCTACGCACGCTGGGCTTGGCAAGATCAGCAACGGCTGCTGCTTAGCGACCTAGACATAGTCTGAGAGGAAATCGAACACCTATGGGCATTCTTCGCCGTCTGCAAGAACTATGGAAGTACCGTGAACTAATACGTAACCTCGTGGTGCGCGACCTCAAGGTCCGCTATCGAAACTCCATCCTGGGTATTGTCTGGTCGTGGGCCAACCCATTGCTGATGATGCTGGTCTTCACCCTGGTCTTCAACTTCCTGTTCGTTCAATCTAGTCTGCAACATTATCACGTATTTCTTCTCTGTGCCCTCCTACCATGGCAATTCTTCTCTCAGTCAGTTACACAAGCAACCAACAGCATCGTCGGAAATGCCCATTTGATCAAGAAGGTCTACTTTCCCCGAGAGATACTGCCGATCTCAATTCTCCTGTCGAACCTCATCAACTTCATCATTGCGTTACCCGTCTTCTTCGGGCTGGCCTTCGTCTCTGGCGCGAGGATCAGTCCGTGGGCGTTGTTGCTGCCCATTCCTATACTGGTTCAAGTTCTTTTTGCACTGGGTATCTGTTTGATCTTGGCCACGCTCAACGTCTTCTACCGCGACACCCAGATCATCCTAAGCGTCGTGATGCAGGCATGGTTCTTCCTCACACCAGTCTTCTACCCTATCACGCAGATAGGGCAGGAGAAGAAGATCCTGGGCCTCACCTTTGACGCTCAGCTCTGGCTCCGACGTCTGAACCCTATGGCGTCGGTCATCGCATCGTACCGCGATCTGCTCTACTGGGGCACCTACACAGGACTCGACTTTCTGTTCCGCACCGCGGTCACCTCTCTGATCGTGCTTGTGATCGGTTATCTAATATTCCTACGCTACAGCCCTCGCTTTGGCGAGGAGGTGTAGAATGCGAAACCCTACGGGTGAAACGTAAAGACGGTGCCTTGCACGTTCCGTGCGTGCGAGGCACCTGGCTGTAGAATGTGACACCTCACGCGTGATGCATCAACCCATAACAGAATCGAGTATCTCGATGAGCGCCGAGGAACATGCCTGCCCATTTGCTGACGTTGTGGTCTTCTCTCCGGCCAAGGCGTCGGAGGAGAGGCCAGCCTTCACCTACGACGTGCCAAGGGATGCTGTTTATCCCCAGAGGCTGGATAACCGCATCAATATAGGCTCGTTGGTCGTCGTGCCGTTTGGAAAGCGCCGTCTCTACGGCGTCGTGGTCGCCTTGAGCGATCAGTCCCCGGTGCCGGAGACCCGCCCCATTGAGTCGCTGGTGGATCCCGATCCCGTCCTCTCGCCGGAGCACATCGCTCTGGCCCGCTGGATGAGCGAAGAGTACCTGGCCTCCCTCTATGAGTGCCTGGAGCTGATGCTACCCCCTGGCTTGGTCGGCCATACCGATCTAAAGGTCGCCCTAAGGAGCGGGCTGTCCGAGGACGCGTCGGGGGACGGCGTCGACCCGCTCACGTCGTACGCGAACACCGAGGCCCAGTCCCAGCTGCTGGCCGTGCTTAAGCGACGCGGCCCGCTGCGAGGGAATCAGCTGGATGCCGCGCTGCCCGGCGTCGATTGGCGGGCCGCCTCCGAGCAACTCGCTCGACGCGATGTGGTGACCCGCGAGTCGTTTCTCGCCCCGCCCCGCGCCCGGCCCAAGCGGGTGGATACCGTGCACCTGATCCCAGATGTGGATGAGGCCTCGGCGATGGAAGGGCTTACAAGCGACTACTACCCCCCGATCCTGAAGCTCCTTCACGCCGAGAAACATCCCGTCCCGGTTCGGCGCGTCTACGATGAGACCGGCTGCCAACGTTACCACCTCAAGATGTTGGAGAAGCACGGCGTGGTCGCCATCTCCAGCGAGGAGGTCTGGCGAGACCCGTTGGACGACGATGTCTTCGTTCCAACCGCTCCGCCGCCGCTCACCTCCGACCAGCAAGAAGTATGGGACGTGATAAGGGCAAAGGTGACTGCGTCGACCCATCAGCGAGCTGGCGAAGCAGCTGGAGCGCCGTCGTCCCGACGGCAGGGAAGTGGCGGGGCAGGGAGAGGAGGAGGGAAATCACCCGACCTGGCATCCCCCGTCTTTCTCCTCCACGGGGTGACCGGCTCTGGAAAGACCGAGATCTACCTGCGCGCCGTCGCTCAAGCCTTGAAGCAAGGACACAAAGCAATCATCCTCGTACCCGAGATATCTCTCACACCGCAGACGGTGGCTCGCTTCGCGGGGCGCTTTGCGGAACACGGGGACAGAAAGCATCCCCCGGGGGACGGGGAGCCCAGTTCGCGCGTGGCGGTGCTCCACAGCGCCCTCACGGACGGGGAGCGGTACGACACCTGGCGACGCGCCCGCGCCGGTCTGATCGACGTGGTAGTTGGCCCGCGGTCTGCGCTGTTTACCCCTCTCTCACCCCTAGGGCTGATTGTCCTGGACGAGGAACACGACGAAAGCTATAAGCAAGAGGCACCACGCCCTCGTTACCATGCCCGCGATGCAGCACTCAAGCTCGCCCAGCTGAGTGGTGCGACGGTGATCCTCGGATCCGCCACGCCGAGCTTGACATCCTATCACCGCGCTGAACAGGACGAGTTCGACCTCCAGGAGATGCCGCGGCGCATTATGGGCCACACACGACGTCTGCAGGAACTCCAGGCCCGCTACCACATCCCAAATACCCGCTATCAGACTTTGGACGACGAGCATGAGAAGCACCCCCAGGATAGAGAGCATTCCCAGGCTCGTTATCTGCCGCTGCCACCGGTGAAGATCGTCGATCTCCGCGCCGAGCTGCGCGCCGGCAACCGCTCTATCTTCAGTCGCGCGCTCCAGCGAGCCATGGACGAGGCACTGGGGCGCGGTGAGCAGGTGATCTTGTTTCTCAATCGGCGCGGCACCGCCACGTTCGTGCTCTGCCGCGACTGCGGTCACGTGGTACGATGCCCGCGCTGCGACGTGCCGCTGACCTACCACAGCCCCCGGGCGCGCTTGATCTGTCATCACTGCAACTATCGCGAGCCTCAACCCCAGCGCTGTCCCCAATGCGGCGGGTCGCGCATCCGCTACTTCGGCTTGGGCACCGAGCGGGTCGAGGAGGCCGTGCGCGAGCGATGGCCCGATGCACGACTGCTGCGTTGGGATCGTGACACGGCGCGGACACACGAAGCGCACACCAACATCCTGCAAAGGTTCGCCGGCGGGGCTGCCGACGTCCTCGTCGGCACACAGATGATTACGAAGGGACTGGATCTCCCGCTGGTCACCGTCGTCGGCGTCATCTCGGCGGACACGGCGCTCAACCTGCCCGACTTCCGCTCCAGCGAGCGCACCTTCCAGCTGCTTGCCCAGGTCGCCGGGCGGGCCGGGCGTGGACTATTGGGCGGGCGCGTCGTCATCCAGACCTACCATCCGGACCACTACGCCATCAAGACTGCCTCAGAGCACGACTACGATGCATTTGCTAAACAGGAGCTGGCCTTCCGGTGCGAGCAAGGCTACCCTCCCTACATCCGTCTGGCGAAGCTAGTCTACGAGGACACAGATTACCCGCGCGCCCAGGCAAGAGCAAGAGACCTGAGCGCCATCCTGCGTGATGCACTAGCCCGCGAGGGCCTTCCGATGACCAATATACTGGGACCAGCCCCTCCCTTCTTCGCGCGCCTGCGGGGCCGCTATCGGTGGCAGATTATCCTCCGCCATCCTGCCCCCCCCGCATTCCTCGGTGAGATCCAGATACCCGATGGCTGGCACGTGGAGATCGACCCGGTGAGCATGCTCTAGGGGACCACGGGAGTATTGGTATTGGGGATCATGGCTTTCGCAGACGTGTAGCGCGTGCTATAATCGCCTTTTGCACCTGAG
>CAYQZG010000176.1:0-7171 GCA_964421785.1 uncultured Anaerolineales bacterium
CCCTGACCAGACTCGTCGCATCTCGAAGCTTTCGGGAAGGTTCTTGCCCCACCAACACTCGCAGCGAAACCACCCCATCTGCGTAATCTGCGGATAGAGGTTTGCAGGTTCTAACGAGAATAGTATAATGGGACCGAGCAGACAGCGCTCGCTGACAGCTCGATACGGCGGATGGATTGCTCTTGCAATCCATACTATCCTCAAGCCGCCCGCCGTCAAGATCGAACACTGCGAGCGGGCTTTTCGACTGGGCACGCCGTCGGACGCTCTACACAGCACGATCTGTCGACGATGCTAGGAGCCATCATGCTTCCAACAATCTCGCATACAACCACCCTCAGCGACGAGCAGTCGGTCGAGGTCAAGGTTAAGACGGTGTGCGTGGCGACGCCGGGCCTGGCGCCAGGTCATGGTCACCGGCCTCGATACGCTCCTGGCGTGCGTGTCGGAAGAGGAGCGGATGCAGGTGATCCGCTTCGTCAAGAGAACACTGCAGGACGTGGCCGACTTGATGACCCACCGCCGGCAGACGGTGCAGTTCGTGCTGCGGGGCCAGATCGACAAGGGGCGGTTCTTCAAGGTGCGTCAGCCGGACGGGCAGTACGTGAATCTGAGCGCTGTTTTCGGCGGGCGGTTGCGGCAGCGGGCGAATGATTGGCTCGTCGTGGCGTTCTGGATTTGATCCCAAGTTGGGCCATAGGATCAGTCCAATCGAGCCAGAGTATCCTGAACTGGCTTCTCTTCGCAATCAAGTGGTTGGAGGTAAGAGGAATTTGACAGCTTCTCAGGAAACTTTTTCGGCTCCAGGGCTCAAGTTGCCCGAGCATTACGCGGTCATAGTAGGCGTCGGCGACTACAAGCACCAACGCTTCGCCAATCTGCCTGCCACAGTCCGCGACGTCCACACCTTGACCGACGTTCTCCTTGATCCTGAGCGTGGCGCCTATCGACCAGACAGTATACACACCATCACCGGCCCCGACGCCACCGCCGCCAGCATCCGCACTGAACTGGAGCATATGGCCGAGGCGACAAGCCGCGAATCCACCGCCTTCATCTACTTCTCCGGCCACGGCGGCCGCGCGTTGGAAAACGGCCAATGGCGCACCTACCTCTGCCCCCGCGAGGCCGACCCCGACGACCTCGCCCACACTGCCATCTCCGGCGACGAGTTCAGCGCCGCGCTGGCCGCCATCCCGGCCCGCCGCCTGCTGGTCATCCTCGACGCCTGCCACGCCGGGGGCTCGGCCCAGCTCAAGGCCGCCGACGGCACCCTAATCTGGAAGTCTGGATTACCGGAGGACTACTACGAGAATCTCAGCCAGGGCAGCGGGCGCGTGGTCATCGCTTCGTCGAAGGAGAACCAACTCTCCTACGTTCGACCCCAGGGCGACCTGAGCCTCTTCACCCACCACTTGCGCGATGCCCTGACCGGCAAGGCCGCCGTCCGCGGCGATGGGCTGATCCACGTGCTCGACATCTTCCACTACGTCAACGAGGCGGTGCAGGCCGACCGACCTGACCAGACCCCCATCCTCAAGGTCAACGACCTGGATCTGAACTTCCCCATCGCAGTCGCCCCGGCCGAGGTCGCTGAAGCTCCTAAGACCTCGAAGGCCGCCCGCGAGGTCGAGGAGATTCGCGAGCGTATTGTGCGCGATCCCGTCGCCGGGGCGAAGGCACTGAGCGAGTACCTGGAGCATCATCCTGACCTGGCAGCCAAGCGCAACGAGGTGGACCTCAAGCGCAGCCAGCTGGAAGACATCCAGCACGATCTTGAGCTCTTCGGGCCTGATCCGGGTAAGAAAGCGGAGAAGAACCGGACCGTGTTCTATTTGCTGCGCATATGTCTGGAACTGGAGAAGTCCAGATAGGAGTGACGCCTGATGACCGATACTTTCACCAAATACGAAAAGGGACTCAAGCGCCTGTTGGCACGATTAGGTGACGACCATCCCTGCTACGCCGAAGCCCTGACGCTCCAGGCACGCCTACAGGATAACGTCGATCAAGCGCGGCGCTACGGTGATCCCGAGAGTCGCAGTGCCGAGCGGGCCCGGATTGTCGATGTGTTGAATCAGCTGGCGATGGAGACGTTGGAAATAAGCTTCAATGCACTCTGCACCTCCTCAAGGACAGAACCGGCTACCCTCTTCATCGCCCATAAACGTGACGCCGACCCCGATCAGCGGTTAGCGGACCACCTCCACGATTTCCTGACCAGACAGGGCCACAACGCCTTCATAGACGAGGAACTGCGCGCCGGTGAGGACTGGCTTGAGCGCATCGACCGGCAGATCAAGGCCAGCGATTTCCTGATCGTGTTGCTGTCCCGGGAGTCGGCCGACAGCGAGATGGTGCAAGCCGAGGTGCGTCGGGCCTACGAATATCGCCGACAGCAGGGACGTCCACGCACAGTGCCGGTGCGCATCGCCTACGAGGGGCTGCTGCCCTATACCGTTGACTTCTTCCTGAACCCGTTCCACTACGTGGTCTGGCACGGCGAGGGCGACGCCGAGACCCAGCATGAGGACGAACGCGTGGCGCGCGAAATCCTGGAGGCCGTTGAGGCAGATCACTTGCCGAAGCGGGAGCCAATCCAGCTCAGGGCCTCCGCTGAGGGGGAACTCATCCTCTCCGAGGATGGGCGCGCCGTCTCCAGCACCGACGACATCCATCCCCCGCTACCGGAGTTCGACCCTCGTTTCCTTGAGGAGCTGGAGGCGCCAGGCGGAGCGGTCAAGCTGCGCAGTAAGTTCTACGTCGAGCGCGAGGCCGACGCACGCCTCAAGCGCGCGATGGTGCTGGCAGGCACCACGACGACGATCCGCGCCGCGCACCAGACGGGTAAGAGCTCGCTCTTGGTGCGCGGCGTACACCATGCCCGTCAGCACGAGGCCCAAGTTCTGCGCCTCGACCTACAGCGTGTCGATAAAGACCATCTGGATACGTCCGACACTTTTCTGCGCTACCTGGCCGCGTTCATCGTCCGCAAGCTGCGGCTCGACGTGGACCTGGAGCGACAGTGGCGCGGTCCTCTGGGCTCACAGGATGAACTCACCTGCCTGATCGAGGATCACGTCCTCACCGATGGCCACAGCTCCATCGTCCTGGCGATAGATGAGGCGGATCGGTTGTTAAAGACCGCCTTCCACAAGGACTTTTTCGCCCTGATGCGCTCCTGGCATAACAACCGGGCCTTCGACGAGCGGTGGAACAAGCTCAGCATCGTGCTGGTCATCTCCACCGAGCCCTATCTCCTCATTCCCGACCCGACTCAGTCCCCCTTTAACGTGGGTTTCGAGCTAAACCTGGAGGACTTCGACGAGGATCAGGTGCGTGACCTGAACCGGCGGCACGGCTCCCCCGTGTCGGAAAGCGACTTTCCCCGTCTGATGGACCTGCTGGGCGGTCACCCCTATCTCACACGCAAAGCGCTCTACACGCTGTTGACCCAGCAGATGACCTGGACCGACTTGATGCGCGAGGCGACCAGCGACCACGGGCCTTTCGGCGACCACCTGCGAAACCGCCACTGGCTGCTGCACGACGAGCCCACGTTGAGAGAAGCGCTGAGCCAGATCATTCGCACTGAGCACTGTGAGGACGACATAACCCTTTTCCGCTTGCTGCGGGCCGGGCTGGTGAAGGGCAGGGGAGAGGTCTGTCGGTGCCGATGCAAGCTCTACAGGATGTACTTCGAGGATAAGTTGTGATGGGCAAAGATGAAGCTATAAAATCGTCCGACTTTTTCGTCGCCGGGGGGACGCTGCGGCCCGACGCCCCGTCCTACGTGGAGCGGCCGGCGGACGACGAGCTATTTGAGCTGACGCTCGCGGGCGAGTTCTGCTACGTGCTCACGCCGCGCCAGATGGGCAAGTCCAGCTTGGTAGCCCGCACTGCCCGACGCCTAAAAAAGGAGGGAGTCAGCACGGCGGTCGTTGACCTGACCAGCATCGGCAGCATCGGCACCAACGTCACTGCCGAACAGTGGTATCTCAGCTTGCTGAATCAAGTCAAAAGGCGTTTGAGACTCGCCGTGGATCTGGGAGCTTGGTGGCAGGAGCGGGCCGGGCTGACCTATGTACAGCGTTTCACTGACTTCCTGCGCGACGTCGTTCTAGCCGAGGTCGAGGGGCAGGTGGTCATCTTCATCGACGAGATCGACACCACCCTCAACTTAGATTTCTCCGACGACTTCTTTGCCGCCATCCGGGCGATGTACAACGCCCGCGCTGACGATCCTCTACTCGAGCGCCTGACCTTCGTTCTGCTCGGCGTGGCCTCTCCCCCCGACTTGATCAGCGATCAGGCCCGCACCCCCTTCAACATCGGCCGAGGGATCGCGTTGGAGGAGTTCAGCCAAGAGGACGCCGCTGTGCTGCAGGAGGGCCTGGAAGCTGTGCATCCTGACCAGGGAGAGGCCGCCTTCACCCGCATTTATCATTGGACCAACGGCCACCCTTATCTGACGCAGAAACTGTGTCTGACCGTGGCCAAAGAAGAAGATGGTCCTTGGACCGAGGGACGAGTTGATGAACTGGTTGAGGAGTCGTTCCTGACAGAGGAAGCGCGCAAGGAATCCAACCTTAAGTTTGTGCAACACAATATCCTTGATCACGCTCTGCGTGACGAGTTGCTCCAATTGTACAAAGAGGTTCTCAAAAAGGGAAAATCGGGCGTGAGCGACGATGTGCAATCGCCCGTGCATACCCAACTCAAGCTATCGGGCCTCGTCAAGGTGAAGGACGGAGTCCTACGCGTCCGTAACCGGATATACCGTCACGTTTTCGATCTAACGTGGTTAAAGAAGAATATGCCCACCAACCGGGCCCCTATCGTGACGGGCGCGGCGGCCTTTTCTGTAACGCTGCTTATCTTCGTGCTTTACAGCCTTCTAACGTCGCCCGGCACCTGTATACCCGGCAAGTGGTGTTCCCCGGCTTTGAGCGGGAAGACCGTATACGCTTTGACGACCTGCAACGATGGCACGCTGTTCGCAGGTGCCGAAGACGGCATCTACAGCTGTGTGCCGGGCGAAACCGAGTGGCGAAAAGAGCCAGGGACAAATAGCGCGGTGCGAGGTCTGGCTGCTAGCCCCAACTGTGCGTCCGCCTACGCTGCGGTCCTCGACCAGGGGGTTCTAGAGCGCTCCGGCGGCTCGTGGGACCCCATCTCTGGGCCGGCGATGGTCGGTGCTCGGGCAGTCGCGTGGTCGCACGACACAGTTCTGGCGGGTGGAGACTTCGGCATACGCTACCCGGTGATCGGCGAAGACAACGAGCGAAAGTGGACGGAACCCTCAAACGCTTTCACCAGAACCGTCGTCAGTCTGGTGCGGAGCGAAGGCTCGGTTTACGCAGCTCTGTGGGGCGACGGTGTCTGGTACACCGACGAAAACAACTTCAAGCGATGGCATGCCGCAAGCAAAAGGTCAGAGACAAAATTCGTCTTACAGGCCAGCGGCCCACTGATCAACGAGGCGCCAAGATTCGTGGGCGTGAATGATGGGTTCTACCGCTGGAATGGCGACGACTGGGAGACCCCATCGCTAGGGCATGCTCGCCTCCTCACCCGCACCTTCTGTTTCGCCATCGACGGTGCCACGGTCTATGCCGGTCAGGAGAATAACGGTGTGCTGCGCAGCGCCGATGGGAGCGCACCATGGAAGCCGATGAACTTCGGCTGGCAACCTCCAGAGCAGGTACGCACCCTGTTGGTCTACACCGATAAAGAGGACCGTCGGTGGCTTTATGCCGGCACGACACGGGGTTTATGGCGCTATCTGATCCCCGGCACCCGCGCAGCCAAGACGCCCAAACCCACTGCGACCTTGACTGCTCCACCTACCACAGTTCAGCCAATCGACACAACACGTCCGTTCACCCCGACGACCACTTCTATACCCACTCCTGTCGGCACGCTGACACCTTCCAAAACATCGTCACCTACGAGTACCCCCGTGCTCCCTTCCACACCGGCCATAACACCTACCAAGACATTGTTGCCTCCAATATCCACCACTACACCAAAACCGACACTAAAACCGACACCCACCCCGCCACCAACACGTGTTCCAACGAGCGTACCAATTACCCCCACGCCTACAAAGCCGGAACTGCTAGAGCCCCTACAAGGAAACTCATATAGTGACAGCTCGATTACGTTCACATGGAGCGGTTCATTGAGGTCAGACGACGCATACCAAGTCATGGCCTATCATCGTCAAAGTGGGCACGTGATCACAAGTCCACCCTTGAAAAACACGATGTGGAGCATAAACCTACCTGGTGATAAAGTCGGCGAATGGCGTTGGCGGGTCTCGGTAGTTGAAGATGGAGCGGAAGTGATCACTTCGCCGGAGGGAATGTTCTGGTTCGATCCATTTAGCGATGGCGGCAATGGACCTGGTGACGTCTCCCCATTGCCCACCCCATCCCCACCCTAGTGCTTTTCACACAACAGGCATCGCCTTCTTCCTCCTTCAGATCGTCCACAGATTGCGCAAATGACGCAGATGATGACTCGATAAAGCAAATCTGCGCAATCTGCGCAATCTGCGGATAGAAAGTTGGCAAGATCTAACGAGAAGAGTATAATGGGATCGAGCAGACAACGCTTCGAGGTACGCCAGCCGGACGGTCGGTACGTCAACCTGAGCGCAATCTTCTGAGACCGCATGCGGCAGCCGGCGAACGACTGGCCCGTGGCCCCGCTCTGTGTCTGAGAGAGCTTCAAAGAAGAAGATGGGATCGTGGCGACCAAAGAGCACACGCCCAACGAGAGTAGCCTGAAGAAGCTATTGAGGTGCTTGGGCAAAGACCACCCCCGCTACAACGAGGCCCTCACGCTTCAATCACGCCTGCAGGATAACATCGCCCAGGCTCATCGCTACGGCGACACCGAGACCCGCCGCGCCGAGCGAGCGCAGATTCTGGATGCGCTGAATCGGCTGGCGCTGGAGACCGTGGGTATTAGCTTCAATGCGTTGCGTGAACCGGCACAGCAGACGCCTGAGACCCCCGAGAAGGAGCCTCCACCACCGGGGTGCCTCGGACGAATGGGTAAATGGACTGTGGTTGTGGCTGGACGTTACAAAGAGCTTCCCCCTGCTCACCAAGTCGCCCTCATCGTAGCTCTCATCGGCCTACTCGGAACACTCGGGGCCGCC
>CAYQZG010000177.1:0-7084 GCA_964421785.1 uncultured Anaerolineales bacterium
GACTATTCGCCACAGCGTCCCACGCAGGCTGATCAAGTCACGTTCACGGTCACGGCATCCGACGAGAGCGGCTTAGAGAAGGTACAGATACTGGTGAACACCGTTCTGGTGCAAGAGTGTCCTGGCTCGCCGTGCACGTACACAGGTGGCCCGTATCCAGATCAGACGAGCATATCCTATGGCGTCAACGTATGGGATGCGGCCGGCAATCGCGAGTGGACCGGCTACAATACCGTCTTCCTGCAACCAGCAGAGAGGACGATAACTCTGATCCCCGTCGCCGGCGAGAACGGGAGTGTGCGATCTGATGGACTGGTGAACTCCGGCGTCAACAACGCAGGAGACACGACCACAAACCAGGGTGTGCAGGCTTTCCTGAGCTTTGACCTCTCCAGCATCCCTGCTGGATCAACCATCCTCGACCTGGTGGTCGACTTCAGCTCCGCCGATATATACGGAGATCCCTTCGGCAGCCCGCTGGGTGACGGCTGTCTGCGGGCCTATTTGGACGATTACGGAGGATTGGACGGAAGTGACTACTCCACCGGCACGCCTCTGGGAGCGATGATCCGCTGGTGTTCGACCGGTGAGCTGAACACGCCTACAAGCGATCCAAACGTGGCACAAGTGCTCCAACAGCAGCTGGGGAATGCGCGTTTCCAGATGCGGCTGCAGTTCAAGCCGCCCGAGAGCGACAACGATGGGACGGCAGACATCGTGCAGGTTCAGTCTGGAAAGCTGACGATCACGTATCAAGCCCCCTGAGCATCATCACCCGGACGCAGCACCAACTGCTCCGCCGGGGAGAAGATCCACGAGCGGATCATGAGCACGCTGGGCAGCGCCGTGAGGCCGGCCACTGCGAAGATCATGGCGATGACGACGAACTGGTAGATGGCGGCGTAGACGGGATCGCTGCCCGATAGGATCATACCCGACATCAAGCCAGGGATCCAGACGATGCCCAGCGACCGCAGAGAGTCGATGCTTGGGATCAGGCTGGCCTGGATGGCCGCCCGCACGTGGGCGGTGACGGTGGCGTTGGGCTCCGCCCCCAGCGCCAACGCGGCCTCGATCTGGCCGGCGTGGGCGATGACCTCGGCGCGGAAACGATCCAGCGCCAGGGAGTTGGCCCGCATCGCCGCGGCGACCACCATGCTGCCCACCGGAACCAAGGCCGTCAGCTTGGCCTCGATGACGCCCAGCGCGGTCATCAGCGCGATGACGAGCCCCGCCCCCAAGGCGATGCTCTGCAGCGAGACCCGGAAGGCGCCCGGGATGCCCCGGGCACGCCGCGAGGAGATGCGGGCCGCGACGACCACCATGGCCGCCAGGACGAAGACGCTGGTCCAATCCGGCCCCTGCAGCAGGAGCAGCAGCACCGAGCCGACGGACACGACCTGCACGAACCCCCGCGCCAGGGCGACCATAGCCTCGCGCTCCAGGTGCACGCTCTGGAGGCGGCTCAAGAGGACGACCAAGAGCACCAACGCCGCGGTCACCGCAGCCTGAGCCAGGCCGAGCAACAACAGACTATCGAAGAACCGGCTAAGCATCAAGCACCTCCCCCACCGCACCGGCGGCGGTCCGCCGACCCGCGTCCATCAGCATGGCGTGGCTGGCCAGGCGTCGGGCCTGGTCGGCGTCGTGGGTCACCATCAGGCAGGTCAGGCCGTACGTCTGAATCACCCGGGCGATCAACGCCTCCACCTCACGCTCGGTCTCCTCGTCCAGCGCGGACGTGGGCTCGTCCAGCAGAAGTACCTGGGGGCAGTTGGCCAGCGTGCGGGCCAACGAGACGCGCTGCGCCTCGCCGCCCGAGAGGTTGCTGACGTCCCGGTCGGCAAACCCGGCCAGCCCCACCCCGTCGAGCAGGTCCTCGATGGCATCCGACGACAGTGCCTCACCCCGCTGCCGGGGGCCGAAGCGGATGTTCTGGGCGACGGTGCCGGTGAACAGGTGCGGCGCCTGCATCAGCATACCCACGCGGCGCCGCAGCTCCGTCGGGGGGATGTCGTGGTAGTCCTGGCCGCCCAGGAAGACAGTGCCGCAGGTGGGCTCGTCCAGCCGGTTCAACAGACGCAGGAACGAGGACTTGCCGGCCCCGCTGGGCCCCACGATGGCGACGACGCTGCCCGTCTCCACGTCCAGCGAGACGTCGTCCACCAGGGGTGTGCCGTCCACCTCCCGAGTCAAGTTGCGCGCGCTGAGTATAACGTCTTTGCTTTTCTCCAAGATTATGGCTTCCTCCCTACCAGGCAATCCCACACTCAATGAAGCGGCCATCCTCGGTGGTATATAGGCGCAGGTCCTCGCTTTCCACGTAGCCTCTTTGAACACCGTTGGTGCAGTCGTACAGCTCAACCTTCTTGGAGAACGCTATCAGGTGCTTCGATCTCACGATCCTCGCGGTGAACTCGTCGGTCTCATCCAGCTCAACCAAGCGATAGGAGCAGTAGTCGTCTTCATCAAAGAGGATCCTGTCATCACCGACATCGGCATGAAGATCGCCACAATAAGGATGGCCAGAACCACCGTCTCCAGGCTCTTTCGGCCTTGTGGGCACAGGCGTCATTCTAGGGAGGCTGACCAGCTCCACGAGGCGTGCCCCCGTCGCCAATCTGATGAGGATCAGCCCGGCTACAACGCCTGCCGTGATCCAAAGAGCAAGCTTGAAGACTCTACCTGCATCAACGCACTTCTCCACGCTCTTCATCTCACTCTACCCGCCTCATAACCAGCGCCAACAACAAGAACGTGCCAAAGAACAGGAGCTCTATGGCGCAGACCCGCAGCGTGTACCAGTCCCGCAGCGGCTGCGAGCTCCACACGCTCGAAAGCCAGGGGATTGGAAGCGCCAGCCTCGCCTCTGAGACTGGCCAGCCCCGGACCGAGCGGGGCTAGGTGTGCTCGCTTCCTCGCACCGTGCGCCGATGCCTCCGGAGGCTGTAGACGTCGTGCCCGCTGATCGCTTCAATCTCGGCGCCGTGCTCGCGCACCAACGCCCGTAGCCGAGGGACGTGCGGGCCCACCATGCGTCGCGTTAGCCACGCAGGCACGAACGCCATGACGTAACTGCCTCGCTCCGACCCGTGAACGTCCGTGGCCGGATGCTGGCAGGAGGCCGCGTCCCCACACTGCAGCAGCCAGCCGTCGTCCGTCGCCACGGCAACGCCGCAATGGCCCCGCGTATGGCCGGGCAGAGGGATCAGTCGAACGTCGACGGGATAGTCTTCGGCGACGCATATGCTCTCAAACCCATACCAGTCACCATCAGGCTCATCGTAGACCACCCAATCCGGCCCGTGGGACCAATGCCGGGGATCATAGAAGCGCTCTATCAGACCCCGCGGATGCTCGCGTGCCTCGTACTCCGTGCGATAGACGTGGACCTTGGCGTCGGGGAAATCCCGCAGGCCGCCGGCGTGATCGAGATGGAGGTGTGTGACCACAATATGCTTCACGTCCCCGGCCGAGTAGCCCAACGCTTCGATCTGGCGAACGGCAGTCTCCTCCATCCTCCTCGGGACGCCCATCCAGAGCATGAAGCCCCTCATCATTGGACTGGGACGCACATAGTCCTGCACCCCGAACCCGGTATCGACCAGGAGCAACCCATCGACTGTCTCGATCAGCAGGCAGTAGGTGACGGAATCCACCCGGGGCAGCCGGGGGTGTAACGACCCGCAGTTCAGATGATGGACCCGCATAGCCTACTCCTTAATGCTCCCTCGCACAACAGACCCCGGCTTCTCCCTGCTCCCAGCCCTCGTCCCCGAGGGCAGTCTGGCCCTGGAGAAGTCCAAGGCTCAGCGACACACGTTGGCCACCCGAGACGGGCTCAGAGCAACTGAGAAGGTGAGGTAGCCCGTCAGGCGCAGTCGCGTCCTGAGACATAGGCTTTGCTCTCGTTCATCACGTAGTCCACGAACCGCAGCGTCCTCTCGAAGTCCTCGGGATCCGGAGGCTGCCTTACCTGCCATCCGGGGTCCGGACGAGTGTCCCATGCCCCGTCGATCAGGTCGGACCACGACGGATCGAGCGCGGACTTGGCCCATTCGGTGCCCTCGCGCTTCGATCCCGGATAGCCTCGATGGAGATCGTGCAGCATACGGCAGTAGTTGAGGACGATGAAGCCCTGATAGAAGCGGTTGGTGTAGGGCGCGGGGTCGTCCAGGATCACCCGCCCCCAATGGTTGATCACCTCGAAGAACTCCGACCTCAGCGCATCCTCCGGAATCGGGTCGATCAGCGATCTCGGCGGGGGGCCGGCCAGGACGACGCCCCGCTCGCGCACGATCCAGCGGACGTGAAGCTTGTTGCAGTGATCGGAACGGACCATGGAGCGGGCGCCGTGATCCAGATACCAGAGATCCAGGCCCGCCTTCGCGGGATCGCGCAGGATCGCCCGCGGGAAATATGATCCCTCCAGGTGGATGGACCACTCGGAATCGAGGTCGTAGACCTCGCCATGCATCACCTGCAAGGCGTCGACCTGATCTGGCGTCAGCTCATCCTCAACGGCCACGATGAAATCGACGTCGCTGTGCTCGTCGAAATCGCCCAGGGCAAACGAGCCCTGCAGATAGACGCCAATGAAGTCGTCGTCCAAGATCTGTTGCATCCTCGCCACGAGCTCATCGAGGACCTGGTTGAGCGCTGTATAGGGTGTTGGCATCATCAACTCCATCCGATCGAGCAGGCCTGGGGCGCGACCATCAGGCCTCGTCGTCCACGAAAACGTAGGCTCCCGCCCGTTCGGGATGATCGCGGGCCTGCTGGTCCGGTCTGACACGGCGGAGAAGCCAAAGAACCATCAGGTCACCGCTGGCCAACATGGCAAAGAGCATGCCGAACAGGTGGAACAAGCCGCCCCCGATCAGCATCCCGAGGAGCCAGGGCAGAAGGCCCAAGACCACCCCCGGCAGAGCGGTCCCTATCCGGTAGGCGCGCACGGAGATCGGCTCCTCAATGTGGGCGTAGGGCGTCAGCGTCCTGAGCTGAAACCCAAAAGAGACCGGCCCCCACCCCTTCCCGCTGGCCACTACCCAGCCGATGCCGTGAAGGAGCTCGTGAACCAGAATGCCGGCGACGAACACGAGCAAGGACCTCCCCGGCTGGGCGGCAAACGCCACCTCGAACGCGTCCGTCAGCCGCTCCGCCCCCCAGACGAGCCCAAAGGCAGCGCCAAGCACGCCTCCGATGGGAAAGGCAACGAGCGGAGCCAGGAGGTTTGCCTTAAGCGTGGAGATCGATAGGTCAACCTGTTTCATCCGTCCACCTCCAAAGAGCCGGATCGCCGCCCTGAATCAGAAGCCACAGGCCGGCCATGACCGGCAGACTCAGAAAGCCGAAGGTGTTGAACAGACCTGCCAGCACCACCAGCAGGGAGGCGACGTAGGACAGGATGCTCAGCTTGTTGGCGCGCCCGATCTGCTCGTCGGGTTCACCGCCGACCATCTTGCCGAACTCGCGCAGAGCCAGCCAGAAACAGCCCATGAACATCAGCGAGCCGACAAGGGTCGTCAGCACGCGCCACAACCAGACGGGCTCCCAGCCGCTGATCACGTTGGCAATGTCACCGATACCGGCGACGCCGGAGAACATGACATAGCCCAATCCATACAGCAGCATCATGCAGTTCTCCTCAGGCTCACCTGTTCAACCGAATCCAACAAGAATTCGCGCTTCCAGTAGTAAGGCGCGGTAGGACCTTCGTCGTTCGAGACCACGATCTTGCAGATCAATGACCACGCTGTCGCCCGCCTCGGGCCACAAGCGGTGCCGCGAACGCGATAGAGACCGCCCGTCGTTGGCATGCCGCTTTCATAATCGAGCGGGGCAACGTGCCAGGCGCCAATCTCGAGCGGGTCATCCTGCGTCGCTCCGCGCACGAGCTCCCTCAACGTGGTCACGTCGAGGTCCCAGATCTGATCTATGAAATCCACCATCTCAGTCTCTTGGCCGCGGATGATCGACGTGCCGCAACGCAAGGCCAGAGAGGAAGATCCAAGCGAACTGGATGGCTGCACTGGCGTGAATGAACCCGACCAGCGATACTCCCGCCTGCTCCGCCTTCTCCCGGGCCAGTCGCAGGCTCTCCCCCGATAGGTCCAGCAGCGTGACGCGATATCCTCGCCGCGCCAGCTCGATGGCGTACCGCCCGGGGCCTCCGCCCACGTCGAGGACGGAGCACGGCAGGCCGGACAGGTGCTCCTCCAGCGCCCGCAGCGTCACCGCAAACTCAGTACGATGTCGCTCCAGCCGCCGCCACTCCGTGAGGGCCGATCGATCGTAGAAGGCCTCAACCTCCATAACCTGCCTCATGCACGCTATGGCGTCTCAAAGCGCACGCCGAGCCGTCGGGACGACGGCGCTCCAGAACGCCCGGTAGATGAACGTGCGCTCCGGGACAGCTCGCTGCTCAAACGCCCGGAAGAGCTCCGCATCATCGTAGCGCACGCCGCGGTGCTCGACCGTGTAGCGCCCCCTGACGGAACTCCGCCAAGCAGTACCTCGCCACGGCCTGGCTGCAGCACCCCAACGACCCCGGATTAACGTACCTTGCCCGTCCCTCCACATCCGATGCGCCGTGGTCGTGGCCGTAGAAGAGGAGGTCCGCGTCGTGCGAGGCGAACATCTCATCCAGGTCCTCCGCCGTGGCATCGCTGGCGAAAGGTCGGAAGTTCCCCCCCGAGGGTTCAAGCCCATAATGCATGAAGGCCGTCCTCACCCCCTCGATATCGTGCTCCAGGACGCACGGCCACTCGGCCAGCACGGCAGGCATGTGGGGATCAAGGCGGGCGTTAGTACCAGTGCTGGTGCTCGACCTCACCGTCACTCATCCAGGCTGGCCGCGGCTCGGGCAAGCCGTCCACAAACCAGGCCTCGTGGTTGCCCTTGACGAATTGGACGCCGGGGGTATCGAGAAGAAGATCGAGGCACTCGGCGGGATGCGGCCCGATGGCGATGGCATCCCCTGTGTGGACGATGGCATCACATCCCTCCGCATGGATAGCCTCGAGCGCTGCTTCCCTGCCGTCGGGACGACGGCGCTCCACGGGACGACGGCGCTCCACGGGAC
>CAYQZG010000178.1:0-6911 GCA_964421785.1 uncultured Anaerolineales bacterium
TGGTCGGCTCGTCGAGAAAGATGATCTCCGGCTGGTGGATCAGCGTGCAGGCCAGGGCGAGCTTCTTCTGCATGCCGCCGGAGAGGTGGGCGGCCCGGCGGCTGCGGAAACGGGTCAGTCGGGCGAACGCCAGCAGGGCCTCCTTCCGCTCTCGACGAGTCTTCCGGTCGACCTGGAAGACGTCGGCGAAGAAGGTCAGGTTCTCGTCCACGGTCAGATCGCCGTAGAGCGAGAACTGCTGCGGCATATAGCCGATGCGCCGTTTGATCGCCTCGGGCTTCTTCACCGTGTCGTACCCGGCAACCGTGGCGCGACCCTCGCTGGGATCCATGATCGCGCACAACATGCGGATGGTGGTCGTCTTCCCCGCGCCATCCGGCCCCAGCAGCCCGAAGATCTCCCCCCGCCGCACGCTCAAGTCGAGCCCGTCCACAGCCGTCACGTTCTTAAACCGTTTCGTCAGATGATGCGTCTCGATGACGTGGGCCTCCTTGGCCCTTGGCTTATCTTGGTTCAAGGGATACTCCATTTCTGCCCACTAGCACTTTGTATGCTTGCCCACTTGCCCACTTGCCCACTGGCAAACGTTCACACTCAGTCGAGCCTCTTCGTCAATCCCCGGGACGCGATGGCGTAGAGGGCCACGCCCAGCACCGCCAGCGCCGCCAGCTGGGGCAGCAGATCGGCCAGGCCGCTCCCCTTGAGCATGATGCCCCGCACGATGGCGGTAAAATGCGTCAACGGGGCCAACTGGGCGGCAAGCTGTGCCGCCCGCGGCATGTTTTCCACCGGGAGGATCTGCCCCGAGAGGATCCTCTCCAGCAACGACCAGAAGAACGCGGCCAGTAGGGCTTGCCCCTGCGTCTTGGCGATTACCGAGATGATCAGCCCCAGGCCGATCTCGACGACGGTGTAGAAGCCGGTCAAGACGATCAGCAGCGCTGCCGATCCGCGCAGCGGCACCTCGAAGTAGAGGACGCATAACGCCAGCATCTCCAGAAAAGCGATGTAGGTCACGACCATGGCCAGAAAACCCTTGCTGATGATCAGCTCAAGAGGCCGTATAGGCGTCACGAACAGCTGCTCCAAGGTCCCGGTCTCCCGCTCCTTGACGATCACAGCGGCGGTGAGGAAGATGGCCAGCATAGCCACGCTGCTCGCCAGGGAGCCTGGGAGCCGAAAGGCCTCCTCCCTCATCTCCTCGTTGAACCAGATTCGAGAGCGCGGCTCGACTTGACCGCTGATCTCGAAGCTCAGGCCCGCCATCGCCCCGCCTGACAGCCGCTGGGCATAGAGCGAGGCTGCGCGCTCCAGGTAGCTGCTCGCTTTGGAGGCGACGCCGGGTTCCGAACCGTCCAGCAGCACCTGTACGGTGGCCGTATCGCCCCGGGTGAGACTGCTCTCGAAGCCAAGCGGGATGGTCAAGCCGGCCCGGGCCGAGCCCTGCTCAATCAGCTGCTCCATCTCGCCGAGGCTGTCGACGTAGCCGTAATAGGCGAACAGGTCCGAGGTTTCCAGCATGTCGATCATCTGCCGGCTGCTGGGGCTGCGATCCTGGTCATAGACGGCCATCGGGAGCCCCAGGGTGGGCTCGGCGCTCGATCGAGCGACGCCCTGGAGCTGGATCGCCGGGATCAGGATGGCGAAGACCAGCAGCGTCTTGTAGCGCCAAAACTGTATCATCTCCTTTCTGATGATATCCCACATTCTCAACCACATAGCGATCAGCCTCGTGTCTTCACGTTGCATTATGACAGCTTCTTCTCAAGCCGCCAGAGCGTCAGCCCGTTCAGGAACAGCCCCAGGAAGAGCAGGTAGATCGCGTGGCTGATCAACTCCTGCACGCCTAAGCCCTTCAGAAAGAGGCCCCGGGTGATGACGATGTAGTGCGTGGCGGGCCACATCAGAGCTCGCAGACGGGCGTCGGGCGCCATGGCGAAGAGGGGGGTGGTCAGCCCCGACTGGGTGATGGGGAAGAGGAAGAGTAGACTGCCGACGATCAAAGCCGCCATCTGGTTGCGCAACGCGCTGGAGAGAGCCATGCTGATACCCAGGCTGGCGATCAAGAAGACGCCGGACAGCAAGATCAGATCGACCAAACGGCCCCTGAACGGGACGTCGAAGAAGGCCACCCCGACGCCGGTGAGGAGCAAGACGTCCAGCAGCCCAATCAGCAGGTATGGCGCTGTCTTGCCGATGAGCAGGTGATGCCGCTGGATGGGTGTGGTCATCAGCTGCTCCATACTCCCTTGCTCCTTCTCGCGCACCAGGGAGAGGATGGCGAAGAGGGCCGGGAAGACCAACACGAAGGCCATCAACCCTGGGAGAATCACGTTGAGGTCCCTGACGTCTGGATTGTACAGGGAGCGCGTGCGAAACTCGAGGGCCGACCTCGACGGTCTGCGGCCCGAGGCGGTCACCAGCTCCTGACGTAGTTCTACGGAGACGTCGGAGGAGAGCGTCTCGGCGTTGCTCTGGATCTTCCGAGCGATGGTGGGGTCGGTGCCGTCGACGACGATCTGGATGGGTGCGCGCCCTCCGCTCAGCGTCGCCTCGGCGAAGCCCGGGGGCACGATGACCGCGGCACGGGTCTCTCCGGAGACGACGCAGCGCCGGGCTTGGTCCGCGCTCAGGGTGCGACGCTTGATATCGAAGAAGGTATCCGCCTGGAGGCGCTGGAGATAGGTCCGCGATTGACGGGTCCGGTCGGCGTCCATCACGGCGATGGGGACGTGCTGGATGTCGGCTGAGATGGCGTACGATAGCAGACCCATCAACAGCACAGCGCCCAGGGTGGCGCCGACGAGCGCGTAAGGATCGCGCAGCACGTGCCAGAACTCCTTGCGCAACACGGCGAGGAGCCTACGCATCGTCCTGCTCCCTCTGGCGGTCGCGAGGCTCCAAAAGGCCCTGGAGGACGAGGTCGGTCACTTCCTCGACAAACTCATCACTGCCCCACGTCGAGCCCAGTACCGGATCGTCCAGGAAGAAGAGCTGGAAGAGCCCCATGTGGGCGGCTACCAGATAGCGGGCCAATACGGGGACGTTGACCGCCCGAATCTCCCCCTGATCGACCCGGGATTGGACATAACGCTCCAGGAGCTGCAGGGCGGGGGCCAACACTTCCTGGTAATACCGCTCCGCGAAGGCGCGGTCGATGAGGATTTGAGAGACGACGGCCCGCAGCATGGGCCTGTTGCGCACGGTGAAGGCCTGGCGGGCGCACAGCACCGAGGCCAAAAGGTCGTGGGCGTCGACAGCGAGGGCCTGCTCGATCTTGTCCGGGGCGATCTCCATGGCGCGTTGCTCCTCCTCCGAGGAGACGTGCCGCCGAATGTCGAAGGTGCCGGAGGCGCGGTAGGCTTCGACCAGTTGTCGGCTGGCATTCGACTTGTCGCGATCCAGGATCGCGGCGCTCAGCTGTTCCACGTCCGTGGTGGCGGCGTAGCCCAGCAGCACCAGCTGGATGATCGGCATCGCGAACATGACGAAGAGCGTGCGTGGATCGCGCACGATGTGGAGAAACTCCTTGCGGACCAGGGACCGGATGCGCAGGAGCGACACCTCACGCCTCCCTTCGCCCGGGCTCAGCGCCATCCGTCCCACAGTCCAGCCCCTCGAAGAGCAGGGTGGCCACCACCTCGGGCATGTCGTTCCAGCGGGCCTGAAGCTCGTCATCGCCCAGGATGCGGAGCAGCAGCAGGCCGATGAACATACTCTGCACGGCGCGCACCGTCAGCGGCACGTCCACCGGCTGTATCTTGCCCTGCGCGACCTGCGCCTCCACGTATTGCTCAATGAGCTCGATCACCGGCGCGATGAACTGGCCGCGGAACTGCTCGCGCAGAGCCGGCTGCACGAGCATCTGCGGCAGGATGGCGCGCAGCATCTCCTCGCTCTCCACCACGCGCTCCATGCGGTTCCGGAAGGCGGTGATGAGGAACGTGCGGGGGTCGCTCCGCATAGCCTGCCCCACCTCCTCGTCCAGATCCTCCAGCTCCGCCAGGCGCATCATCAGTCCGATCAGTAGGTCGCCCTTGCTGTCGAAATAGAGGTAGATCGTGCCCGGCGCGATCCCCGCTCGGTCGGCGATCTCCTTGACGGACGTCCGCTGATACCCCTGCTCGGCAAAGAGGGCGGCCGCCGCCTGCAGGATCTCCCGCCGCCGCTCCTGGACATGATGATCTGATGATCCTTGAGCCGTCATTGTATCCTCCGCCTCACTGAATGAACGTTCATTCAGTCAGATTGTACCGCAAGCGCCCCAAGCTGTCAAGAGCGTGCTGTGGTTCCGCAGGGCAATCGCACTTGGCGTGCATGCTCAGCCTGGATCGTCAGATCCAGGCTTTGAGAGTGGGCAACCCTCTGCATCGCCAGATCCAGAGGGGGCAAAGGGGGGCAGCAAGCAGCCGTAATCAAGTCGATCCTGCAAATGCGATTGCCCTGATAGGTCAGTTCCATCAAGGCAATCGCATATGAATCGGGGATGTCCTTCGGCGTGAACGGCCCCCGTGCGTACTGTCCGTTTACCCTGACGTTATGCAGTTGTTAACGTACAAACCTGCCAACCTGCCAACCTGCCAACCTGCCAACCCTCAACGCATACACTCGATGAACACGTCCTCAAGCGAGGGCTCGATGATGGTCATCGCGCCTGGTGTGACGCTGCTTTCGCGAAGGACAGCGGCGATAGCCTCCTTCTGTTGGTCTATGTCTTGGCCGACAACGTGCACTAGCGGGCCGTACATCTCCACCTCTTGCAGCGGCAGCGCGCCGGACTCCGCGGCCTTGCGCAGCACCTTGACCGCCTTCGGCGTGTCGTCGGGCGCGATTTCCAGTACCTGGCCCCTCATCTCCTGCCGCTTGATAGCCTCCGGCGACCCGGAAGCGATCAGCTGGCCGCGCCGGATGAAGGCCAGCCGGTGGCAGTGCTCGGCCTCGTCCATGTAGTGCGTGGTGACGAAGACCGTGATCCCCTCCGCGACCAGCCGGTAGAGCAGGTCCCAGAACGCGCGTCGCGAGATGGGGTCGACGCCGGCGGTGGGCTCGTCGAGGAAGAGCAGCTCAGGGCGGTGGAGGATGGCCGCGTTGAGCGCCAGCCGCTGACGCCAGCCGCCCGATAAGTCCTTTGTGCGCGTCTGCTCGCGGCCCTGCAGATCGGTCAGCCGGAGCGCCTCCTGAATGCGCTGCTGGAGCAGGTCGTTCTCCAGCCCGTACGCCCGGCCGTAGAAGCGGAGATTCTGGAGCACGGTCAGGTCGTCGTAGAGGCTGAAGGCCTGGGCCATGTAGCCGATGCGCGGCCGGAGCTGGCCCGGGTGATCGGCCACGGGTATGCCCAGGACCTCCACTGACCCCGCGCTCGGCGGCAGCAAGCCGAGCATCATGCGGATGGTGGTGGTTTTCCCGGCGCCGTTCGGCCCTAAGAAGCCGAAGATCTCCCCGCGCCGCACCTCGAAGTCGATCCCATCGACGGCGACGAAGTCCCCGAACCGCTTGGTCAGGCCCTGGGCAATGATGACGGCGTCAGGTTCGTTCATGATTCACCGGGTGGGAGTGGGCAAGGGGGCACGTGTGCAGGTTTGCAGGTGCGGGCGTTCGCCCTTTGCCGAGCCGGGATAAGGGTGCTATAATGCAACATGCCTTTACCATCTCTACTTGACCTCGCTCCCATAGAGCAGTCGCTGGGACACCAAGCCTCTTGCAGACATCTCGTCTGTACACTCGCTCACTTGCTGACCTGCTGACTTGCCCACTTGCACACCTGCCCACTTGCCCACTCTTTCAATCCAATGCGCGGCGAACGTAACGCAGCGAGAAGGCCCCGATGATCAGCCCCAGGATGGCCAAGGCCAGCACATTGGGCCAGAGCACGTCCAGACCCGCGCCCTTCAGCAAGACGTCTCGCAGGATGATCAGCCAGTGATGGGCCGGGATGACCTTGGCGACGAGCTGCATCACCGGCGGCATCAGCTCGACCGGGGCCGCGTAACCGGTGAACATGAAGTCCGTCATGCCAACCATCATCACCAGCAGGAAAGCTTGGTGCTGGGTGCGCGACACAACGGAGATGACCAGTCCCTTGCTCAATTCGACCATCAGGTAGCCGCAGGCCAGGATCAGCAGCAGTGGCAGCGAGCCCCGGACCGGCACGCCGAAGAAGACGTGCACGCCGCTGAGCATCAGCAGGAAGTCGAAGAAGCCGATCAAGATGGCGGGGATCGCTTTGCCGATGATGATCTCCAGTGAGGAGAAGGGCATGACCAGTAGTTGCTCCAGCGTTCCCAGCTCGCGTTCGCGAGCAAAGGAGAGGGCAGCGAAGAGCAACACGGTGAACTCCAGCATCAGGCCCAGTTCGGCGGGGGTGGTGTAGAGCGCCTCGCTGAGATCTTCGTTGAACCAGACCCGCAGGCTGGCATCGAACCCCTCCATGTCCTCCTCGTCCAATCCTATGCGGCGCAGCGCAATCCTCTGTCCGGTGGCGTTGACGACGCCCTCTGTGGCCTCCAGCGCGGCCTTGGCCGGGATGCTCTCCGCCCCGCTGACCCAGAGGGAGAGCGTGGGGTCCCCCTTGGGTTGCTCCATCTCGCTGCTGAAATCGGGCGGGATGACCAGCGCCGCGTTCACCCGGCCGCGGTCGAGGGCCTCCTGGATGTCCTCCATGTCGACCGCGTGGGCCTCCAGGGTGAAGGTGTCCGTGTTCTCCAGGGCGGTGACGACGCGCCGGCTCTCGGCGCTCTGATCGTGATCCAGCACCATGAGCGGCAGGTTGGTGATGGGGCGAGAGGTGGCCCAGCCGACCAGCAGCAGCTCCGTCGCCCCGCCGAACAGCATAAACGCCGGCATCCACCAATCGTGGAGCAGGTGAAGGAACTCTTTGATGACGAGAGACCAGATGCGCTTTAGCATGATCC
>CAYQZG010000179.1:0-6900 GCA_964421785.1 uncultured Anaerolineales bacterium
CGGGCCGCGTACGGCCACCTGACCGAACACCGCGAGGCTGACGTCGACGACGCGGGACGGGACGACCTCGGCGGAGGCCTCGGCCACCACCGCGGGCACCTGCGACAGGGCGTGCCGGGTGGGCAGGGATGAACAGCGTCCCTCTGGCGATCCATGGATCGCCTGGGTCGCATCCGTCGCCGCCGGCCCCAGCGAAAGCAGCGTCAGGATAGCGGCAAGCGAAAGCGCTCTGTGGATGATGGCTGTCATGGCGTCAGGTTCTCCTCACTGTGTGAGTATCTGCTTATTCAACGTCGATCGTGACCTCGACGCTCATGCCCAACCGCAGCTCGGGAGGCACCTCATCCAGATCGACGATCACGGCATACACGACGTCGCCCCCCAGGAGCTCCGGCCGCCGGGCGATGCGCTGGACACCACCGGGGATCTGCAGGTTATCTAGTCCTTCGACGAACAGCGTCGCGAGTTGACCCGGCCGGACGTGTGCGACGTCCAATTCGCTCAAGGCGGGTGCGTTGCGCGCCACCAGCGTCCGGGTCACAGCCGCCGCTGCGGCCCGCACGCCTGCCTCGGCGGCCGCCACAGCATCAGCATCCGGCGGCGCGTCGAGCCGTGCGCGCTCCCGCTGCGCCACAACCAGTGCCGCCTCCGCGCGGGCCAGGCTCGCCTCAAGCTCCGCCGCATCCAGGTGGACGAGGGGCTGGCCCTCGGTCACCACGTCGCCGACGGCAACCTGCATCTCGGCGACGCGTCCGAGCATGGCGAAGCTCAACTGCGCCTCCTGGGCGGTGACCACCGTCCCGGAGGCCGTGACGTCATCCCTCACCCGCTTCGTAGGCAAGGGGGTGATGATCGGCGTCGGCGACGGCTCAGACCCACAGCTGACCAGCGCCAGCAGGAGGATGGGAATGAACACCATGGCGGGAACAACCCATATGCCTGGAGGCCCACCAGCAAGGCCCATGCCGCTGCGCTTATCCATGCTGCTGCGCTTATGTTGATTGCGTCGCATACGTCGTCTCTCCCTCCGCTCTCCTTGCGACACCCGCCATCCGCCAGACTTCGGAAGTCTTTGGCCAGCGAAACTCACGTTGTAGTACTAACTAGGGCGTCGTAAGTCTCTTGCATGGAGATCATGGTCTGGTGCTAGGCAGATCGGCTATTGTCCGCGACCCGTCCATCGCGCAGGTTGACCACACGCCGGGCGAAGGGGATCACGCGCGGGTCGTGCGTGGCGAAGATAAACGTGGTGCCCGTCTCCTCGTTCAGCCGCTCCATGATGGCCATCACCTGGTTGCCGTTCTCGGTGTCCAGGTTGGCGGTCGGCTCGTCGGCCAGCACCAACACCGGGTTGACGGCCAGCGCGCGAGCCACGGCGACGCGCTGCTTCTCGCCGCCGCTCAACTGATCCGGGCGGTGCTGGGCGCGGTGCGAGAGTCCCACCGCCTCCAGCAGCTCGTTCACCCGCGCGCGTCGGGCGCCGCCGTCACGTCCGACCAGGAGCAGCGGCAGCTCGATGTTCTCGTAGGCCGTGAGGACGGGAATCAGCGCGAAGAACTGGAAGATGAAGCCGATGGTGCCCTTGCGCAGATCCGCGCGCTGGCTGTCCCTAAGCCGCGTCACGTCCTGCCCGGCGACCTGGACCGTCCCGCTCGTCGGCCGGTCCAGGCAGCCCATCATCTGTAGAACCGTCGTCTTGCCCGATCCCGACGGACCGACGATGGCCGTGAACTCGCCTTCCTCAATGCTTAGCGTGAGACCTCGCAGGGCCCGCGTACCGACCTCGCCGATATGATAGACCTTGGTTACGTCCTCTAGTTGGATGACCCTCATTTTGCACCTCCATACATCTGACCTGCATCTTTTCAATAGGACGACGACTTCCGACGTCTGCCGCTAGATCACAGCGCGCTCAACGCCTCCGCTGGCTCCATTCTTGCGCCCAGCCAGGCCGGATAGAGCGAGGCCAGGATGGTGATGACCAGGCTTGCAAGGGACAGCATGACCGTCTCCTGCACCGCGAACTCCGCGTAGATCGTGCTGGGGATCGCCATGTCGGAGTAGGCGACGGCTGTCGTCATATCACCGATGTCCAAGCCTATCGTGGCGAGGTAGAGCACGCCCAGCCCCCCCAGCAGGATGCCCAGGAGGACACCCAGCGCTCCCAGCGTGCCGGCCTCCAGCAGGAACAGCGCCAGAACTTGGCGACGTTTGAGCCCCAGCGCAGTCAGGATGCCGATCTCGCGCGTCCGCTCGAAGACCGCCATCAACAGAATGTTCAGGATGCCAACGGCAGCGATCAGAAGGACCACCAGCCCGAACAGTTCCATCACCTGCACGTTCATCTCAAATGCCTGCATCATGTCTGGGTTCAGCGTCTGCCACGAGTCCACCTCGTAACCAGGTAGCGCGGACCGCAGCGAACTCAGCACCGACCGCTCCTGACCCACGCGTTCAAGGGAGACAACCACCTCGGTCGCCTGGTCACGCAGATCGAAGAGGGTCTGAGCCTCGGCCAGCGAGACGTAGACGGTGCCCTTCTCCACCTCTGGGAGCCCCAGGTCGTACATGCCGATCACGGTCATGGTGCGGCGGCGCATCTGCTCGTGGGTGGCGCGACCGACCAGGGTCACGCGGTCGTCCATGCCGATCCCCAGTCGCTCGGCCAGCTCCCGACCGATCAGGATGTTATCCTCGTCGTCGGCAGCCAGATAGCGGCCCTGGACCATGCTCTGGGCCACCAGCCCGGTGGCAGCCTCCTCCTCCGGCTCAATGCCGATGATGGTCACCGGAAGGGTGGACTCGCGGCTGCTCACCATACCACCGGTCTTGATGCGGCGTGAGGCAGCGACCAGGCCGCTGTTCCTACACGGCTCCGACAGGGCGGCCTGCAGCGCGGCCTCGTCGTCCGGCAGCGGCAGCAGCGGCATGCGCCTGGCCCTCTCGCGGTAGCCTGACGCGTGGATCATCACGTTCCCGCCCTGCAGCTTGACCGCGTTGCCAAACATCGCCTGTTGCGATCCGCCAAAGAGGCCGTCGAAGAAAAGCAGGAGGGCCAGCCCCAAGGCGGTCGCGATCAGCACGATCACCGTCCGTCTACTGTGGCGCCACACATTCCGCCACGCCATTCTCAAGAGTCTTCCCATGCCTCACCTCCTCGTCAGGTGGGGTCTCTCCGACTCGATGCGGTTCACGGAGATGACCGTCAGGTTCAGATCCCAGATCTTGGACACGATGCCGCGTAGTTTGACCTGGTCGGCGACGGGGCCGGTCAGCGTGGTGATCGATGTGCCGTCGCTCGCGCTCTCAACCTCGATCGTCATGTCGTTGAACCAGTCCGACCACTGCTCGTCCAGAGTCCCCTTCACCTTGATTTGATAGCTATCGGTCATAGCCCCCGTCTCCACTGATCTGTCGACCATGGTTCACGCCGCGCCGATGTCATCCACCTCCATAGCGTCGAACCGCTCCGCCACTCGCAGGGCCGTGTGCACAGCCTCGAGGGCGCCCGGCTCATCCCCTTGGGCCTGCCGGACCCGGGCCAGGCCGGTGTAGCCGCCGATCGTCCCGGCCTCACCCCAGCGGTCCGCCAGCCCTATGCCCTCCATCAGATAGCGCTCTGCTGCCTCCAGATCGTGCCGCTCTGTCTCCATGCGACCCAGCCCGATGAGCGCCACGCCGGCGACGGGTCGCAACCGCCCCCTATCGTCGACGGCGGCGTCCAAGGCCTGCTCGTAGAGCGTCTCGGCCCGATCAGTCGACCCCTGCAGCATCGACAGCTCGGCCAGGTGACATCGCGCCAGAACGGAGATGGTGACATTCCCCGTCTTCTCGCTCACGCGGACGGCCTCCCGGAAGGCGCGGAGGGCGGGCTCAACGTCTCCACTGTAAAGGTAGACCAGGCCAAGGAACCCGGAGATGAAGCTGCGGAAGAAGAGGCTTTCCTCCGGCAGAAGCCGAAGCGCCCGCTCAGATAGCTCGGCGCTGCGCTCCCTCTCCCCGCGATAGGCGGCGATCAGGGCGCGAAACGCGGTCACCTCGCCGGCGACGGAGCCATCCGCGTCTGCCTCGACGGCCTCCTGCAGACGGGATTGGGCAGCCTCCAACGGCTGACCGGCGAAGACCAGCGCCAGGGCCTGATAAATGCACAGGCGGGGCCGCGCGCGCACCAGATCCTCGGGCAGGGCCTCCACCCAACCCAGGAGGGTGGCGAACTCGCTGCGCAGCATGGTCGATTCGGCCGCCTCCCCGACCAGGTGCGCCGCCCGCTCGGTGTCCTCGGCCGACAGGGCGTGCTCTATCGCCTCATCCATCAGGCCCTGCTCGTCGTACCAGGCGCTGACCCGGCTGTGCAGAGCAGGGACGCGATCGGGCTCCTCGTGCCGCAGGCGGAGGCGCAGACAGTCGGCGAAGAGACGATGGTAGCGGTACCAGCGCCGCTCGCTGTCCAGCGGGACCACGAAGAGGTTGTGACGTTCCAGATACTCCAGGATGTCCCTGGCGGATCCAAGGTCGTCGGCCTCGCTCCCCGGCGCCTCAAGGGCGCCGCCGAGCAAGGCCTCGCACAGGGGAGCGGTCAGGCGGTCCAGAATCGAGGTGCGCAGCAGGAAGGTCCTGATCCGTTCGGGCTGGCGCTGCAGGACCTCCTCGACCAGGTAGTCGAGGACGTAGCGGTCGCTGCCCGCGAAGGCACGGATGAATCCAGCCGCGCCCTCCTGACCCGGCATCGCGGCCTGGCTCTGCAAGTTCCTCTTCCAACTCACAATCCCCCCATGGATCCCAAACTTGCCTCCTTGACAACCAAATTCCTAAATGGTATAATTTAACCACCTTTCAGTCAATACCAACCCACATCACACCACAACCGCTCCTTAACAAAACAATAACACCACAGACAAACCCCTCCTCCCTCCCTCCTCCCCCCTCCCTCGTCCCTCTTCCACCGTCCATCGTCCACCATCCACCGTCCGCCGTCGCCCGCCCCCAATGTTTGTTCCTCAGAAAAAAAGAGTTTGCCGCCGCCCCTGTCCGTCGCCGCCCACGACGTCCACCGTCCATCGTCCGCCGTCCGCCTCGCTCTGCTCGACAAAAACCCCAGGGGTCGACAATACGCGCTCCTGGCTCAGACCAATCGTGGCTTGACGGTTTACGACATTTGTTGTAGCCCCCGTACGACCGGTGTAGAGAAGGCGCGCCTCGAAGACAGCCCTTTTGACGTACGCCAGCTCAACGGTTCCTCTGATGACGGCGAGGCCCTCTTCTGGTACACTCGAGACCGCAGCCCTGTCCCAGTTCCACGTTTGCCGCCGAAGCCAGTTGACGCTACAATGACCCACCACAGCAGCGCCGGTCCCCATTCACACGGGTAAGTCGCAGGTGGAATCCAATTCACAAGAGGGGTGAAGATGGAGGAGATTCGAAACAGGAGGTGGGTCAGAGTGGTCGGCATCGTCGCCGGGGTCCTGCTGCTCCTGGTCGTCGGCGGGTTCATCGGCTGGCGGATGCTGATGAACCACTTCGTGCACCAGTACTACCGCGAGACCCTCAGCCCGATCGAGCTGGTTGCCGACGACCTGGCACATTACCCCGCCCGCTACCATCTGGACAACGTGCCGTGGATCGCCACGCGGGAGTGGACCTGCAGCGCCAACAGCCTGGCGATGGTGGCGGCGCAACACGGAACCGATGCGACCATACAGCAGTGCAACTTCCTCATGGGCTTCACGTACGGCGCGACCGAGGTTCCGGGCACCATCGTGGTCCAGTTCTTCGGGGATCCCGAGCCCGGCCTGAGCGCCGCCGCACCCTACCTGGGGCTGCAGCGTCGCCACTACGTCACGGATGACGAGACGCTCTACCTGGACGCGCTGCGCAGCTATCTCTCACAGGGGTATGCGGTGCGGGTGGCGCTGGACGTCGGTATCTTGTACGACCTGGACCAGGAGCTGCCGCACAGCGACGTGCTGGTGGGCTATGACGAGGACGGCTTCAACGTCTACGAGACCGTCTGTCTACCGGAGTTCCCCTGCCAGCCGTGCAACCGGCCGCCGGGGGAGAAAGGGCTCTTTGTCCCCCATGAGACGCTGCTGGAGGCCGTGCGAAGCCACGGGAAGACGTTCGCCTATCCCTGGCGGTACGCACTCACCGTCTTCCAGCGACGGGCCAGGGAGGACGATCTGAGGCCCATCTGGACGCGCAACGGCCAGCTACTCATTGGAGGCGTTCGCTACGGGCCGCGCCAGGGCGCGGATGCCATCGAGGGTCTGGCGGCGAACGTCGAGGAGCTCGGCGCGCAGTTGGATGCCTCGCAGATAACCCCGGCGCTGGAGGCCGCCGTCCACAACCGCCGCGCCAACGCCGCCTACCTGCGGGAGGCCTTCGCCGACCAGGACGACGTCGGGCGCGCCGCGGCACTCCTCGACCGCGCCGCCGACGACTACGAGACCGTGCTGGGCGCCCTCGACGACGGCGTCGCCGACCCGTCCGAGGCGGAGCGCATCGCCGCTGCGCTCCGGGATGCAGCCGCGAAGGAGCGGGAAGCGGGGGAGATCTTCCTCGCCCGCGGGCAATGAGTTGGATATGGCGCGCCGTCGTCTCGACGGCCTTCAAATCCTCCCCTCCCGCGAGCAATGAGTGGGTCACCACCAGGGACCGGAAGGACGTACGACGTCGGACGTCGCCCAGTCGAGATCGCTCCCTCCCCCCCAGCGGGGGGGACCAGAGGGGGGGAGACCAGAGCGGGGGGACCACCAGGGACCGGAAGGACGTACGACGTCGGACGTCGCCCAGTCAAGATCCCTCCCTCCCCCCCAGCGGGGGGGACCAGAGGGGGGGAGACCAGAGCGGGGACCGGAAGGACGTACGACGTCGGACGTCGCCCAGTCGAGATCGCTCCCTCCC
>CAYQZG010000180.1:0-6837 GCA_964421785.1 uncultured Anaerolineales bacterium
GTCAACGTTCCAACATCCACATGAAGCATCAGGAGTCGAATTTGAAACTGTGGCGCACGCCATTAGACGTCGATAAATTCACCACGCCGCACGGGGAAGTGCACATCATCCCGGCGCGCTGCAAGGGATGCGAGCTCTGCGTAGAGTACTGCCCCTGCGATGTGCTGGCCGTCTCCGACGAGACGAACGAGAAGGGCTACCATCCGCCCATCGCGGTCCATCCGGAGCGCTGCGTCGTCTGTCGGCTGTGCGAGTTGTTATGTCCCGAGTTCTGCATCTACACGATAAAGGTGGAGGAAGGGGTCGCCGAGCCCGTCTCCGGGCCGCCCGTCCCCGGGCCACTTCCTTCTGAGGAGGAGGAGTAGCATGAGTGAAGCTTCTTCTGAGCCCGCCGAGCGAGTGGGCGTGCTGGAGGGCGCGTTCTTCTTCGACGGCGATACCGCCATCGCCGAGGGAGCCATCTGTGCTGGCTGCCGCTTCTTCGGTGGCTATCCCATCACGCCGGCCAGTGAGATCGCCGAGCGTATGTCGGAGCGCCTGCCGGAGATCGGCGGCGTCTTCATCCAGATGGAGGACGAGCTCGGCTCGATGAACGCCGTCGTCGGCGCCGCGTGGGGCGGCGCCCGCGCCATGACCGCCACCTCCGGCCCCGGCATCAGCCTGATGCTGGAGAACATCGGCCTGGCCGTGATGACCGAGACCCCTTGCGTCATCGTCAACGTCCAGCGCGGCGGCCCCTCCACGGGACTCCCCACCGCCACCAGCCAGGGCGACGTCATGCAGGCTCGCTGGGGCTCCCACGGGGACTACGCCATCATCGCCCTCGCCCCCGCCAGCCCCCAGGAGGCCTTCGACCTCACCATCCGCGCCTTCAACCTGGCCGAGAAGTACCGCACGCCCGTCTTTCTGCTGGCCGACGAGGGCGTGGGCCACATGTTCGAGCGGGTCGTCATCCCCCCCCTCGATCAGATCCCCATCTACCCCTGGCGCAAGCCCAAGCAGCCGCCCGGCGAGGACTTCCTCCCCTTCAAGGCCGAGGAGGACGGCGTGCCGCCCTTCCCCGTGGCCGGGACCGGCTATCGGATCCACGTGACCGGCCTGACGCACGACGAGCGGGGCTATCCCGTGGTCACGGCGGAGCAGCAGGAGAAGCTCATCACGCGCCTGATCGGCAAGATCCACCATAATCGCGACGACATCATCGTGCTCGAGGAGGACGGCGGCCCGCAGGGCTTGGAGGCGGCGGACGTGGTCGTCGTCTCCTACGGCATATCGGCCCGTCCCTCCTTGCGCGCCGTGCAGCTTGCCCGGGAACAGGGCCTCAAGGTGGGGATGCTCAAGCTGGTCACCGTCTGGCCCTTTGCCGAGGACCGCATCCGTGAGCTGGCCCCCCGGGTCGATGCCTTTGTCGTGCCGGAGATCAACATGGGCCAGATCGTGCTCGAGGTCGAGCGCTGCGCGGCCGGCCAGGCGGAGATCGTTCCCGTCACCCATCCGGGCGGCGACATCCACAAGCCAGACGTTATCCTGGACGCAATTCGCCGCTGCGCCCCCCCTTCCTAGCCCTTCCCCGGAGGGAGAGGTGCGTGATGCAAGATGCAGGATGCCATTGTACTGAGGACGTCAGTCCTTGTTAGTGAGGTGATTGAGTGAGCGAAGAGATTGCAGAAATAGTCTATAGCTGGGATAGCCGAGAGGCCAAGACCATGGAGGAGGGCCCCCCCGTCGACCTGGAGGGCGTCCCCACCCACGAGGAGATCGCCCGCCATCCCATGGATGAGCTCCTGCGCACCGAGCGCCTGCCCCACATCTGGTGTCCCGGCTGCGGCCTTGGCACCGCCCTCAGCTGCTTCACCAGCGCCCTGATGCGCTCGGGGCTCGACCTGGACAAAGTCGCCATCGTCTCCGGCATCGGCTGCACCGGTCGCGTGGCCGGTTACCTGCGGCTCGATGGTTTCCACACCACCCACGGTCGCGCCCTCCCTTTTGCCACCGGGCTCAAGTTGGCCAACGACGGTCTCAAGGTCATCGTCTTCTCCGGTGATGGCGACCTGATTGCCATAGGCGGCAACCACTTCATCCACGCCGCCCGCCGCAACATGGACATCACCGTCGTCTGCGCCAACAACTTCATCTACGGCATGACGGGCGGACAGGTCGGGCCGACCACGCCCACCGGTGCCAGCGCCAGCACCTCGCCCTGGGGCAACCTGGAGCACCCCTTCAACGTTCCCAACCTGGCCGCGGCGGCCGGCGCCACCTACGTCGCCCGCTGGACCGCCCTCCATGGCCGTCGCCTGGAGAAATCGATCCATCGTGCACTCCTCAAACCAGGCTTCACCGTCGTCGAGGTCATTTCCCCCTGTCCCACCGCCTTCGGCCGCGCCAACCGCGAGGCCTATGGCCGGGACATGATGGAGTTCTATCACCAGAACGCCGTCATCCGCCACGGTGCCCACCCCGAGGACGTCGACATCGACCTGGGCGGCCAGATCATCTGCGGTGAGTTCGTCGATATCGAGCGGCCCACCTTCCAGGATCGCCTCCACGCCCTCCACCGCGAGAAGGCCCACACCGAGTACAAGCCCTGGGCGGAGTTGGACCTGGAGGGCCGCATCGACCCGCAGCGCGCTATCACCTACAAGACGCACCTCGACCTCGAACCGGTGGAGGCTGGCGAGGAGGCCGGCCCTCAGGTGTCGGGCGATGGATCGCCTTTGCAGGTGCGGCTCGGCGGCTTCGGCGGTCAGGGCATCATCCTCTCCGGCATCATCCTCGGGCGAGCCCAGGCGATCTATGAGGAGCGGCAGGTTAGCCTCACCCGTTCCTACGGCCCCGAGGCCCGTGGAGGAGCCTGCAGTAGCGCCCTGGTCATCTCCGACCGCCCCATCCTCTATCCCCACGTCACCCAACCGAACGTGATGGTGATGATGTCTCAGGCCGCCTACACCAAGTACTATCAAGAGCTGGCCGAGGATGGCCTCTTGCTGGTCGACGCTGAACTGGTCGATCTGGATCCCGATGCTGACCAGAACGTCATCCGCGTCCCCGCCACCCAAGTCGCCGAGGAGGAGCTGGGCCTGCGCATCGTGGCCAACATCGTCATGCTCGGCGCCTTCACCCCCCTCGCCGGCGTGACGTCCAAGGAGGCGATGAGGAAGGCCGTGCTCGACAGCGTGCCCGAGGGCACCGAGGAGCTCAACGAGAGAGCCTTCGAACGCGGCTATGAGATCGGCGTCGACCTCCGATCCACGGGCCTCGGGGCCGAGCGCAGTCGCATCTGAGCTCGCAGCCCTCGTCCCCGAGGGCGCAGTCCTTCCCGCGGACCGAGGCAGGGACCTATGAACAAAGAACCGACATTTGACCAACTCCACGCCCAACTGGACCAACTTCTGGCCCCCTGCCTCTCCCAGGACTGGCCCAACATGCCCGTCGCCTGGGCCGAGGGCGTCTACGTCTATGACCGCGGGGATGCACATCATCCCCAGGGCAAGCGCTACCTCGACTTCCTGGCCGGCTTCGGCGCCTGCAACGCCGGCCACAGCCACCCCCGCATCGTGGCGGCCGCCCGCCGCCAGATGGAGCACCTGATCCACGCCCCTGTCGGCGTGATGGCCCACGAACCCCTGCTGCGGCTGGCCCACGAGCTGGGCAGCGTGGCCCCCGGCGGCGCCGACATGTTCTTCTTCGGCAACAGCGGCTCCGAGGCCATCGACGGCGCCCTCAAGCTGGCCCGCTACGTCACCGGGCGCCCCGACTTCATCGCCTTCCTCGGCAGCTTCCACGGCCGCATGCTGGGCGGCACGGCCGTGACGGCCTCCAAGGCCGCCTATCGCCAGGGCCACGGCCCGCACCTTCCCGGCGTCCACTTCGCCCGCTTCCCCTACCCCTACCGCTCCTCGGCGCCGGACGAGCAAGCCTGCGTGGACGAGGCCCTGGGCGACATAGAGCGCCTTTTCGAGTACGTCGTCCCGCCCGAGGACATCGCCGCCATGCTGGTCGAGCCGGTCCAGGGCGAGGGCGGCTACATCTTCCCGCCGCGCAGCTGGCTGGTGGCGTTGCGCCGCATCTGCGACGAGCACGACATCCTCCTCATCTTTGACGAGGTGCAGTCTGGGTTCGGGCGCACCGGCCGCTGGTTCGCCGCCGATCTCTACGACGTGCAGCCGGACGTCGTCTGCCTGGCCAAGGGGATCGCCAACGGCTTCCGCCTCAGCGCCGTTGGGGCGCGCCGCGAGATCATGGGCCGCTGGGGCGCCGCCTCCCACGGCACCACCTTTGGCGGGAACCCCGTGGCCTGCGCCGCGGCCCTGGCCACCCTCGACGTGATCCGTGAGGAGGGGCTGTTGGAGAACGCCCGGGAGCAGGGCGCCTACGTGATGGACGCCCTCCGCGACCTGCAGGCCCGATCTCCCATCGTCGGCGATGTGCGGGGAGCCGGCCTGATGATCGCCGTCGAGTTCATCGAGCCGCGGACCGACAAAGCGCCCAACACCGAGGCCGTCCGCCGTATCCTCGACCGCTGCCTCCAGGATGGCCTGCTCATGTACCCCTGCGGCCACTGGACCCAGACCATCCGCCTCATCCCCCCGCTCACCATCACCCGCCGCCAGGTCGACCAGGGCCTCGACATCTTCCGCCGCGCCGTCCTCGCCGAGAGCTAGCCCCCCGCCCCTTCCGCCCCCCCCCCCGCTTGTACCCTCACCTCCCCTATGCTACAATGGACTCCGGTAACCGCTTACCCTCTATCTGACGAACCGGAGGCGAAAGTGACAAACGTGACCCTGGAACTATCTGAATCACAGGTGCTGAGCCTGCTGCGTCAGCTTTCCCCGAGGGACCGGCAGGTTCTTTTCCAGATGCTCCTCGTCGATCTGGACGTGGACTGGGATGAGCTAGATGAGGGGAGTTGCATCGATGCCTTCTTGGACGACGACCAACGCTGGTTAGAGCGGCTCGATGAACCCATCGAAGGATGGGGCGTCTCCGACTTCTGGGGTGCGAGACTGACCATGACGCGCCGCCAGCTGCTGGCCGCCGAGACCTTTCACTACAGCTACGCCAACTACGCCGCGCATCTCGGCGGCAACGTCCGCTTCGACCAGTTGATGCCGGACGACGTCGACGTCCTGGAGCGGGCGGAGCACGAGGACTGGGATGACGCCCGTCTCGCCCAGGCCCTGGAGATCGACGAGGAGAGCGTGGAGGACTGGCGTATCTCCTACCGGCGGGCCAAGGCCATCATCGACGCCCCGACGCCCGCCGAGGCCTTCCGCCGTGGCGTGCGCTTCTCCATCCGGGACGCCCTTGAGGAGGGGCTGACCGATGAGGGGGATACGCAGCATCCCGATGCCATCGAGGACCTGGTCGTCCAGATCTGCTATCGCGCTGCCGACCTGGCCTTCCTGCTCGACATGACCGGCCTGAGGCTCTCCGACTACTCCCAGGAACTGCGCAGCGGATCCGCCATGCCCTTCAAACCTCCGAATCTCGAGGACATAGCGGAGTCATAATGCTCCAGCCGGATCCTGGCCGACCTTCACGCTCCAGCCAGATCCGCGATCCGGCGATCCTGGCCGCCCTTTGCGCTCCGGAATGATAACACCCTGGTCTGCTCCCCCATGAATCGACAGGCTATCACCACCATCGGGCGCCCCATCGACCCCAGCTACCCCACCAACTGCGCCATCGCCATCCTGGCGCTGGTCGTCATACTGGTGGGAGCGCTCTGGCAGCGTCTATCCGGGGCGGCCTGGCTCGCCGGCGCCCTCTGGGGCGCCCGGGCCGGCCTCGCCGTCTTCCTCACCTGGGCCCTCTGCCGCGAGCTGGATCCCGATCACCCCCTGGCCGCCTTCGTCGCCGCCGCGCTCGCCCTTCTCTCCCTCTATCTCTGGGACCTGCCGCAGCTCGGCCTTGCTCTATGGATCTTGATCATAGTCCGCCTCGTCAGCCGCACCGTTGGGCTCCCGGCTGGCCTGCTCGACGCTCTCGGCCTGCTGGGCCTCGCCGGCTGGCTCTCGCTGCGGACCCACTGGGGCTACGGCGTCATCACTGCCATCGCCTTCCTCCTCGATAGCCAGCTCCCGGACCGCGCCCGCCGCCATCTCATCTTCGCCCTGCTGGCCGCGATCGTCACCGTGGTCACCGCCCTGCTGGGCGCTGCCCCTGCCGGGCCGGGCGCGCTGTCGCTCCTGGGTGGGCTGATCGCCCTGGCCCTCTCGCTCCTCTTTCTCCCCGTCCTCCTTGCCGCGCGATCCCTGCAGAGCGTGGGCGACCAGACGGGAGAGCCGCTCATCCCCGTTCGCGTCCAGGCCGCCCAGGTCCTGGCCCTGCTGGCCGGCGTGCAGGCTGCCTTCCTCGGCGGCCCGGCCTCCCTCACGGCCCTCAGCCCCCTCTGGGCCGCCGCCCTCGGCGCCACCATCTCCTGGCTCCACACCACCCTGCGACCCTGAGAGCGCCGTGCCTCCCCCCTTCCCCCCTCCCTTCTCCCCCCTCCTTAAACTTACCTTAACACACCGTTGACATAACCTGAATCCCCCGCGGTACACATCTCGCGCGAGTGTGGTAACATCTACCCGGAACCGGCGGGCCGACCAAGCGCTGCATCAAACCGCCTGCCGGTAGCGGAAAACGTTCTATAGAGACAAGGAGGAGTAACCGTGCTTAGAAGAAGAAACGTCAAAGACAGCGATCAGGTCAAGATATCCTTTGCCCTGCCCGAGGAGCACCCCCACGCCGCCGATGCCTACGTGGCCGGATCCTTCAACGACTGGGACCCCCGTGCCGACCGCCTCATCCGCCGCAACAACCAGACCTACAGCGCCGTCGTCACCCTCG
>CAYQZG010000181.1:0-6744 GCA_964421785.1 uncultured Anaerolineales bacterium
CAGCGGCCTACTCTTGTACCGAGGGCACCTAAAGGATCGCCCACTGTGTTCCGATGAGAGAGCCTTCACCTGTCACATCGTCCATCGTCCATCGTCCATCGTCCATCATCCACTGGTCGAGGCTCGTCTCTCTCGCCCTGATCCTCAGCCACTGCCTGGCCTTCCCGGGCGCCTCTGCGCTTACGGCCGTCGCGCAGGGCCCCCCCCCAGACGCGCGCTTCGGAGCCGTGGAGGCCTTTCGCGACCCCGTGGCCGCCGCCGAGGCCGGCGTCGCCTGGGACCGCATCCTCTTCTACTGGTCCGAGCTCCAGCCCGCCGGCCCCGAGGACTGGAACGGCTATCACGTGCCCGATGACTGGCTCGACCTCGCAGCTCAGCAGGGGCGCGAGGTCATCGGGCTTCTCAAGCACACGCCGGCGTGGGCCACCGATGGCCCCCCTGGCTGCGGCGTGCCCCGCGGGCTCGACCTCCCCGTCGACGATCCCGGCAACTTGTGGGCCTCCTTCGTGCGCCGCGTCGTCCAGATCTACGGGGATCGCATCCACCGCTGGGTCATCTGGAACGAGCCGGACATCGACCAGCAGACCTACGGCAACGAGTGGTGCGGCTCACTCGATGACTACTACCGCCTGCTCAAGGTGGCGTACCTCGCGGCCCACCAGGTCGATCCAGACGTCCAGATCCACCTGGCCGGCTTGACCTTCTGGCACGACCGGGACTATCTTCGCCGCTTCCTGGCCCACGCGGTTCAGGATCCCACGGCTGTGGAACACAATTACTACTTCGATGTCGTCAGCGTTCACATCTACTTCCAGACGGAGTCCGTCCCCTACATCATCAACGAGATGCTGGCTGCGCTGCGCGCCTATGGCCTGCAGAAGCCGATCTGGGTCAACGAGACCAACGCCTCGCCGGACAGCGACCCAGACTGGCCGCTCGTGCGACCGCGCTGGCGCGTCAGCCTGGAGGAGCAGGCCGGCTTCCTCCTCCAGAGCTTCGCGCTGGCGCTGAGCGCCGGGGCCGAGCGGATCGCCGCCTACAAGCTGAAGGATGTCGGGCTGCCACCGGGGGGTGAACCGTTCGGCCTGCTGCGCCCCGATGGCTCGCGGCGCCCGGCTTTCGAGGCCTACAGGCTGATCACCACCTACTACGCCGGCACGAGGAGCGCCCGCGAGGAACGGTATGGGCTGTACGAGATCGTCACCTTGGAGCGGGGGGATGTGACCACCCGCGTGCTCTGGGCGCGCACCGGCAGCGATGTCTCTGTCTCCCTGCCGGCCCTGGCGCCCCAGGCCCGCCTGATCGATCAGACCGGCGCCGAGCGGGCCATCCAGCCGGAAGCCGGGCAGTATACGCTCACGCTGCCGGGCGCCCGCTGCGCCGATGAGTATCTCGGCTGCATCGTCGGCGGCCCCACCTATCTGCTGGTGGAGGAGGCGGGTGGTCTGCCTCCTGCGTCGGCGACCAGCGTCCCGCTGCCGACGGCGACGCCGCTGATTACGGCCACCCAGAGCGTCTCGCCAACCGTCACGCTGACCCCCTCTCCCGCGCCCTCCTCGACGTCCACGCCGACGCCCCTGCCCACCGAGACGCCAACCCCGACGCCCACTGAGACGCCCACGCCTACCGCCACCGCGACCCCCACCTCCACCCCGACGCCAGCCCCCTCGAACACGCCTTCGCCAACGCCGACGTCCCCACCGCCCAGTCCTACCGCCGTAAGCGCAGCGTCGCCATCGCCCCTGGCCGCGCTGCCGTCATCGCTTTCCACCCGCTCGACGCTCATCGCCCTCGCGTCTCTCCTCGCGTCCGCCGTGGTGATCAGAGTCTGGTTCCGGCGCCTGAACAGCCGCTGACGCAACCTGGTCCGCTGCGACTGCTTGGTGTGGGATCTCCTCAACCCTGCGTCGGCTCTTCGTCGCCCGCGGCCAGCCGGAGCTGGTTGAACATCCACGGCGCCCCGAGGCTGATCCACACGCCGAGGATGGCGTAGCGCACGAAGCGGAACGCCACCTGTAACGATCCGGAGGCTTCGGGGGAGACGGCCTTAAGCCCAAAGCGTAGCGCCAGCATGATGGCGCTGCCGAGCAAGAGACGTGCCCCCCGCTTCCACAGCGGGCCACCGGCCCGGTAGGTAAGATGTCCCCTCAGCACTGCCAGGCCCACTCCTGCTCCCAGGAGGATGCCCGTCAGGCTGGCTGTATCCTCCGTGGCGTGAAGCAGCAGCAGCGCCAGCGAGAGCGCCACCGCCAGCGTCACCTGCACGCCGAACCCTCTCTCCTCCAGCCACGTCTCGACGAGGGGATGGAGCGCGACGTAGCCCGCCAGGAGGAGCGCGCCAATCAGCCAGCCCGCCGCCACGTCCGTGGGGAAGTGGACGCCCAGGTAGATGCGGGAGAGGCCGATGAGGGCCGCCAGCAGCCCGGCGAGGATCCACAGCGACGCTCTCTTCAAGGCGTGGGCGATCGTGCCCCAGATAACGACCGACAGCTGAGCGTGGCCGCTGGGCATGCCGTATCCCTCGACGTCGTACAGCCTGACTGACGGATCGAGGACGAACGGGCGCGGCAGCCTGAAGAGGTCCTTCAGCCCGACGTTGACGTAGGCCGAGAGCAGGAAGACGGCGGCAAGCCGTGCTCCGACGGCGAAGTCGATGCACCACAGCAGCAGGGGAAGGAGGAGAAAGTAGAAATCCTCGCTGCCCAGAGCCGTCAAGGCCTTGAAGAGGGTGTTGAGCACTGGACCTTGGACCCGCTGGACGGTGCGGATCAGTTCAAGGCCCCATTCAAAGGAAGGGTTCATGGTTTTCGCTCCGATGTAGTAACGTGGTCCAAGTCGCGTCGATGGTCTGCCTGCTGTCTCTTATGGACCCATCTGAGCGACGACTTGACCATCGGTCAGCACCTGCACACCCCAGTCTCCTCCGGACGCTGGCCCCCCGCTGGCTCGGAACGGCTGATCCGGAGCGATGGTGGCGTCCCAGCGTGCTACCTCCGCTCCTCCGCGCCGCAGCACGACCGTCCCATCCAGAGCGCGCATGGTCGCCACACCGACCTCCGCCGAGTCCCCCGAGGGCGTCAACCGTATGGCGGCCGTCTCGTTGGCCCAGTTGTACCCATCGATGCCACTGACCGCGTACCACCGCTCGGTCCAGCTGACGCTCCCTCCCGGGTTCAAGGTCCAGCTATCCCAGAACGTCGGCGTCAGCCCGCCCCAAAGCTCGACGTAGCGGCCCGCGTAACCATCGTCGGTCCAAAGGCTCGAGGGGAGGTCGCCCAGACAGAAGATCTTGACGCCCCTCGCTACCTCGTGGGGAAAGACCCGTACCACACCCTGGTCGCTCTGCCGGTCGTAGGCCCCGAAGAAACCGGCCTGCGCGGGGTCGGCGAAGACGCCTAGATACCGCTGCCACGTGCTGAACTGGCTGAAATCGCGCCCGTTGTGGATCGGCCAGCTCATCCCCTGCCCCGGCCCGGGCAGGCTCTCGTCGGCCGTGGCGTGGACCGTGACCTGATCGTCGGGCAGCACGAACATCAGTCCCGGGGAGGGGCTGTTCGTGTCAGAGAGCGTCAGCATCGCGTTGGCCCAGAACTGATACTGCTGCGCTTCGGCCGTGGGATTGACGATCCGCGGCGTGACGCTGAAGGCGCTCTCTCCCCCTCCCAGCGCGATCGTCACCTCGATCGTCATCCCGGTCCGATCCTCCCTGTCCCATACCCGGACGCCGTTCCAGAGAAGCTGGTACTCCCATGGGCGGTACTCGTTCAGCCCGTGCTCCTCCGTGGGAAAGGCCCACTCCATCCCGCCGGTCGCCAGCCACCAGCCGCGATAGCCCCAATGCGTGGGCTTGATCACCGGGTTAGCGTAGAACAACTGACGACCGGTCACGCGATCGGTCCAGCGTAGGATCCGTCCCCCGAGCTCCGGCACCACGACCAGGCGCACGTACGCGTTCTGGATCATGACGGCCCGGTAGGAGCGGGGCGCCGGGGGAGCGACGGCCTCGAAGTCGAGGCGCGGATACGGGTAGATCGGGTCGCCGGGTTCGGTGGGTACCAGTGCCTCCTGCCAGCCGTACGTCTGCAGCGTGATAGTCTCCTCCCAGACGGCCACGCTGGGCGGGCTGGTCTCGGTCGGCGCTGGTGGCTGCGTCGGCGCTTCGGGGGAGCTGGTAGGCGTGGCCATCGGGGTGGTTGTCGGGGCCGGCGGCGTGGCACTGGACGGCGTGGAGTCACTGCTTCGACCCGTCCTGGTCCCTGTCGGAGTGGCCGTGGGATCCCGAGCCATCGTGGTCGTCGTCGCGCTCGGGATCGTAGCCGACGCCGTGCTCGTCGTAGCGGCCGTGGGACTGGACGTCGCCGTCATCGCCCGTCGACCCGTCCTGGTCCCTGTCGGAGTGACCGTGGGACCCCGAGCCGCTGTGGTCGTCGTCGCGCTCGGGATCGGGGCGCTCGTCAGAGCGGCCGTGGGACCGCACGTCGCCGTCATCAACCCTGCCCCCACCGTGCGCGTCTCGAGCGCTGCTTCAGTCTCCTGAGTCCGCGGTGAGGGTAGACAGCCGCTGAGCGCCAGCAGCGCCACCCACCACGCCACACCCCAGACCGTCAAGCCCCTGCGTTCCCTCTCACACATCACGCCTTACGCCTTACGTTTTACGCCTTACGCCTCACGCATAAATGTCCAGCACGTCCCGCAGCATCGTCGCCGCGGAGGGGACGGGACTCGGCTCGTCGATGATGGCCGTGATAGTGCCGTAAATGTCGGTCTCGTAGACCACGCCCATCTGTTTGCGGCCCAGCCGGCCCAGCGGATGGTCGGCACGAAGCGGTACGGGGGCCACTGAGAGCCTGTAGCTCCCCTCGGCTTCCCGTTCCGCGCTGGCCAGCAGCCGGTACCGCTCGCCGCGCGCCTGGGCCGACTGCAGCTGGTCGGGCGCTAGGCCCGTGATGCCGGTGCGCTGGACGTCGTCCATCCCGGTCGGCTGCGACAACACGCCATTGGCGAGGATCACCAGCTTGGCTGCCGCATCCCACCCCTCAAGATCCCAGGAGCCATCGCCCTCCAGCACGCCCGCCTCGTAAGCCCGCGCGGTAGCCTCCTCCCAACCCATACCATCGGCCAGCATATCCATCACGTACCCCGTGCACAGGTTGGGCACCGCCTCCATCCGCTTGATCACCGCGCCGCGCAGATCGCGCTGGCCCAGATAGAGGGCGGGAAGACCCCCGGCCACCGTGCCGTCGAAGCGCAGCTGCGCGTCGTGCGCCGCCGCCAGCTCGTGCAGCTCCTGATACGCGACCACCAGCGGCCCTTTGTTCGGCGTGGTGACGTGCATGCCGCGTCGCAGCGCGGTGCGGATGCAGGAGATGCCGGGCTCTGCGCCCTCCTCCAGATTGACCGGCGATGCTTCCAGGAGCACGTCGGCCTCGGCGGCGGCGACCAGCGCCGTCGCCAGCCAGTTCTCCTCGCCGATGTCGGGGTAGTCAGCGATGCTCCCGCCTCTGGCCTTGATGGTGACGAGTCGACCCGGATCCAGGCCGTTCACCGGATCGTAGGCGGCGCCGCGGCTGTCGGCGGCTCCCACCAGCATCAGATCCAGATCGTACCGCTGGCGCACGTAATCCCTCTTCTCCTCCAGCACCTGACAGAGGCGGCGTCCCAGATTCCCCAGGCCGATCAGTATCAGCCGAACAGTCTTCATAGTCTACCTCCAAGAGAAACGTCATCGCTACGACGGTGACCGGCACTTAGAAACCTCGCCTCGCTGCCCAGGCTAGCTTCAAACTGCGTCTGTGTCCGCTTTTCGAGGTCTCTGTGCAAGTGCCGGTCACCTCGGCGACCAGAATGATGAGACCCTGCATTGATGCGGCTTGACGGGCCTCGCTGCGCCGCTAGTGGCGCTCCCGCACCCAGTTAGCCACCGCGGCGATGACGGCTTCCCGCTCGCAGTCGCGGAACATCTCGTGTTCCGTCTCCTCGAACCACACGATCTGCTTCTGCCCTGGTGGGGTGGTGATGCCCCGGTAGATGATCTCGGCGCTCTCCGGCGCCACGGTGGAATCATTGTGACTCTGCAGGATCAGAGTGGGCACCTCCACCTCCGGCAGCCGTTGCCGCGTCCGCTTGCTGAACGCCAGCAGCGAGAGAATCGCATCGCTCGGTGCCCACGCGTAGTTGGTGTCGTGCTTGGCCAGCGATGGGTCGGCGTAGACCGGGGGCATATCGATCCTGTCGCGGAATCGGGTCACCAGGGGAGCCAGGATGTGGAGGGGCCGGCCTGGCGCCAGGGGCGACGACAGCTGTACCGCCGCAGCAGCTACCACCAGGCTCTCGATGACGTCCCCGTGGTCGGCGCCGAGCGTGAGCGCCACCAGGCCGCCCATGCTGTGGCCGAAGACGATAGCCTGTTCCACCTCGGTCAACAGTTCTTCAAGCGCAACCTCGGCGTCCGCCACCCAATCGGCCCACGTGACGCCTCGCAGCGCTTCGGGGGACTCGGCACCGTGCCCTCGCAGCACCGGCATGCGCGTGGGTAGGCCCACCCCCTTCATGGCCGACTCCACGCCACTGACGCAGTCCAGGCTGGCTGTGAAGCCGTGTAGAACGAGCATGCCAATCGGTTCTTTTGTCACACAAGATCTCCTTCTCATTCTCCTGCTACATCTTCGTTGCGAGCGCGCTCGATGAGCGTGTGAGGTCATTATAGCGCAAGGCCGATCCCGACACAAACGACCACCTTGCGAC
>CAYQZG010000182.1:0-6712 GCA_964421785.1 uncultured Anaerolineales bacterium
CGGGCGGAGGCCGCTTCGCTACCGGAGGGCCGCCTAGGCGCTTACTCTTCTTATGGGGGGAAAGCATGCTTCTGGCCATTGATATCGGCAATACGAACATCACCTTCGGACTATACGAGGGACAAGAACTCGGCCCGCGTTGGCGCATCCGAACGATCCATGAGAAGACGCCCGACGAATACGGCATGTTGATGGTTCAGTTGTTCGACCACCGCGGTCACAAGCCTGAAGAGATCTCCGGCGTCGTCATCGCCAGCGTCGTACCGCCTCTCAGCCAGGCCTTCGAAGAAGCCTCTCTCGCCTACATCGGGCTGGATCCCCTGTTGATCGATGCCGGCGTCCGTACCGGCGTGCGCATTCGGTACGATGACCCTCGTCAGGTGGGAGCAGACCGCGTGGTGGACGCCGCAGCGGTACGAGCGCTCTATGGCGTGCCCGCCTGTGTGGTCGACTTCGGCACGGGAACGACCTTCGACGCTGTCTCCGGCGACGGGGACTATCTTGGGGGTGCTATCGCTCCGGGCGTGGGCATTGCCGCCCAAGCGCTCTTCGAGCGAACGGCCAAGCTACCTCGCGTGGAGCTGAGGCGTCCTCCCTCAGTCATCGGACGCAACACACCGCACGCGATGCAGTCGGGGCTGCTGTTCGGCTACGTCGGTCTGGTCGAGGGCATGGTTGCCCGCTTCAAAGCGGAGCTCGGCCCGGAGACGTGTGTCGTCGCCACCGGGGGACTGGCCGAGGTGATCGCCGAAGAAACGGACGCCATTGACGTCGTCGATCCCTGGCTCACGCTACACGGGCTGCGGATTATCTATGAACTCAACAAGGAGTAGGAACGGCGCGGCCCAATTGGAGGGCTTGCGCTTGCGACAGGCTGCCGCCCCGGTTATAATTCGTCTCAGTGACCGGAGGGCTTCCGAGATAGGGTTAGGGATTGTCAAAAGAAGAAGCTAGAATAGACGAAGGATGGAGCATACCCCTTCTCCTGATCGGGATGGTGCTTACATCCGCCTGGACGCTGGTAGCCACCGAATGGACCGTTCAGCTGGACGTCGTGCCACTGGCCGGGATCGTGGGGCTCGTCGCCGGCCTCCTGTTGAGCCTGAGCGCCTTCCGTAGCTGGTTCAGCCATCTACTCAGCGCCTTCTACGGCCTGACCTGGGTTGGTTTCCTGGTGGGGCGAGGACTCCCAGGGGACATGAGCTGGCGCGAGCGCATCCTCGAGCTTGGCGCTCGCATCGGCAACTGGGTTCAGCAGGCAGTCGGCGGGGGCACAAGTCAAGACGCCCTGATCTTCCTCCTCCTTCTCAGTATCCTGCTCTGGATCCTCGGCTATAGCGCAGCGTGGAACACCTACCGGCGCAGACGGGCATGGTTGACGGCCGTGCCCCTGGGGATCGTCCCCATCGTTGCCACCCACTTCTATATCGGTGAAGTCCCACTGATCCGCCACCTGGCCCTCTATCTGCTCCTCGCCCTTCTCTACGTCGGGCGAGCCCACACCTTCAAACAGGAGGAAACCTGGCGGCGACAACACGTGGCTTATGACCCTAAGCTGGGCACCGATGTGCTCCGCTCCAGTCTCGTGCTCGCTGTGTTGGCTTTGGCCCTCGCATGGGCGCTACCGAGCACGTCATCTGCAAAGGCGACCCATCGCCCGACACCTGCATCCGGGGTCTGGGAGCGCATCAACGCACCCTGGGAGAGGGTCGAAGAGGAATGGCAGCGGCTCTTCTCGTCGATCCACAGTGGAGAGACGGAGATAGCCGAGCCCTTCAGCTCGTCCCTCGCGCTCGGGGTAGCATCCAACCTGGCGGAAACGTTGGTTCTCGACATTGAAGCCCCGCACAACGGCCGCTACTACTGGCAAGCGGCGACCTATGCAACCTACAACGGATCTCAATGGGACCTGCCAGAAGGAGACGTAATATCCCTAGGAGACGTAATCTCCCTAGGAGACGTAATCTCCCTCGCCCCCGGCAAATGGACAACCGCGGCTACGAACGACGCCTTCCGTCGTCCCGTCATTCAAACCATAACCAACTATCTCCCCGGCCGTCACCTGCTGGTGGGCGCTTCGCAGCTGACCGCCGTCGACAGAGAGGCAAAGGCCCTGGCCAGCGTGCAGGATGGAGAGGTACTGGCGTTTCATCGTGTCTCCAGCATCCTGCCGCTGGGAGCTGGCGAGCAATACACGGTAACGTCCCGGGTCTCCGAGGTCGACGCCGCCAGCCTTAGGCAAGCCAGCACGGACTATCCGATCTGGATACGCGAGCGCTATCTGCAGCTCCCCGACTCCCTCCCGGAGCGTGTACGTATCCTCGCCGAAAGGATCACGAGCGATGATGTCCTGAGCGGGGTCGAGAGCCCCTACGACAAAGCCAGGCTGCTGGAACAGTACCTCCGCGACACCATCACATATGATCTGTCCCCCCCCGTGGTACCTCCGGGACGAGACTACGTGGACTTCTTGCTGTTCGACAGCCAGCGCGGCTACTGCAACGGCTACGCCACAGCGATGGTGGTTATGGCACGCAGCCTGGGCATTCCGGCCCGCCTGGCTACGGGATACGCAGAGGGAACGTATGATGAGCAGCGCCAGGTCTTCCGAGTGCGCGAAAACAACGCTCACAGCTGGCCAGAGATCTACTTCCCCGGCCACGGCTGGATCGAGTTCGAACCGACCGTCAGCCAAGACCCTCTGATCCGCCCCGAGCCCGATCGAGAGGATGCCCCGGACTCCTCCCCGCCATCACAGGCAAACCGGAATCTTACTGACGATCTTAGACCCGACGATGAGCGATACTCACCCATCCTCGAAGAGGATATCGAGGCTATCCCTGATCAGGGCGCCTCAACTCAGCAAGCGCCACACTGGACTTGGGCCGGCGGTAGCCTGGCGCTCGTAGCTCTGATCGTCGCAGGATGGTGGGCTTTGGAGAATATGGGACTCCGGCGTCTTCCCGCTGCCCAGCAAGCCTATGCCCGCTTGCTTCGCTTCGGCCGTTGGCTGGGTCGCCCCCTGCGGACGCCGGATACACCCCTGGAGTTCGTACAGGACCTCAGCGCGCTCGTGCCCAAAGCCGAAGAGTCAATCACACGCATCGCAGGAATCTATGCTGAAGCTCAGTTTGGGCAGGGCGACTTACACGACCCGGCGGCCGACGTCTCGTGGATCCAGGCTCGCGCTATGCTCTGGCGTCACCTCCTCTGGGAACAATGGCTCGGTCGCCTGGGTCTCGCCCCGAGACAGCCCAATCATGAGAGCTGAAGCATACCCTGGAATCAACGGCCACCACCTGAGCACACATTGAGGCTCCGACCAGGTACGCGACGACCTCCGGGCAGCAGAAATAGACTTCCCAGCTCTCAGCCCCCGTCTCGGGGGCTTCCGATGCCCTCCTCTGGGCGCACAAGCCTCTGAGAACCACCAATTCAAGAAAGACAGACCGGGACTAGGCTGTCCAAGCCGACGAGCAGTTGACTTGTAGCATGGATCGATGTATAGTCTGATTGCTGTTCGATATCACATATCCAGGACTGCTATACAGCAGTCTTCGGGCGGGAGAGTATCGTGACGGACATCCTCGTCATAGACGATGACGCATTGGCGCAGCAACAGCTGCGCCGGCTAGCCAACGGGCCCCGTGACCTTCGATTCATCTCGGCCTCGACGGGGGCAGAGGGGCTCAGCTTGGCTCTGGACAAGGAACCTAACCTCATCATACTGAGCGCCCAGCTCAGAGATGCAGACTGGCTCGATATCCTGCGTACGCTGCACAGGCAAGTCAAGGATATCCCCATCATACTGACCACGTCACGCAAATCCACAAATCAGGCCGTGCGGGCCTTCCGAGCCGGAGCCTGCGACTACGTGAGCAAGCCCCTCGATCCAGTCGAGATGGCGGAGACGATTGAGCGTGCCTGGCACACGGTCAGGTTGCGCGAGGAACGAGACAGACTCGCCCAACGGCTGACAAAGACGACAGAGACGCTCCAGCAGCACCAGCAAGAGCTCAATGCCGTTCACGTCGTTGGTCGTCTGACCACCTCGCTGCTGGATCTAGATGTCGTGCTCGACCGCCTCACCGAGATTGCCCTCCACATGACAGATGCCCAGGAGAGCATGCTGTTTCTCATGGATGAAGGTGAGGATGAGCTGTACTTACGGGCCGGGAAGAACCTGAGTGCAGCTTTCAGAGAGGGTTTCAAGATGCCCGTGGATGGTGCCGCCGCCAGTCGAGCGATCCGCACCGCCCGACCCGTTCTAATCACCGGGGAAAAAGCTCGCATCCCGCCGGGAACCCCTTCCGAAGCCCTTCTCTACATACCCGTTCAGGCTCCCGATCGGGTGATTGGCCTATTGGCCCTCTCCAGCCACAAACCCGAGGATTCCTTCTCCGAACGGGACATCTTCCTGCTCTCGACCTTGGTGGACTACGCAGCCATCGCCATACAGAACGCAAGCCTCTTCGAGAGCATCGCCGAGTCCAAGTCACTGATGGACAGCGTCTTCTCGTCCGTCGCCAGCGGTGTGCTAACCCTTGATTGCGACAGCCGGATCTCGCTGATCAACAGGGCCGCAAGACAGATCTTGCAGGTACCCGATGCTGCTACAGGTGAATTCCTGGCCGAGATATGCCCAAACATCAAGAGCAAGCTGGGATCGCTGATTGAAACAACCATTCAGCAAGGCAAACCCATAGGACCTCTCGAGGTCGATCTCTCACTCTCATCCGGTGCTGTCTTGAACCTGCGCATGACCCTTTCACCTCTCAGGCGGGGCAGCAGATCTACCGAGGGCGTAACCGTTGTCATTGAGGATCTGACCAGGCAGCGGAAGCTGGAGTCACGCTTTCGTCTCTTCCAACGGTATCTCTCCCCTACCGTAATTGAGCGGCTGCCGGACGATCCCCAGGAACTAAAACTGGGAGGCGTGCGCCGCGAGATCGCCTGCATTTTTGCGGATCTGCGTGGTTTCGCCGACTTCAGCGTGCGACATTCACCCGAGAAGCTTATGGAGACGCTCAACAAGTACCTGGGACTGGGCGCGGAGGCCGTTCTGGCCGAGGAGGGAACACTAGACAAGTTCCAGGGGGATGCCGTGGTTGCCTTCTTCAACGCACCATTGACCCAGGAGAACCACGTCTTAAGAGCATTGCGAGCGGCAGTCAAGATAAGGGAAAAGACGACGCAACTCCACACCCACCTGGGCCCCGAACACCGGCTAGAGTATGGCATTGGCATCAGCGTTGGCGAAGCCATCGTGGGGAACATCGGCACACCGCAACGACTCGACTATACGGCGATCGGACCGAGTGTCAACATGGCGAAGCGCCTCCAAACTGCGGCGGAACCGGGTCAGATCTTGCTCACCCGCCAGGTCTACGAGCGGACCAGGGATCACATCACCGCACGCCCTCTCGTTCTTCAGGAAGTGACAGGACCTGAGGGTCCAATCCACGCCTACGAACTCCTCGTCCTCTCGTGACGCTGCTCGCTCTCATCTATACCGGCACCGCCCTCTGGTTGGCGGCATACGGGCTGAATGCCTTCATCCTCGCTTCTCTCTACCTGCGCTATCGCAGGGACGTGCCCCCCACCCCTGCCGTCGACGAAGATGACCTCCCCATCGTCACGGTCCAGGTGCCTGTCTACAACGAGCGCCACGTCATCGGGCGGGTCATAGACGCAGTAGCAGCTCTCGACTACCCACGAGATCGCCTCGAGATCCAGATTCTCGATGACTCGACCGACGAAACCACGCGACTGGCACGCGACCGAGCGGCCTTCCATCGCAAGCGAGGCCTGGATATCACCATCAGGCGCCGCCCAGCTCGTCAGGGCTTCAAGGCAGGGGCACTGTCGTGGGGGCTCAAACGATCTCGGGGAGACTACATAGCGATCTTCGACGCCGACTTCCGTCCGCATGCTGACTTCTTGCTCAGGACCGTGCCCCACTTTCTGGACCGGCCACAGCTGGGGCTCGTGCAGACACGTTGGTCGCATCTCAACGGAGGCTACTCGCCATTGACGAAGGCCCAGGCGATGGCCTTCGACGGCCACTTCGTCGTCGAGCAGACCGGGCGCGACCGCTCCGGGCTGCTGATGAACTTCAACGGCACGGCTGGCGTATGGCGGAAGGCATGCATTGAGAATAGCGGTGGATGGGAATCCTCCACGCTTTCCGAGGACCTCGATCTCAGTTACCGAGCCCAGCTAGCCGGTTGGGAGACGCTTTACTTGCCGAACGTCGACGCCCCGGCAGAGCTCCCGCCGCAGATGGCGGCCTTCAAGCGACAACAAGCACGCTGGACCCAGGGCTCCGTCCAGACGCTGCGCAAGCTCATCAGACCCATCATCCAGAGCCGACGGCTGAGCCTGATACAGAAAGCGATGGCGTTGCTCCACCTGAGCGGCTACCTGGCCCACGCTCTGATGGTCTTGCTTCTGTTGGCGACCCTGCCTCTGCTTGTCGTGGGTGGGTCGCTGCCCTCATTGGGCAACATCGGCCTGCTGATGAGCCTGGGGCCACCTCTCGTCTATGTCATCTCCCAGCAAGCATTATACGCAAGCTGGGGTAGGCGCCTTACGACCTTTCCACTCCTGATCCTAGTTGGCATTGGCATCGCCTGGAACAACTCACTCGCCATATGGCGCGGTCTGACCCGTTGGGGCGGGACGTTCGCTCGAACGCCGAAGTTCAACATAA
>CAYQZG010000183.1:0-6656 GCA_964421785.1 uncultured Anaerolineales bacterium
GCCCTTCGTGTTTCTCACCCTCCGCACTTCGCGCCCTTCGCGTCTTTCGTGCCCTTCGTGTTTCCCCCCTTCGCCCTACCGATCAGCCGATCCAGCCCCAGGCTCAGCAGATAGGCCACGCCGGAGACGAGAATGATCGTCGCTCCCGAGGTCAGATTCAGAACATAGGAGAGCCACAGCCCAACTGTCGTGAACAGCATACCGAGAGCGATCGCCAGCATCATCATCCGCTCCAGATCCTTCACGAACCGCCCGCTGATCGCCGCCGGTATCGTCAACATAGCGATGACCAGAATCAGCCCCACCACCCGCATCAGCATCACAACCGTGAGAGCAACCAGGCCCATCAAGACCAGATAGATAACATTGACCGGCACGTTCTCCACCGTGGCAAACACCTCGTCGAACGAGATCGCCACGAGCTCCTTGTAGAACAGCACGACCGACACAACGATAACCACGTCCAGAACAGCCATAATCAACAGATCGCCGGACGGCACGGCCAGGATGCTGCCGAAGAGATAGCTCATCAGATCCGCCTTGTACCCCGGGGTCAGATCGACCAGCACGATGCCCGTCGCCATGCCGATGGCCCACATCACCCCTATCAGCGTATCAGCGCGCTCGCCCGTCCTTCGCTGCACAGCTCCCATCCCCAAAGCAGCCATTAGGCTGAAGACGATGGCCCCCACCACGGGATCCACCCCCAGGAAGTAACCCAACCCGACGCCACCGTACGCCGCGTGCGCAATGCCACCGCTGACGAAGACAATCCGCTTGACAACGACCAACGTGCCGATGACGCCGCAGGCAATGCTTACCAACAGACCGGTCAGCAGAGCGTTCCGCATGAAGCCGAACTGGAGCGCTTCCACAATAGCGTCGATCATCCCTCCTCCTCCTGTGCCACGTGTTCCGGGAAGACCCGATGGGGCACGCCGTGGGCGATCAGATCGACCGGACACTGATACGCCAGCTCCAGCATCTCCGGTGTGAGGGTATCCCCCCCGTGATAGAACAAGCGGCGGTTGAGGCACCCCACCGTCTTGACGCGGGAGGAGATCGCTCCAATGTCGTGCGATGCCATCATGATCGTGACCGATTGATTGAGCCTCTCCAGCAACTCGTAGATGCTCGAGCTCACCCGCGGATCGACGCTGGCCAGCGGCTCATCAAGGAGCAGAATGGACGGTTCAGTCGCCAGGGCGCGGGCCACGTAGACCCGCTGCTGCTGGCCGCCGGAGAGATCGCCGAAGAGACGCTCCCGCTGATCGAGCATATCGACCCGCTGCAGGGCGCCCGCCACGACCTCCGCGTCCTCAGCCGTGTAGCGCTGCAGCAAGCCACGGCTCCCCAGGCGCCCCATCAGCGCCACGTCCCACACCCGGATAGGAAAGTCGCTGTCGAAGGTCATGAGCTGGGGCACGTAGCCGATATGTCGACGCCCCTTCTCCACCCGTTCGCCCATAATGCGCACCTCGCCTCGTGTGGGCGGGATCAGGCCCAGGAGCACCTTGAAGAGCGTCGTCTTCCCGCCGCCGTTCGGGCCGACGATGCCGATGAAATCCAGCGCCTTGACCGAGAGGGTCACGTCCTCCAGCACAGCCTGGTGGTCGTAGCCCGCCCAGACGTGTCGGATCGCTATCACCTCCCGCCGCGTATCCTCGGTCCCCAGTCTACCCATACCTCCACCCTCGCTATTATACCATACACCGTTCATGCAAACAGGCGACCCCGCCGCTGAGGTAGGGTCTTATCATTCTCGACGTTGAGATGACCGGCACTTGCACAGAGACCTCGAAAAGCGGGCACAGACGCAGTTTGAAGCCAGCCTGGGCAGCGAGACGAGGTTTCTAAGTGCCGGTCACCTTCGCCCACCGACCCTCAAGCGCCGAGCTGCTCGGCCAACGTATCGGCCACCCGCCCCATATTGCCCAGCCAATCCTCCGCCAGCGGACTGATGAGCAACACCTCGCCGCCGATTTCCCCTGCGATGGTCTCCGCCGCCTCCGTGCTAAACTCCGGCTGGGCGAAGATCACCTCAATCCCCTCCTCCCTCGCCCTGGCGATCAGCCGGGCCAGCTCGGCCGCGCTGGGCTCCTGCCCCCCCACCTCAATGGACATCATCTCCAACCCATAGTCACGGGCGAAGTAACCCCACGAGGGATGGAAGACCATGAACCTCCTCTGCTCAACGTCGGCCAACGTCTCCCGGATCTCGGCGTCCAGCGCGTCGATATCCGCCACGAAAGCGTCCAGGTTCGCCCCGTAATCATCGGCGTGCGCAGCGTCGAGCGCCACCAGCGCCTCATAGATCGTCTCCGCCTGGATCTTCACCAAAGCCGGCGAGAGCCAGATGTGCGGGTCCGGGTTCTCGGGGCCGCCCATCCGCTCGATGCCCTGGGTCGTATCCACCATCATCATCTCCTCGTTGGCCGAGGCAATGCGATCGAGCCAGGCGCCCTCGAAGGGCACCCCGATGCTGACGTACGCATCGGCCTCGCTGAGCGCCCTGAGCTGCGCCGGACTTGGCTCGTACGTCGCCGGCGACTCGCCGGGCAGCACCATCACGTTCACATCCACGTGCTCGCCGCCGATCCGTTCCACAAAATACCTCTGCGGGAGAATACTCACCGTGACCTGCAACGTGGCGGAGGTCGACTGAACATCGCCTCGCCCACAGCCCGCCAACAGGATGCCACCCACTAGAACCACGCCTATGAGCACCAAGTCCCGAAGGGTTCTCATAAAGCCCTCGCCCTCTTCGCCAAGAACGTGCCTTCGAAAGACCCGCCTCGGGCCAGATCTCGCCCCCCTGAAACCCTTAGGGCCTTCAGCCCATTCTCTAAGCACAGCCAATGACCGGTGGTGAACGACAGTCGTATGCATCTCGCCTCCTTATTGAAAAAATGTTTCACTATGTAGCAAAAAAAATCGAGAAGTCGTCACAGGTCTTTCTCCTGACAGTCAGGACAGAGACCGAACAGCTGCAGCAGATGCCCCTCTACGCGATAGTCGGTGCTCCTTTCCACACGCCCGATCAACGCGGCCAGATCCTTCGCCCCCGGAAACTCGACCGTCCGCCCGCATGCCCGGCAAACCACGTGATGGCGATGGCCCGGCGAGGCCGCCACGTATCCGCGGCAGCCATTGCTGCGATGGACGCGCCGCACCAGATCCAGATCGCTCAACAGCGCGACCGTACGGTATACCGTCGTCAGCCCCAGCTCGGGGTGAATGGCCCCTCCGCGCTCCAGGATATCCTGTGGCGAAAGCGGCGCCCTCGCCTCCTGCAGCACCTCCATCACCGCCCGACGGGACGCCGTGATGCGGAAGCCCGCAGCGGCAAGTCGATCCTCCCAAGCAGATGCCCCTGCCATCATCACCATGACCTCCTTAATGAAAAAACCTTTCAATAAGATACCACACAGAAGCAGCTTGTCAAGTGTTGTTGGGGCAAAAACCTTCCGAAAGCTTCCGGATGCGATGAACCTGGCTAGAAGCGATATCCGCGCGCTTATCTCACGCTCTAGCTTTCGGGAAGGTCATGCGCGCTGCCGATAGAGCGTCGGGTCGACAACGCTGGCCATGGCATCTACGTCGAGATCCTGGCCGAGAAACGCGTTGACCCGCCTTGCCTCGTCACGTGGGCTTTCGAGGACGCGATTATAGCTGACGTAGATGACGTCGAGGTTAGGCTGCCCATCAAGCCACGTCTGGACGCGCTCCAGATGCTGCTGAAACAGCGCCGCCAGCTTCTCATCAGCGATCTTGTCGGTCTCCTCGCCCCGCCTCACGAGCATCCTCTCCTGAGATGCAAGGATCTCCTCCATCTGGCGTCGCATGAAGATGACCTTGTAGGAGTAGTTGGAGGGAAGGTACTGCAGCAACTGGGAGATGATCTTGACGGCCATGCCCTCAGCATCCGGCAGCCAGGATGTGTCGCGCTTGAGCTGCTTCACCCGCTCGAACTCGTAGTAACCCCTGGGATTGTCCTTATCCGCTTTCCTCAGATGATCCGTTAACACCTCCATACCGCCCCTCTCGATCATCCTCATCATCATAGACGTCCCCGATCGAGGCAATCCAGAAACGATCGTAATTGTTCCCCGTCCCATAGCCATCCTTTCACAACCTAGCTCGACCTTCTCGGAAGCCGCAAGCGGCCACTCCCGAAAAAAACACATCCATGTCGACGTAGTCAACGATGCTCCCGCCGGATAGCCATATCCGGCGTTCCCTACCCACCATAGCATAGCGTGCAGATTATAAGCTGAGCCGGTTGGCTTTACAAATCGCGCGACTCACTGTAAAATACCAGGACAATAGAGAGCCGTTCCGGCCTTGCAGTCGCTTTATGGGCACGTCCTTGAACGACCGGGCCGTCCTATCAACAGGAAGTGGCAGCTTTTTTTCGACGACACACAGGAGGAGTAGCTTTGCCTAACAAGCCATCAGCCGCAAAACGCGTCCGCAGTTCGAAGCGCAAGGAAGAGGTCAATCGAGTACATCGTGGCCGAGCGCGTACCGCCGACAAGAGAGCTCGACGCCTGATCGAAGAGGGGCGTCTAGAGGAGGCCCGCGAGGCCGTGCACCAGGCCCAGGCCGCGCTGGACAAGGCGGCGCAGAAGGGCGTCATCCACAAGAACAAGGCCGCCCGGCGCAAGTCACGCCTTATGGAACAACTGAACGAACTCGAGCAACAAGCCTAGCCCTCGACGACATCGTGGTCTGTTTCCAGAGCGTCGTTGCCCTCCGCAACGACGTTTTCTGCTTTGAAAGGTCCCTATGCACGTCGACCATCTAACCCTGGCCTGCCTCCGCGACCGCCTGGACGGGCTTCTCGGCGCCCGCGTCCAGCGCGTGGTCCTGCCCGACGAGCGCTCCCTGGGTCTGGAGCTCTACGCCGGCCAGCGTCTCCATCTGCTGATCTCGGCCAACACCCGGCAACCGCGCATGCTTCTGGTGCCCCAGAAGCCCCGTCGCGGCGTGGCGACCGCGCCCCCCCTCCTCCTCCTGTTGCGGAAGTGGGTGCGCAGCAGCCGCCTGGTCGACGTCACCCAGCCGCCCTGGGAGCGCATCCTCACGCTCCATTTCCACGGAGAGGCCGGTCACTGCCGGCTCGTCGCCGAGCTGATCGGCCGCTACAGTAACCTGATCCTGGTCGGGCCCGACGGCGACGTGCTCGAGGCAGTCAAGCACGTCGGGCCGGACATCAACCGCTACCGCGTCACCCTGCCCGCGCACCCCTACCAACCGCCACCCCAGCCGCCCGGTCGCCGGCCGCCCACCGAGGTCACCGCCCACGAGTGGGCCGGCATCCTCTCCTCCGTGAAGGCCGATAGATCGCTCCATCGCGTCCTCACCGGTCAGCTCTTCGGCGTCAGTCCCACCGCGGCCCGCGAGGTCGCCGCCCGGACGATGGGGGACCCCGAGGCAGAGGCGGGCGAAGCCCCTCCCGACGGCGTCGCCCAGGCCCTGACCGAGCTCTTCTCGCCCCTGGCCGACGGAGCTTGGGCGCCCCACGTGGCGCTGGACGAGACGGGCAGCGTGATCGCCTTCGCCCCCTATGAGCTGCGCCAGTTCGAGCGCCGCGAGCCCGTGCCGGAGATCAGCGAGGCGATGCGGCGCTACTTCCAGGAGCGCCTGACCACCGACGCCTACGCCACCGCCCGCCAGCGCGTGCAGAACCTGATCGACGACGCCGTATCGAGCGTGGAGCACGCCCTGGAGCAGGTGCGCGCCCAGCGCGTGGAACAGCGGGAGGTCGACGCGCTGCGCCAGGCGGGGGAGCTGCTGCTCACCTACCAGCACCGGGTCGACCGAGGCGCCGAGCAGGTCACGGTGCCAGACTACGAGGGCGAGCCGCGCGCCATCGACCTGGACCCCAACCAGACGCCCGTCGAGAACGCCCAATCCTACTTCGAGCGCTACCGCAAGGCCGAACGAGCCGCCAAACGGATCCCCGCCCGCATCAGGGCGCTGGAGACGGATCTGGCCTACCTGGAGCAGCTGGACGCCGACCTGGCCCTGGCGGAGTCCCGCCCGGAGATCGACGCCGTGCACGAGGCCCTGGTCGAGGCCGGCTGGACGAAGAAGAAGCCCAAACAGAGCAGCAGCGGCATGGCGAAGCGACCGCGGCGCTTCGACATCGGGGACTTCCCCGTCTTCGTCGGCCGCAACGCCCCCCAGAACGATCAGGTGACCTTCGACCGCGGTAGTCCCGACGACCTCTGGCTCCACGCGCGCGGCCTGCCGGGGGCCCACGTGATCGTCAAGAGCGGCGGCCGGCCCGTGCCGGACGAGGTGGTGGAACGGGCGGCCGAGCTGGCCGCCTACTACTCCTCGGCGCGCCAGAGCGACCAGGTCGACGTCGACGTGACCGAGCGCCGCTTCGTCAAACGCGCCCCCGGCCGCCGCCCTGGCTTGGTCACCTACCGCAACGAACAGACCCTCCTGGTGGAGCCGCGCAAACCGTAGACGGTGCGACGCACCTGCCGTTGGTGCGTTGCACCTGCCGTTGGTGCGACGCACCTCCCGCTGGTGCGTTGCACCTCCCGCTGGTGCGTTGCACCTGCCGTTGGTGCGACGCACCTGCCGTTGGTGCGTTGCACCTGGCGGCGACGACCGCCAGAACGACCAAACCAGCCGAGCGT
>CAYQZG010000184.1:0-6637 GCA_964421785.1 uncultured Anaerolineales bacterium
TACGCCGACTTCTTCTCCTTCGGCACCAACGACCTGACCCAGATGGCCTTCGGCTACAGCCGCGACGACGCCGAGGGCAAGTTCCTCCTCAAGTACGTCGAGGGGTTCGACCGTGGCGAGCTCGACGCCCAGGGCAAACCCATCAAGACCCAGGTCCTCCCCTTCAACCCCTTCCAGCGGCTGGACGAGGAGGGCGTGGGCCGTCTGGTCAAGATGTGCGTGGACGAGGGCCGCGAGGCGAAGCCCGACCTGGAGATCGGCATCTGCGGCGAGCACGGCGGCGAACCGCACTCCATCGACTTCTGCCACCGCGCCGGGCTGGACTACGTGAGCTGCTCGCCCTTCCGCGTGCCGGTGGCGCGGCTCGCAGCCGCTCAGGCCACCCTGAGGCACCGCGAGGACGCCTAGCACAGCAACACGTGAGTCGCAGGGTTCGCCGAGGACGCTTCGGCCCGAGCCCGCGGAACGAGGTATCCGAGAGGCTGGTGACACGGGTCACCAGCCTCTCTTGCATCCCGTTCGTCGTGCGCTCTCGTTCGTAGTGTCCCTAGTACACATCCTGGCGGAAATACCTCTGCAGTTTGTCCGCTCAAAGGGGATCGCCAGATGCCCTCCCTGGCGAGCGTGCAAGTGGTGAAGGACTTCCGCCATCGTGTACTAGTTCGTCGTGTGCTACGGAGGGAAACGGAGTAGCGCCGGGACGCCACTCGGCTGAGCTACGCTCAACTTGGCGTGCCTAACACTACAACCGCACTTGCCAAAGGAGCAGACTTCCGAAGTCTTAGAGTTTACGCCCAACGCAGTTATAGGAGCGCTCACAGAACGATTCCTGGCCTGTCTAGCATTATCGTGCAGACTTCGGAAGTCTCTTGGCGGGAACAACGGGCGACTGATCAATAGAGGGAATTCATGGACACTTCATCCTCCCAGATCGTGCTCCTGGGGACCGGAACCCCCAACGCAAACCCCGCGCGCTCCGGCCCCGCCGTCGCCGTCGTCGTTGAGGGTACCCCCTACCTGGTCGACGCCGGGCCGGGCGTGGTGCGGCGCGCCGCCGCTTGCAGGGCGGGCGTCACCGGCCTGGCCGTGCACAGACTGAACCGCCTCTTCGTCACCCACCTCCACTCCGACCACACCGCCGGCCTTCCGGACCTGCTGCTCACCCCCTGGGTGATGGGGCGTCGCGATCCGCTCGACGTCTATGGCCCCCCTGGCATCCAGGCCATGACAGATCACATCCTCGCCGCCTACCGGGAGGACATCCGCCAGCGCCTGGAGGGACCAGAGCCGATCAACGACACCGGCTGGCGCGTGCAGGCGGTGGAGATCGAGCCCGGCCTCGTCTACCGCGACCAGAACGTGACCGTGGAGAGCTTCCCCGTCGAGCACGGCTCCTGGCCCGCCTTCGGCTACACCTTCCACACCCCCGACCGGACCATCGTCATTTCCGGCGACACCGCCGACCCCGCAAAAAACCTGGACGCCTACCGGGGCTGCGACGTGCTCATCCACGAGGTCCAGTCCACGCAGGGCCTGGCCAAGCGCTCCCCGGCCTGGCGTCGCTACCACGCCACCTTCCACACCACCTCCCGCGAACTGGCCGAGGTAGCATCCCAGACGCGACCCGGCCTCCTCATCCTCTACCACCAGCTCTTCCACGGAGTCACAGAGCGGGCCTTGCTCGAGGAAATCCGGGAACGGTACGACGGACCCGTCGTCTCCGGCCACGACCTGGCGGTCTACTGAGCCCGCGCAACGGAGACCGCGCCCTACCGCTCCTCCATCTCCGCCCGCTTCCTGCCGTGCAGCGCCAGCACCTCCTCCTGCACCTCCGCCAGACGCTCCCCCCGCAGCGGGAACCAGGTCAGGATGACGGCCCCCAGGAGCAGCGCTACGCCCGGGATCAGGCCCACCAGCGTCTTGATGCCGAAGATAGCGCTCGCCGGCTGATCCAGGAAGATCTCGCCCTGGTTCTGCTCGCGCGTCACGAACTGCGTCAGCGCCAGAATGGCGGGCGAGAGGGAGAGCGCCACCGACTGCGCCGGCTTGGTCAAGAGCGCGTTCACCCCGAAGAACGCCCCCTCCCGCCGCACGCCGGAGCGCAGCTCATCCTCGTCGGCCACTTGCCCAAAGAGCACGTTCGTCAGCGTCTGCGGCCCGGAGAGGCCGAAGCCCGCCACCGCCAGGCAGACCAGGATCAGCGGCTCCGGCACGACCACGATCAACACCAGTGCGATCCCGGCCATCGTCAGCAGCAGCCGCTGCGCCCCCACCACGCCCATCCGCTTGCGGATCAGCGTCGTCATGGGCACGCCTATGATCAGCGGCACGAAGAGGCAGGCCAGCACGATCATCGTGTTGATCTGCAGCACGTAGTCGGCCACGTAGAAGATCGACCCCAGGAGCAGCGACTGCATCAGAATCGACATGAAGTTCTGGGCCACCAAGATCAAGAACGAGCGACTGGTGAACGTGTACCGCACCGCCTCCCGCAGCTTGAGCGGCTCGTCCCCCAGGTGGAACTCGGGCCGCTCCCTAACCCGCAGCGTGGTGATCACGATCAAGGTGGCGCTGAGCAGGCCCACGCCGATCATGGAGAGCTGCAGCGGCAGGAACGACGGTGAGGTGCCCGCCTTGGGCCGGAACATGTCGGGGATGACGAAGCCCAGGATGAAGCCCAGCAGGCCGAAGAGCGAGGCCGAGATCTGCAGGCCGTTCCGCTCGGCGTCCGACTCCGTGATCTCCGGCATCAGCGCCGAGTAGACCACGCCGATCATAGTGTAGGCGGTGTCGTAGAGCAGCATCGTCACCAGCATCCAGGCGAACAACCCCGACTGCCCTGCCTGCGCCGGCGCGAACCAGACCGCGATGAAGGCTAACGCCAGGAACGGCGCCGTGAAGCGCATATAAGGAATGCGGCGCCCCAGCTTGGAGCGCGTGCTGTCCGTGATGTAGCCGAACAGCGGGTCGTTGATGGCGTTCCATATGGCGTAGATCACCGACGCCGTGGCGATCCAGTGCGCCCGCAGCCCCAGGTAGTCCTGGTAGAAGATCGGCAGCAGCGCGCCGTAGGTGCCCGATATCAGCGAGGTGCCCAGCGACGCGACACCCCAGATAACCTTGTAGCCCAGGCTCAGCCGGACGGGCTCCGCCCTGTCCGCCCCCTGCGTGACGTCTGACATAGTCCTCCCTCCTTACTCACTACTCCCTGCCTCCTGCCCCTCCAACCACCCGGCCACCTGGCGAGCCGCGCTCTCCACCGGACCTCCGGCCTGGGCGTCGATCGTGGCCGCCATGCGCTCCAGCTCGGCCAGCGCGGCCCCGCGGTCCAGGGGCGCCGGTGCCGTGCCGAACATCCGCTCCACGTTGGCGCGATAGATCTTCTCCAGCACCGTGTCCGGCAGCGCGATGCCCTGGAATCCCTCGGCCTCCATCCGCCAGTGGGCCACCCCCTCCGGCGCAGAAAAGACCTCGTCGCTCTCCAGGAAGCTGCGCACCACCCAGGCCCGGCCCGTCGACTCCGCCATGTCGAGCCCCGAGGCAGCATCATCCCCGAGCGCCCCCGCGCCGATGTCCGTGCCGTAGATCAAGCGATCCTGATAGCGGACGAAGAAGTCCCGCGTCGCCTCCGGGTCGCGCGCGAAGTTGAAATACATCTCCACGCCCGGCGTCAGATCGAAGCAGACCGACGGGTGGGCGTCTAGGAACTCGCCCGCCCGCGCCAGATCCGCCGAGAGGAAGTAGAAGTGGGCGAAGATGATCCTCAGGCTTGGGTGGCGCTCCAGCACCCTGTCGACCTCCGCGTACAGCCCCTCCTTCGACGGGTGGCGGCCGTCCCCGTAGAACCAACCTTGCTCGCGGGCCCAGTCGGGGCAGCGCTCGGCGTCCCAGAATGTCTCGGGGTCCGCGACGTGGAAGACGACGGGCATACGGGTCTCCTCCAACGCCGCCCACATCCCGGCGTACACGGGGCCGTCGAGCCGGAAGGAGAGCATCTGGCGCACCATCGGCTTCCCCTCGATCAGCTTCAGCCCGTCGAAGCCGATGGCCCGCAGCGTCCCAATCTGGCCCGCCACCGTCTCCGAGGCCCGCTCCGGGGCGGCGAAGACCTGGGTGTAGTCGAGTGCACCACAGATCGTCACCCGCCAGGGATGGTGGGCCTTGAAGTGGATCAGGGCCGGGTTCTGGTTGATGCGCTCCAGGTCGGGCACCGCCACCAGGTTGGCCCGTGCCGCCCCGACCCTCTCCAGCACGTCCAGCACATCGTCCATCAAGTCGGGACGCGGAAAATGAATGTGCCCGTCAATCACAGCAAAATCGCCAAATCCTGAGAAATCCATCCTGCCTCCCTTGCTCCCGGCGGACTGGGCGGCCCTCCGCCCGCAATCCACCGACCCACCCACCACTATCCTGCTCTCTCCGGATTCTGAATCTGGAGGCCCGGCCTCACCTCGCTCACCTGCCCCCTCTTTCACACACCAGCAGCGCATACACGTCCAGCCCCACGCGCAGCGACCGCCCCTCCAGCAGCCCCACCTCCTGGGCGGCCCTCCGCCCGTCGTCCGGAGACACCACCTGCGCCCGCACCGACCAGGGAAGCCCCACCACCACCTCCTGAGGCCCATCCGCGTAATTCACCAGATGGAACAGCTCCTGAGCGCCTCCCTCCCGCCGCCACCACGTCACCAATACCGGCTCCTCCGCCTCCGCCCGCGGCAGTGCCAGATCGCCCACCGCCGCCAGCAGAGCCGCCCGCTCCTCCACCGGCGGCACGGCGAACAGTGGATTCCCCTCCCCGCTTCCCTGAATCACCCGCTGCGTCACCTTGGCCCGGTCCATGAGGCGGCGGAAGAGGCGGCTGGAGAAATAAGCCCGAAAGAGCGCCATCGCCACCCGCCCCACCGCCGCGCGCAGGGCGGGATGGCGCTCCAGAAACGTCGGCCCCGGCCGCCCCCGCGACCACACCAACGCGCCGACCTCTCGCCCCTCCCCCAGCGCGACCACGCGCCCGCCGCGGGCGGCGAAGGCCCGCAGCCGTCCCGCCAGCGCGTCGCGCCCGCCGGGCGGGACAATCAGCACCTCCACCCCGTCCCAGCCGCCCGGCCCCACCACGCGGAACGGCACCCCCTCCACCAGCAAGGCCTGGCAGGCGGCGAACGTCAGCGGCGCGGCGTAGCGCCAGTCGAAGGGCAGCGTGGCGTAGGGGAAGTAGACCGCCAGCGGCGACGGCTCGTGAGCCCCCTCATACAGATCCGCGTGCGCCTCCAGCCAGCCGTGGATGCGGCCCAGCGCCCGGCGCTGCTCCGCAAACGGCTCGCCCGTCAGCAGCGTGAAGCCGCCGTCGCGCCGGTCGAAGAACTCCGTCCCTTTGACCACCGTGGCCGTCCCGCAGGCCGCCCCCTCGGCCACCGCCTGCTGGAACTGCCGCGGCGTGTAGACCGGGTCGAAGCCGATGCCGGCGATGTACGGGTTGGTCATGACCGGCGTCTCGCCAGACCAGGCCCGCGCCGCCTTGCACGTGATAGCGTTGTTGACCAGCATGTGCTCGGAGACCAGACGGGGGAAGCTGTGATCCTCAATCATCACCGCATCCGAGATCTGGGCCGCCCGGCGCAGATCGACGCCGAAGTCGGCGTAGTGATTGCGGTTGATGGCGTCATAGACGTTCTCCGTCACCACCACCGCGGGCCGCAACGAGCGCGCATAGTCCGCCAGCTCGCCGACCAGATCCCAGACCACGTCGGCCCGCCACGCCAGGTAATGCTGCGTCTCGGGGTCAGCGGGATCCAGCCGCCGCGGGATAGGTCGCCCGCCGGAGGCGCCCTCATACGCGGCCTGGCAGCGGTCGCACGTGCACCCCGCGCCCGTCACCCAGGTGTCGGCGACGGTCAGAATGTGGAGCCCCATCCACGGGTTGTCGAGGAACACCCCGTCGGCTCCCGCCGCCACCACGCCGCGCACCCGCCGCCGCAGCTGCTCCCGCCACGCCGGATGGTGCCAGCAGGTCATATAGCGGCCCGTGTAGTAGAAGACCCGACGGCCCTGAGGATCGCGGGCGTACCAGTCCCGCTCCCGGTGCGAGCCGGCGTAAACACAGTTGGAGAGCTGCACATAGCCGAAGACGCGCAGGCCGGCCTGATGGAAGACCTCCACCGCCTGGCGGAAGCTCTTGCGCTGCGCCTCGTCCTGCTCAGGCGGGAAACCCCAGTTGAACATCAGATAGGCCCAGTTGAAGCCCGCCTCGGCCAACATGCGCGCCGCCCGCGGGGTATGCGCCTCTCGGTGAACGCGCTCGTTGACCGGCTGATCCATGAACTTGAGCCGGTTCATGCGCACCGTATCCGGCCCGGCCCAGAAGTAGACCGGGCGGTGGCGTCCGACCGCGCCGAACGGGGCTGCGGGGCGACGGGAGCTGGCATTGTCGTTCATGGCGGCGGCTCCGGGCGAGTCAGCGAGTCGACGAACCAGCGCCATTATATCACATCCGGCATAGGTGAGAAAATCGCCGACGAGGAGACACCCGGTGCCAGGCACTTGCCGAAGGCGCCTTTCCAGTGCCTGGCACCTCACCAATGGTTCACCCCCCCATCGCCAGCCGATCCAGGACCCCCCTCCCCACACCCGCTCGTAGTGCGGC
>CAYQZG010000185.1:0-6620 GCA_964421785.1 uncultured Anaerolineales bacterium
CGCTTGATCAGCTCCTCCAGTGCGCTTTTCCCGACGTTGCCGAATGCGCCTGTCAACAAAACCTTCATCTCACTCCTTATTCTCGATGCCCCCGAGGAGCATCCGTATGCCCTGTTTCGCCACGCATCCCCAGTCGGCACCCTTGGTGTCGAGCAGGCCCTGCAACAACAAGCCGACGACCAAGCGATACGATCACCCGCGCGGTACCGTCCGGATCGACGGGGCGCAGCGTACCCTCGCTGGCCCCCGACTCGACCATCCGGGCGAAGAAGACTCGATAGCGCCGGTAGGGGGTGATGGTCGCTTCCTACATCGCAGGATCGTGGGGGACATGCGCGAATAGGTTGCCTTGGCTCGTCGCCGTTTCTTCATCCTCACCTCTCTTGGCGCCTTCATACCGACCAGTCGGTCTGATTCTACTCGGCTTTCGCGTGCTTGTCAAACGGGGTGGATCTGGGAAGGGACGAAAGCCTTTGTATGAAAGGGTCGACGCCGCTTTCCTATTTGCCCAATTCGAGTACAATGGAGATTGCTGGTGAAGCGGGTAGTCTCACTAGAGCCAAAATTGCTCCCAGGGGATTGCCAAGTCCCTGCTGTTGCCCTGGATCTGGCGATCCAGGGCGAGCGAGGCTTGGGTCTGGATCTGACGATCCAAGCTGAGCAAGATTGGGTCGACCTGAGTCTTTAGGGGGACAAAGGAGGCGCGATGCGCAGGATACTGACGTTCGGACTGGCACTCGCTTTGGGGCTGACCGTGGTAACGCCGGTGTTTGCTCAAAGCTCGACCGTTCACGTGGTACAGCCGGGTGAGAACTTGTTCCGCATTGGGCTGCGCTACGGCGTGACCGTGGACGCATTGGTAGCCGCCAACGCGTTGGGCAACGCCAACCACGTCTGGGTTGGACAACGGTTGATCATCCCATCGAGCAACAGCACTACTCCGGGATCATCCCCGTCGCGTGTGCACGTCGTCCGACGAGGGGAGAACCTGTTCCGTATTGCGCTGCGGTACGGCCTTTCCTACCATACCCTGGCGTCGGCGAACGGGATCGTCAACCCCAATCACGTCTACGTGGGGCAGCGGTTGCAGATCCCGGGTGGAGGAAGCTCACCATCGCCACAGCCCCCGAGCCCCTCGCCCAGTGGCGGGCGTTGGATCGACGTTGATCTCAGCGCACAGCGACTGACAGCGTATGTAGGAGGCACGGCAGTGCGCAGTACGTACGTCTCGACCGGCTTGCCGAGCACACCGACGCCGACGGGGGACTATCGCATCTACGTCAAGTACACGGCCGACTCCATGTCCGGCCCCGGCTACTACCTGCCGAACGTGCCCTACGTGATGTATTTCTACCGCGGCTACAGCATCCACGGCACGTACTGGCACGCGAACTTTGGCCATCCGATGAGCCATGGCTGCGTCAATCTGCCGACCTCCGAGGCGGGTTGGCTGTTCAATTGGGCCTCGGTGGGCACACTGGTGAGGATTCATTACTGACCCACCTGAGAGCTGACCGGCCCGGGCCGAAGAGGGACTGACTGAGCTGGTATTCGAGACCTGGCAAGCCTGGTCAAGAGGGGGAGATTCGCGCAAGCAGCTCAGCAACGACCGTGTCCAAGGACTCCTGGATCTCCGCCGGCGCTGCTATGTCCATCTGATCCAGCAAGCGGTCTGCTTTGTCCCGGATCGCTTGCTCGCTAGCCGAGTGTTGGCGCGCCAATCCTAGCAAAGTCGCCGCGTAGACCGTCTCTCCCTCCCGCGCGAAGAGGGCGGCCAGGTTGACCAGGACCTTGAGCACCAGCGGCAGCGTGCTGGTCTCCTGTGCAATGGTCAACGCTTCGGTGAAACACTGCCTGGCTCCGTCGTCGTCTTGAAGCGCATACGCAACTTCTCCGAGGTTGTTCAGGCAGGCCATAACAGTCCATTGATCGTGTATGTCTCGTCCAATGGAGAGTCCCTGTCGATAGAGCCTTGCTGCGTCGGCGTATGCGCCGGCTCCGTAGGCCACCTCACCCAGGTTGCTCAGCGCAATTGCCTGTCCCCCCCGGTCACCGATTTCGTGACATATCTTCAGGCTCTCTCGATAGGCAGACTGAGCCTCCTCGACCTTCTCCAGGACGTGGAACACTGTCCCCAGGTTGTTGAGCGCGACGGCGACCTTGAATTGATCGCCCAGCTGCCGGCTTAGTGTCAGGCATCGCTCAAGCAGGGCTCGTGCGCGAGCGTAGTCCCCCTGATGACCGGCGATGTCCGCCAGCACGTTGAGAGGGGATATGGCCAGGCGCGTGTTGTCGCTCCGCTCTGCGACAGCTAGACTCTCTTCGAGCAAGACCTGGGCCTGGCCCACTTCCCCTGTGCGGTAACGAGCCAGTCCCAGCTGCAGGAGTGAATGCGTGATCCCCCAGGGATCTCCCATCTGTTGAGACAGAGCCAGGCTCCTCGCAGATAGGCGTGCCGTCTCCTCATAGTCTCCCTGCCTGCGCGCCACACCGGCCAGATTGACCAGGCAGAATATCTGTTCGGCTGGCACGTCAAGGGTCTCGAGGAGAGCCCAACTCCGCTCCAGGGCAGCTCGGGCCCATCGATAGTGACACAGCTGAAGGTACAGGGCACCTTGGTGGGAGAGTAATCTCCCCAGGATATGTCCCCGTCCTGGGTCGTCCGTCCATCGCTCTATCGCCCGGAAAAGCAGATCGACGCCTTCCTGGAAACGGCATTGGTGGTCATAGAAGAGATAGAGACTCTCCAGGCTCTGCTCGACCAGAGAAGCAGAACCGTGCGCCACCGCCACCTGCCATGCCTGGCGTGCGTTTCCGATCTCCAAAGCAAGTTCGCGGAAGTCCTCCTTGCCTTTCGCCTTTCTCAAGTGCTCTCTCTGTCGACTCAGAAGCGCGGCGAAATAGCGAGCATGCTCCATCTCCGTCTTCTCGTGCCGCTCTGGGCCATCACGCAGTTTATCAGCCGCATACTGTGCGAGCAGTCCATGCATATCGTAGCGCTCAGGTGCAACGCGACGAACCAACGACTTGTCGATCAGGGCCAGGAGGGTGGACAGCGACGCCCCAGTCACCTGGAGCACGGCTTCGCGGTCGAATCCCCCGCGGAATACGGACAGCTGGGCGAGAAGGTCCCTCTCCTCCCGCGACAAGAACTGCCACGAATGTTCAAACGTGGCTCGAATGCTGCGCTGTCGTTCCGGGACGTTGCGCAGGTCGGTGGACAGGATGTCGAGATTGAGCTCGATCTCCCGAGCGATCTCCTGGCAGGAGCGCACACCGGTCCATGCCGCAGCTAACTCGACACCCAGCGGTAAGCCCTCGACCAGCTGGCAGATGCGGGCCACGCACGGTGCTTCTCCTCGCGAGAGCGAAAAACGATGGTCCACTCGGCGAGCCTGCTGAAGGAAAAGCGCGATGGCGCTGTAGACCTTTGCCAACTCGACCGGTTCTTCCAACAGTCGACCTGTCGCATCCGCCAAACGTCCACCGCTCACCTCCCCTTGCTTCGGATAGGTCAAGCCCTCGACGGCGCGCACCCACTCCTCCCGTAGGTTCAGCCGTTCTCGCGACGTGGCCAGCACGATCACGCCCGACGCACGGTGGAGTATCCTCGCCAGCAACTCGGCTCCCTCCAGGACGTGTTCCATGCCATCCAGCACCAGCAGGAGCTCCTTCTCGCGCAGGTAGCCCAGCAGCTGTCCTTCAAGATGCACCCCTTCGCGGAAGGAAAAGCCAAGGGCATCCGCTATGGCAGACACCAGCAATTCGGACGAACGGACCGACGTGAGAGGGACAAAGACAATGCCGTGAGCGAAGGTCCCCCGGTGGTCCGCCGCTGCCTGGAGCGCCAGCCGGGTCTTTCCGATACCACCGGACCCGACAAGGGTCACCAGTCGGCAGTCCGGACTGGCCAGCAGATCGGCCAACTCCGCCAGTTCCGTCTCTCGGCCGACGAAAGGTGTGGGAGAAGGAGATAGTCTATGCAGGGGAGCGGAGAAGCGGAGGAGCGAAGGAGCGCTTGCGCCTGCTCGGATGCTTTCGTACAACGCCGTGGTCTGATCCGTCGGCTCGACGTGGAGCTCCTCGGCCAACGTCCGGCGGCACACTTTGTACTGGGCCAGGGCAGCGCTGCGCTGACCAACCAACGCCAGCAACCGCATCAACTGCCGGTGAGCCTCCTCGCGCCACGGCTCCATCTCCACCTGTCGGTGCGCATAGCGGCGCGCCTGGCGCGTCTCGCCGCGCCGCTCGTGATGATTGGCAAGGTGGACGAGGGCCTCCATCGCCTCCCGATGAAGCCACTCCCGCCTCAGCAGAACCCACTCCTCAAAGAGACGGCTGTTACCGGCGGAGAACCGTTCCAGGAACTCCCCTTGATACAACGCCACCATGCGCTCCATAGAGCGCAGGCAGGGAAGACACGTCCCTCGGCTGCGGTGTCGGTGTCGTCCGCACGCTTCGGCGAGGGCGGTGAAGGCAGCGACGTCCAGCCAATGGTCGCTTTGGGGGTTGAACCGGATGGTGTGACGAGTGGTGAGCAGGAAGGGCGTGCTCTGCTTCCCTTCCGCTTCAGAAGGCGGATCCGCATCGCGGTCGCCGATGGCCTGTCGCACGTGATAGAGGGCCTGTCGTAGGCTCAGGCGGGCTTTCCGACTGGGTTGATCAGGCCACAGCAAGCCGGCCAGGGCATCTCGGCGATGAGCCTGACCCGCCTCGACGCTCAGGTAAGCGAGCAAGGCCCGGGCGTTGTCCGTGGCAAAGTCCGTGACCGGCTCGCCGTCCAGGGTCACGCGGAACGATCCCATCAAGGATATGGAAAGCCGAGACATTCATAACACTCCGCCGGGGAACCGTCGTAAGACAACAGGTGGGAAGGATAATGCTCCGCCACCTCTCCTAGAGGTACGATAGACCCAGCGTCTTCGCCTATCGCGTCACTTCGCTTACTATGCCGTTTCACTCGTCAAAAAACCTCTGTTCCAATTATACTGTCACATGCCATCGTGGGCAAGGATCACCATGAACCAATTGCGTTTGAGCGGACCAAATAAGGTGCACCGCCCATCCGCGCCCTGCGACTATGAACAAGCCCGAGACCGCTTTTTAACGGTATTTTGACGGTAGGATGGTAGCATAGGCAGTGTGGGAACAGAGAGCAGCACACAGCAACCCGTGGCAGAGGATAGCCCACAGGTGTGACCTGAAAGCATAGATGCTGATTCTGCCGATCGAGTTGCCCTATCCCAATCACCAGATGAACGGCGGGGGCGCCACTAGCCCACTCGCTGATCAGAGACACATCTGACAACAACCGATAGCGATGACTCATAAACCACGCTACCTTTCCTATCTGCTCCGTCTGTGGGAGACCAGTGATGGCGAAAAGGGGATCTGGCGGGCCTCCCTTGAGAGCCCGGGTAGTCAACAACGCCAGGGGTTCGCCAGTCTGAAAGAGCTGTTCGGCTTCCTGGAGGCTCAGATCGAACACCAGGGTGAGCAGGGTTGCGGATCAAACACACCGGGAGAGGAAGGATACGGGGAACTCGCGCGGCTGAACGGGCAAGACCTCAGCGAGTGAGCTCACGGCATCGTTCGTGCCGAGTATCAAGAGAGGTGATGATGCAACGAATCCCTGACGGCACGGTGGCATGTTGACGAGTCAATGCTACCCACAGCGACAACGAGGCTACAGCGACCGACAGCGGTCTCTGTGACACTATCGGCAGGTCACTACTGACCTTCACCCAAAGGAAAGCAGAAATCACCATGGACCGCAGACTACTAAACATTCATGATCGTTCCCTTCATCGTACTCCTCTTTGGCCTGGTCGTGGCGGGCGGGCTGGAGGGAGCGCCACACGTGCGGGCAGCGTCTTTCATCTACGTGCGTCCGGACGGTGACGACACGGTCTGCAACGGACACTACGACGCTCCGGCGACCAGCGCGCCCGACTGCGCCTTTGCCAGCGTCGATAGGGGCGTGACCGTGGTCGACAGCGGCGGCACAGTCATCGTGGCCGCGGGCGTGTACACCGAGAGCATTGGTATCAGTAGGGACCTGACGTTACAGGGCGCCGGCGCGGGCAACACAGTCGTCGATGGCGGTGGAACGGCTCGCGCATTCTACGTCAACCGAAACAAGACCGCGACCATCTCGGGCGTCACCATACGCAACGGCCACTCTACCTATGGCGGCGGCGTCCACAACAGAGGTACCCTGACGCTCACCAAGAGCGCCGTGTTCAGCAACGCGACCAGCATCAGCGGGGGCGGCATCTTCAATGCCAATGGCGCCACGATGGTGATCAGTGATTGCATCATCAGCGGCAACAGATCCGTGGAGGAGGGAGCCGGCGTCTTCAACCTCAACAGCGCCTTGTCCGTCGTCAAGAGCACCATCATGAGCAATACCACTGGCGTCTACGGCGGCGGCATCGAAAGCGTGGGCGGCACACTGACCATTGAGGGCAGCACGGTGCGCGAGAATCAGGCCCTCGGGGAGTTGGCGACGGGTGGCGGCTTCTTCAACAACAGCGATGCCACGCTGACCAACGTAACGATCGGTGGCAACACGTCGAACTATCGCGGCGGGGGCATCTTCAACCAGGGTCCGATGACGC
>CAYQZG010000186.1:0-6588 GCA_964421785.1 uncultured Anaerolineales bacterium
CAAAGGGATTGCGGTGGATGCTGACCAATGTGGTGAAGCAACTGCCGAAGGTCGACTGACGGGAGGTACGACACCCCATCCAGTCGGGCCTTGACCCAACTGGTCGCAGCTGACAGGATAGGGTTGAGAACAGACGTTCTTGTCAAATTGCGCCATCAGAAGCCGCCGCCAAACCGGCATTTCAAGGCGGTATCAGGGCTCCAGAAGGCCGGTTCACGCCGTGAAAACTGATGCTGACGGGGTTGAATGGCGCCGTCAAAAATCGGAGCGTCTCTGAAGACAACGGTTCCACACTCGTAGAACCAGCCAGCGAAGGAGCAAAGATGACCTGGAACGAGGCCGTCGGCGCCTTTCTCGCCACTTGTCGATCTAGCACTGCCGACCGTTCCCGTTGTCCCAGAGTGATGCCGCCACCGGTTCTGTGGTACGTGAGAAGGTGGCTCCAAGTCGCCGGCAGCAAGATAGGAATCTGATGGCGACCTGCCGGTGCCCCTCAATCGGCTTCAGAAACTACGGCCTGACTCGATCCTCAGCAGTGCCATTCGGCGGCGCCCGTAGATGCCAATTCGGTTGCCCCGCCGCTCTGCGAGCGGCAGTAGGGCGGATCGTAGCTCCGAGTGGCGATCCTTGCCCAGGTGGAAGTGGAAAGCCCACCAGTCGAGCAGATCTTCCTCGCTCTCATAGACGTAGTTGGCGCTGATCCACACCACCTCGACGTCGGCGAAGATACCTAGCTCCAACAGCACGGGGTAGAAGTGGCCCAGGTGCGGAGATGGAACGCGGTCAGCTCCCCTGAAGCGGCGGTGGAGCTTTCCATACCACTCAGGTTGGTCGCCAATTCCCATCAAGATGACGCTATGGCGAGCTATGCCCACCAGCCTACGCATGACGTCGTCAATGGGTTCTACGTTGTAGAGCGAGTTCGACGCCAGGGCCAGGTCAAAGGAGCCCTCCACGTCCGCCAGCCCTTCCTCAACACGCTCCGGTAGGACATCCACGTTGGTGAGGTCTGCCTCTGCGATGTTGCGCCTAAGCGCTTCCCGCATAGCGCGGGATGGTTCTACAGCGACGACCTGCCCCACCGACGACGCCAACGGAAGGGTGAAAGCGCCACTCCCCGGCCCGATCTCCAATACACGCGTCCGTCTTCCCAGTTGCGTAGGTAGTCGCGAAAGGACCACGTCCACGTAGTCGTTATGCTCCACCCACTTGTCATACCAGTCGGCCAGTCGATGCCACATCGCCGCATCCTCGCGCTTGCGTGCTTCACGACAAGCCGTCACATGCTCCTGCCATCTTCTCAAAGCTGTCATAGCTCTCAATGCTCCGTTGCTAGGATACGAGACGTCGATAGCGGGGGTCGAGCAGATCTCGCAGCGTGTCCCCCAGCAGATTGGCCGACAAGACGGCGATAACGATCGCCAGACCCGGAGCGATGGCCAGCCATGGAGCAACTTGGACGTGGAGCTGGGCGTCGTTCACCATAGCTCCCCACTCCGGATGAGGCAATTGAACGCCCAGCCCGATGTAACTCAGTCCAGACATGCTGAGCATTACGCTGCCCAGGTCAAGGGTGGCCATGACGACAACGGGGCCCAGGATGCTCGGGAAGAGGTGGTGCGCCACGATGCGCCTGTTACTGGCTCCGATGGAGCGCGCGGCCATGATGAACTCCCGTTCCCGCACCGACAAGACGAGGCTGCGCACCAACCTCGCGCATCCCGCCCATCGCACTAAGGTCAACCCCAGGATCACGTTGCGCAGCCCAGGCCCCAGCAGGCCAGCCACGACGAGGGCCAGGATGATGGAGGGAAAAGCGAGCACCGTATCAACCAGGCGCATGATGATCTCGTCGATCCATCCACCGTAGAACCCCGCGATGGTGCCCAGCGCAACCCCGATGGTCGTCACGACAGTGACCGTGAAGGCGGCCGCCCCCAGGGAGGCGCGAGATCCAAGCAGCACGCGGCTCAGGACGTCGCGCCCCAAGTGGTCGGTGCCCAGGGGGTGCTCCCAACAAGGTGGCCGCAAGGTCTGCTGGAGATCAATCTTCAACGGATCGTAGGGCGCGATGAGGGGAGCCAAGAGCGCGGCACCGGTCAGCAACAGCAGCAGGAACAAGCCGAGGAAGCCCGCCGGCGCCGCCTGTGCGTAGCTCAGCAAGGAGGCGATTGCCCTTGACAGAGCACTCTGGCCTGCGGGTTCCACGCTCTGCCTGCATCGCCTGGACTGACGAAGAGATCTAGCTCGTTCCATAGGCGAGTTCCGGGCGCTCACGTTCCATAGTGCACGCGGGGATCCAGCCAGCGGCACGCTAGATCGACGACGAAGTTGATGACCACGAATAGGAGGGTGATGAACAGGGCAAAGCCCTGGATGACGGGAAAGTCACGGCCAAGGATGGAATCGATGACGAGCATACCCAGCCCAGGCCACGCGAAGACCATCTCGATGACAATGGCGCCGCCCAGCAGATGCCCGAACCGCAGCCCCAGCATCGTCACCAGGGGCAACAGGGACGGCTTGAGCGCGTGACGGAGCACGACGATCCTCTCGGACAACCCTTTGGCCCTCGCGGTGCGCACGTACTGCTCACCGAGGACTTCCAGCAGGTTCGCGCGTGTCAAACGCATCAGAACAGCCGACGTTCCCAGACCTAAGGTGAGAGAGGGCAAGATGAAGTGCCTCAGCCCGCCGCGGCCCATGGAAGGGAGCCAGCCAAGTCGCACGGCGAAGAAGAGTACGAGTATCGTCCCCAACCAGAAAGACGGCACAGAGGCGCCGAGCAAGGCCAGGGCGCGGCTGATCTGATCGACGACGCTGTCCCGCCAGACAGCGGAGAGGATGCCGATTGGAAGAGCGATGAACAACCCGATGACCAGTCCGCCGGTCGCCAGCTGCAACGTCGCCGGCAGGTGGGTGGTCAGCTCATACCAGACCGAGCGACCAGAGCGCAAGGAGTCACCCAGGTCGCCACGGATCACTCGCCCCAACCAGTGCAGATACTGGAGCGGCAGGGGTTGATCCAGCCCCAGATCCTCCCGGATGGCCTCGATCTGCTCTTGGCCGGGCTCAGTCTCCTTGCCGTAGCTGGCGATGATCTCGGCCGGGTCACCGGGAACGAGGCCCATCAACCCAAAGGTGATCAACGACACACCGAAGATGACGGGAAGCAAGGATGTGAGACGGCGGACGATGTAGTGACGCATCGTTCTGAAAACGGAAGCAGCGGCTTGCCCTTGCCCTTGGCAAAGACAAGCCGCCAAACCGATCACTCGGCCGTCAGATACGCTTCGTCGATAGAGGGCTTGAACTGCACGTCCAAGTGGAGGTCCTTGACGTTCTTCCGCGTAGCGTAGATGGTTGCCTCGTGATAGAGCGGCGTGAACGGAACGTCCTCAGCCACGATCTCCTGCAGCTCGTCGTAGTACGCTTTCCGCTTGGCGGGGTCCATCTCCGACTGAGCCTTCAGGATCAGCTCGTCGGCGCGTTCGTTACTGTACCCATAGCTGCGTCTCTGATTCAGGCCCCCTTCGCTGTAGACCCACTCAGCCATGAAGAAGTCCGGATCGCCGGTCATGAGCGTGTAGGGCATCATCGTCATGTCGTACTCACCGTTCTTCAGGGCCTCGCTCCAGGCGCCTCCCTCCATCGTCTCAATCTGGATGTCGATCCCCATATCGACCAGCGTTGCCTGAAGAATCTGGCTGATGTTCTCGTACGGCCAGCGCCCGAGCAGTCCGGAGTGCAGCACAAGTCTCACCTCAGCGCGCTCGCCACCCAGCACTTCGTCAGCCAGCGCCCTTGCTTCGTCCAGGTCGTGGGTGGGCGCGATGTCGGTGCGCACCCATGCTTTGGCCCGAGGCGTGATCACGCTGACACCAGGATCGCCGAAGCCGTAGAGCGTGGCGTCCACCAGGCCCGGCCGGTCGATGGCTTTGCTGACTGCCTGACGCAGCCGGGCGTCGTCGAAGGGAGGCTTTCCGCTGTTGAACGTCAGATAGTGGGTGGTCGCCACGCCCTGCTCGTGCAGGACGAGGTTGTCGTCCCCCTCCACAATCGAGGCCTGCTCCGGCTGGAGCGAGCCCACGTCGGCGATGGCGTCGATCTCCCCGGTCTGGAGAGCGGCCATGCGCGTGGTCGCCTCGGGGATGTACTTGAACGTCACCTGCTCCAGTTTGGCTGGGTCTCCCCAGTACTCGTCGTTCCGCCTGAGGATAATGCTGTCATCCTCAACGTACTCCTCAAAGACAAACGGTCCGGTCCCGATGGGAGCCGTGGGGCGACCATCCTCGCCGATGGCACTGGGAGAGATCATGGCGCTGGAGAAGTAAGCAATGAGCTGAGGCAAGTTCGGTGTCGGCTCGTTCATTACGAACCGGATGGTATGCTCGTCCACCTTCTCTAGCGAATCAAGACTGGGCAAGGTGGTGGAATACTCCTCCTGAAGCGTGGGGACGTTCAGGAGCACCGCGTCGGCGTTGAAGGGGGTCCCGTCGTGGAACGTGACGCCCTCCCGCAGGTGAAACGTCCACTCGGTGCCGGCGTCATTCGCCTCCCAGGACGTGGCCAACACAGGCTGGGCCACCATATCATTGTCCAGGATCACCAAGGGTTCCCAGACGCCCAGAGAGCCGTGCAAGATGTACCAGGTGTCAGGACCGTAGTAGAGGTCACGTCCCAGACCGATGGTCAAGGTCTGAGCTACCTCGGAATCGGAGCCTCCCTCCGCTGAGGATGCTTCCTCCTGCCCTGCTTCTGCCCCCGGTTCTTCCACCTGCTCGGAGGCACCGGCTGGCAGGAAGATCAGCTTGTTCATCGAGATCGGGATGCCGAAACCAACACCACCCTGGGTGTAGAACCAGCTATCCAACACGCCGGCGTCGTAGACGGTCCACATCTTGGGATGGTAGAGCGTCAGCACCGGTAGATCCTGCGCGATGATCTCCTGCAGCTGCCAGACCAGCTCGCGCCGCTGCTCTTCGTCGACGGTAGCCGCTTGCTGCTGATAGAGCTCGTCGTAGTCCGGGTTGTCATACGTTTGGGCAGGCCAGGTTGGCGTCTCCAGCATAGCCGGGTTCGCAATGCCGCCGTGACCGTTGATCGCCAGGTCGAAGTTGCCCTCACGCAGCAGCCCGTCGATGGTGCTGTAGTCACCGGTCTGGACCTCGACCTCGATCCCAACGGCCTCCAGATCGGCCTGTACCAGTTCTGCCTCGCGCGCGAAGCCAGCCGTGGTGATCAGGCGAAGGCTCAGATCGGTAGCTCCAGCTTCTTCCAACATCGCTCTGGCTAGCTCCGGATCGTGCTCATACACGGGTAGATCCGGGTTATGCCAGTCGGTGAAGGGCGAGAGGATACCCAGGCTGCCCACGATGGACCCACCGTGGGTGACCTGATCCACGAGTTGCTGTCGGTCAACGGCGTGGGCCACGGCGCGCCGCAGCTCAACATCGTTGAAGGGCGGCCGTTGCGTGTTGAAGATCGTCTGGAGCACCCAGAAGCTGGGGCCGTCGATGACGCCGTAGCCTTCCTTTCCCTGGAACGTCTCCACAGCCTCGATCTCTTTGCCCCAGAACGAGGCATAGTCGGTCGTATCCGTCTCCAGCGCCAGGGCCTGGTTCTCCACCTTGATGAAGGTCAGCTCGTCGACGGTCGGCGCGCCCCGGAAGTAGTCCGTGTTCGCCTCGTAGACGTAGCGACCCTCCTCCTTGCTGTACTCCAGCAGCTCAAAGGGGCCGCTGCCGATGACGGCGTCGTCTGAGGTCAGCTTGCCTGGGTCATCGACGCCTTCCCAGATGTGCTTCGGAATGATGGGCAGCGAACCCATCAAACCTTCGTGGGCCCCCGCAACAGCCTCTGTCAAGTTGAGGATGACGGTCTCCTCGTCCACGATCTCGGTGCTCTCGATCTTGCCCACCGGCCAGGACCATTTGAAGGCCCCCTGATGGGCCTTGAAATACTCGAACGTGAAGGCTACGTCCTCGGCCGTCAACGGCTCGCCGTCGTGCCAGGCGACGTCCGGGGCCAACGTGAAGGTCCACTCGGTGCCGTCATCGGAGACGGACCACGTCTCGGCCAGCCAGGGGATCACCCCGTCCTCGTCCTTCCACGTCAGCGTGTCGAATAGCAGAGACATGCGGATGTAGCCCGGCCCGCGCGAGTAGAAGGCGAAGGGGGATGGATAGCCCCAGTCGTCGCCGGGCAGCGTCACTGAGACGCCCTCAGCCGATGTCTCAGCCACCGTCTCCTCCGTCGGCGGGGACATCGACGTTGGCGGAGAGGTGGACGTCGTGGAGTCTTCCGTCGCGGCCGGGGGTGAGCTACCGCACCCGGCGATCAACGTCACGATCAGTAAGAACGCGAATGCTGCAAACAGTCTCTTCTTCACAGTGGTTCTCCTTTGTCGATAGAAGCTTTGTCACTCGGCCCCTCGCTAGAAAGGGCCTGATCTTATCTATTGGGCACCTGGGTGTCGATTATGCCTGCTTAAGCGATATCCCTGATCCGTCGAGTACGTGGTGCTCGGCGCTGGCGCACGCGATGCAGACCGGCTCGCCGTCCCGCAGCCGGGCCTTCGTCTCCATC
>CAYQZG010000187.1:0-6496 GCA_964421785.1 uncultured Anaerolineales bacterium
TTCACGCATCACGCTTCACGCTCAAGCATGTCGGCGGAGCACATCGCCGACGCCGTTGAAGGGGTAATCGCTCGCAAGAAACACCGTCGTTAACAGACGGTGCTGGGAGGTTGGGGAAGGCTATGCTGAGGGGAGATTGTATCTGATTCCCTCACACCCGTGGCAAGACAGAGACTGGGAGATGAATTGGCCAAAGATTATGGGATAGCCGTGACCTCGAAGAGTATCCTTGCTGAGCTTCCATCCGTCTAGGAGGTCTGTTGATGTATCGAGATAGGATCACTGCGAAAAGCGTGCAGGAGAAAAAGGACCGCGGGGAGATCCTCACTATGCTCACCGCCTACGACTATCCCACGGCGACGATCATCGAGGAGGCCGGGATCGATATGATCCTCGTAGGGGACTCTGCGGCAATGGTCGTGCACGGGCACGAGAACACGCTTACCGCGACAATGGACATGATGCTCCTGCACTGCGCCGCGGTAGCGCGCGCCTGTGAGCGTACCATGGTCGTCGCCGATATGCCGTTTGGATCGTTCCAATACTCAGTCGAAGAGACGATGAGAAACGCTGCCCGCTTCGTATCCGAGGCCGGGGTGGATGCCGTCAAGTTCGAGGCTGCGCCGAAATACGTAGAGAAAGCCCGTGCAGTCGTTGACATGGGCGTCGCGGTGATGGGACATATTGGGCTCCATCCCCAGAAGATCAGCGCCCTGGGCGGACTGAGGGCACAAGGGCAGACACTAGAGGCCGCCCGCAACGTCGTTCGGCAAGCCCTGGCGCTTGAGGAAGCCGGGGTATTCGCCATCATCCTTGAGGCCATCCCTGGCAAGCTGGGTGAGTACATCACGAGTAGATTACGCGTTCCAACGATTGGCATAGGTGGAGGGTCAAACTGCGACGGACAGCTGCTCGTGCTCCACGACGTGCTTGGACTATTCACCCGATTCGCCCCCAGGTTCTCGAAGGCGTACATCGATCTGGCAACGATCTTGAGGGAGACTTTCGAGACGTATGCCAGAGAAGTACGTGCTCGAGAGTTCCCGACCGAAGAGCACACCTATGGCATCTCCGATGAGATTATCGCAGAAATCAAAGCCGATTTCGAATCGTCTTGACAAGCACAGAGAACATGAAGCTGTGGTCAACAAAGGAGTGTGACGATGAAACCCAAGGTCTATGTCACTCGTAGCGTGCCGGAAGAAGGCATCAGGATGTTGCAGCAGGAATGCGAGGTGGAACAATGGGAGGATGAGCTCCCCATCCCGCGCGAGATCCTGCTGGAAAAAGTGCCCGACATTGAGGGACTCTACTGCCTGCTAACCGAGCGTGTGGATCAGGACCTGCTGGACGCTGCCCCTCACCTCCGTGCCGTCAGCAATATGGCCGTCGGCTATGACAACATCGACGTGGATGCCTGCACCGCGCGCGGCATCCCCGTGGGGAACACCCCGGGCGTACTCACCGATACGACTGCAGACCTGGCCTTTGCCCTGCTGATGGCTGCGGCCCGCCGCATCGTCGAGGCAGCGGACTACGTCCGGGCCGGCAGATGGAAAACCTGGGGGCCGATGCTTCTCATGGGCCAAGACGTCCACGGCGCCACGTTGGGCATCGTTGGCATGGGACGGATTGGCCGAACGGTGGCCCGCCGCGCACTGGGGTTTGACATGCGCATCCTGTACCACGACCCCTACACATCGCAGGCCGAGCTTGACGTGGACGCCACGAAGGTGGACATGGACGCGCTGCTGACCGAGAGCGACTTCGTCACGTTGCACGTCCCTCTGACGGAGACGACCCATCATCTGATCGGGCGAGAGGAGCTCTTGGCCATGAAGCCGACGGCGAGACTTATCAACGCCTCAAGGGGGGGCGTCGTGGATCATGATGCCCTGCATGACGCCCTTCAGGAGGGCCAGATCGCCTATGCCGCTCTGGACGTGACGGAACCGGAGCCCATCCCCGCGGATCATCCGTTATTGGACCTACCGAACTGCATCGTCGTGCCCCACATCGGCAGCGCCAGCGTGGCGACGCGCACCAAGATGGCCACCATGGCCGCTGAGAATCTGCTGGCAGGGCTGCGAGGCGAGCCCATGCCCCACTGTGTGAATCCCGAAGCCTTAGAAGCGTAGGCGAACGTGACTTTCCCCAGTCCCTCCCTAGCCTCTCCTCTACCTGCCTCACCTCCACTTGACCAAAACACGAAAATGAACGACAATATCCCAAAATGACAGCCCGCCACGGAAGCAAAGCGGCCTAACGGCATCGTGAGTGGGGCATAGGCCGCTTCACGGGCCGAGGGAACACATGGGGACACCGTCCATGCGACGTCGCCTGATCCCAGCCCGTGGATGAGAGGAAAGCGATAGAGCCATGTCTCGGTCTATAGAAGCAAAGCGACTGACACTCTCCCTGATCATCCACAACCACCAGCCGGTGGGCAACTTCGACCACGTCTTCGCCGAGGCCACCGCCAAGGCCTACGACCCGCTGCTTGAGGCGCTGCAACGCCATCCGGGCGTCCGGCTGGCCCTCCACTATAGCGGTCCCCTGCTCGATTGGCTGGGCACCAATCAACCCGAGCACCTCGATCGTCTCGGCGACCTGGTGGCACGGGAGCAGGTTGAGCTCCTCACCGGCGGCTACTACGAGCCGATCCTCGTCGCCATTCCGGAGGAGGACAAGCTGGGCCAACTGCGCAAGATGAGCAACACCTTGAGGGAGCGTTTCGGGGTCGCGCCGAAAGGCGCCTGGGTCGCCGAGCGCATCTGGGAGCCCCACCTGCCCAAATCGCTGGCCAAGGCCGGCGTTCAGTATACCGTGCTCGACGACACGCCCTTCAAGATGGCCGGGCTGAGTGACGGCGACCTCTTCGGCCCCTACGTCACGGAGGAGGAGGGGCTGCCGGTACACGTCTTCGGCAACGTGATGTACCTGCGCTACGCCATTCCCTGGCGCCCGGTCGAGCACGTGATGGCCTGGCTCCGGGAGCAGGCTGAGGCCCACCCTGGTGGCGTGGCCGTCTCCGGCGACGACGGCGAGAAGTTCGGCCTCTGGCCCGACACGTGGGAGCACTGCTGGGGCGAGGACGGCTGGGTCGACCGCTTCTTCACCGCGCTGGAGGAGAGCAGCGACTGGCTGCAGACACGCCCGTTAGGCGAGGTGGCGGCCGAGCAGCCGCCCCTGGGCCGGGTCTACCTCCCCTGCGCATCCTACGAGGAGATGATGCACTGGGCCCTTCCGCCGGACGCGTTCGCCAATCTCGGCAAGGTACGGCGCAAGCTGAAGGACGAAGAGCAGGAGGATGTGCTCCACTTCGTCAAGGGAGGCGCCTGGCGGTCCTTCCTGGGCCGTTATGACGAGGTCAACCAGATGCACAAGAAGATGCTCTGGGTCAGCCGCAAGGTCCACCAACTGCCGGAAGGGGAGACGAAGAATCGGGCCCTGGATCACACCTGGTCGGCGCAGTGCAACTGCGGCTACTGGCACGGCCTGTTCGGCGGCATCTATCTCTTCCACATCCGCGTCGCGAACTACGCCCATTTGATCGCCGCAGAGGAGCTGGCCGACCGGGCCGAGAGCGAGGCTCAGACGTGGGCGCACGTCGAACGTGGAGACCTGGACGCCGATACCGAGGAGGAGATCATCCTCAACACCGACCGCCAGGTGCTGATCTTCAAGCCGTCCTCCGGCGGGGCGCTGGTGGAGTGGGACTGGAGAGACCGTCGCTACAACCTGCTCAACACAATGACACGCCGCCGCGAGGGATACCATGAGGCGCTGCGGCAGGCGGCGGAGCACGGCCGTCTTTTCCTGCCCGGCGAGGAGGAGATCCCCGAGGGCGTCAGGGTCAAGGAGCGCGACGTCCACACCCGCCTTTTCTACGACTGGCACCGCCGGGTCGCCCTTCTCGATCATTTCCTCCACGCGGACACGACGCCGGAGAGCTTCTATCAGGCACATTACGGCGAGCAGGGCAACTTCGTCGATAAGCCCTACAAGGCCGAGGTACGGGAAAGTGACGAAGGGGCCCTGCTGACCCTGACGCGGCAGGGCACCGTGTGGGCCGGCGAGGTGCCGTTCCCCGTGCGCGTGGAGAAACGAATCTCGGTGCAGGCCGGATCCTCTCAGCTCGTCGTCCGCTATCGAGTGACCAATCTGAATGACATACCGGCCGACCTACGCTTCGGCGTGGAGTTCAACTGGGGTATCGTCGGCGGAGACAGCCGCTACGGCTACATAGAGGTGGACTCGAATCGCCGCAGCCTAGGCGACTTCGATGGCGACGACGAGATCGCCAGCTTCAGCGTCGGGTCCACCCTGCCCGACCTGGCGGGTGAGGTCCAGGTGGCGTCCAGCCGACCGGCGAATCTGTGGTACTTCCCGCTGGAGGCGGTCTCCAACTCCGAGGCGGGTTACGAGCGTGTCTACCAGGGTACGTGCACGCTGCTCTGGTGGGTGACGCCCCTGGAGCCCCGTCTTCCCTGGGACATGCAGCTCACCATCGACCTGCGCGACGCTTGAAACGGTGCGCCGCTCTGCTTACAGCAGTTCCGTGCGTGCGAGGCACCTCACATACTCGGTGCCGTCGGGACGACGGCGCTCCTAGCTCACCATTGACCTGCGCGACGCTTGAGACAGGAGTCATCTATGATGATCATCCCTTTGCCCAACGCCGGTCGTACGCCGCGCGTCACGTGTGGAGGTCCACAGATGGAGTTCCACATCTCCCGCGAGGCGCGCGATCTCTACGACTTCGACAAGACGCTCTTCACCCTGACCGGAAACGTGATCTTCGTCAGTTTTCACGCCGCGCGTCTCTTCGCCCAGAAGATGAATCAGCGGCGCGATCTGGTGCGCTACCCGGAACGGGCAGTGAGAGCGGGGCAGATCAACGCCATGGGTCTCATCGACGAGATCCTGCACTACGTGGTGCAGCTGTATCGGGAACAGAAGAACGCCCGAGTGATGGGTGAGGCTTTGGCGTGGCTCACCGAGCGCGTGGGCGAAGAGGACCTGGACGAGACACTGCAGCGCTTCGTGAACCGCTTCCCGCCCATAGCCGTCTACCGACGAGAGACGAGCGCGGACACCTACCTGGAGGGGGAGACCGACGGCGTTCCGCATCGCCATATCGTGCTCGAGGAGTTGATCCTGCTCTGGTTGGCCAACGAGAATCCGGCATTCTCGCCCTTCGTCGAGCTGTTCGACGACACGGAGCTGGAGAGGGAGACCGCCTACCGCGAGGTGATGTCGGAGCTGCACGATTTCTTCGATACCCAGCCCACCTTCGGCCCAGATGACGAAAACCTGATCGACATGCTGAGCGCACCCGCCCGCCGATCACCCCACTCGCTATCGGAGCAGCTGGAGTTCATACGGGAGCGGTGGGGTGTGCTGCTGGGCCGCTACCTCTACCAGCTTCTGAGCAGCCTCGACCTGATCGCCGAGGAGGAGAAGGCCACCTTCCTCGGTCCCGGGCCAAGCCGCGTCTACGAGTTCGGGGAGGTCGAGTACGAACGCTTCAGCCCCGACCAGGACTGGATGCCCAAGGTCGTGCTGCTGGCCAAGAACGCCTACGTCTGGCTCGACCAGCTCTCGAAGAAGTATGAACGGCCGATCACGCAGCTGGGCGAGATTCCGGACGAGGAGCTGGACATCCTGGCGCGGCGAGGCTTCACCGGTCTGTGGCTCATCGGCCTGTGGGAGCGGAGCTCAGCCTCGCAGCGCATCAAACAGATGATGGGCAACCCCGAGGCCGTGGCCTCCGCCTATTCCGTGGACCACTACCGCGTCGCCGACGACCTGGGCGGCGAGGAGGGGTATCAGAGCCTGCGCGACCGGGCCTGGCGGCGGGGCATCCGCCTGGCCAGCGACATGGTGCCCAACCACATGGGCATCGACTCCCAATGGGTGATCGAGCACCCGGAGCGCTTCATCGCCCTGGACTACAGCCCCTTCCCCTCCTATACCTTCACCGGCCCCAACGTCTGCCAGGACGACCGCGTGGGGATCTACCTGGAGGACGGCTATTACGACCGCAGCGACGCCGCGGTGGTCTTCAAGCGGGTGGACCACCGGACCGGGGACGAGCGATACATCTACCACGGCAACGACGGCACCAGCATGCCGTGGAACGACACCGCCCAGCTCAACTTCCTGAAGGAGGAGGCGCGCGAGGCGGTGATCCAGATGATCCTCCACGTGGCGCGCAAGTTCCCCATCATTCGCTTCGACGCGGCCATGACGCTGGCCAAGAAGCACTACCAGCGGCTCTGGTTCCCGGAGCCTGGCACCGGCGGCGCCATCCCCTCGCGGGCCGAGCACGGCCTGACCAGGCAGCAGCTCGACGAGCTGATGCCCCAGGAGTTCTGGCGTCAGGTCGTCGACCGCGTGGCGGAGGAGGTGCCGGACACCCTCCTGCTGGCCGAGGCGTTCTGGCTGATGGAGGGCTACTTCGTGCGCACGCTCGGCATGCACCGCGTCTACA
>CAYQZG010000188.1:0-6231 GCA_964421785.1 uncultured Anaerolineales bacterium
GTGGTCGCTACACTACTCTTGCGCCGCAGGAAGGTCACATCGAAGGTACGCCTGGCGTTTCTCGTGGGCGGCGTGCTAGTCTTTGGATTCGTGTTCGGCCTGGTCCTCCCCAGCGAGTTGAACCCGAACCCGGTCGCCTCGCTGCGGCAGTTGCTCACCAGCCTCCTGGTGCGCGGTCAACTCATGATCCCGGTCGCTGCGATGCTGGTGATCCTGCTGGTGGCGGTGTTCGTTTCCAACAAGTCGATCTGCGGCTGGGCCTGCCAGCTGGGGCTTTTGCAGGATCTGCTCCATCGTGTGGACCTCCCCAAGTGGGAACCTCCGTTCTGGCTGTCCAACGGCGTTCGCATCCTCGCGCTCATCGTGTTAGTGGCTGGCCTGGCGGCGGCGGGGATAGACTGGATCGGCCTCGTCGATCCCTTCCAGCTCTTCTCCTTCAACGTCACCTGGGCGATCGCGATCTTCTCCGCGGCGGTGGTGATCGCCAGCCTCTTCGTCTACCGGCCCTGGTGCCGCTTCCTGTGCCCCTTTGGACTGGTGAGCTGGCTGGTGGAGCAAGTGAGCCTGATGCGCCCGCGCGTCGATCTGGATGTCTGCAAGGAATGCCAGCTGTGCGTCAAGGCCTGCCCCTCGGGAGCCATGAGGGATTTCTACGCCGATGCCAAGATCCACGCTGACTGTTTCGCCTGCGGCGCCTGCATCGAGGCCTGTCCGGAGGACGATGCGCTGACGTGGCGAGCCAACGCCTAGTCATCTATCCAGGCCATCAGCCAACGGGGGCCCTGTCTCGTGGGGACTGCCGGCAGGACGAACCCAGCGGCGCAATCGCCAGCAACTGGGATACTGATACCTGGGACTTCAGAGTCGATGTGCGACTCTTCTCATAGAAATCGCGTCTCGCTTCCAGTATAATGGTAGACGAAAGGGCACGCGCCAGGGCAATCGCATTTGTGCTCACAGCCCTCGTCCTCGAGGGCGTCGCAACCGAAAGAACAGAGATGTCAGGGCGATTGACGCCGAAGGACGACCCCGAGACGGGGTCTATGAGCATACTACGTCCATATGCGATAGCCCTACCCCACGCGCCGCTCCTGCTTGCACGATCGACTGGTTTGGACTATAATGTAGCGTCGGCAAGTTCAGGGGAGGTTTTTTGTATGCCACTATACGAGTATGAGTGCGAAAGCTGCGGCGTGCGCTTCGAGCGCCGGCAGCATATGGAGGATGAGCCTGTAGAAGTGTGCCCAGAATGCGGGGGGCACGTGCACCGTCTGATCCAGCCGGTAGGCATTATCTTCAAGGGGTCGGGCTTCTACGTGACCGACAATCGAGCCAAGTCATCGACTGCGACGCCTGGAAGCGTCAAGGACTCTACGGACAAGGGGGATAAACGCCATCCCAGTGAGGATAGCAGCGATACGGCCTCTGACTCGACGGAGTAACCGGGTGTCGCTGCGCGTAGCTCCGCTTAGGGCAGTCACCCAAGGGGTTGGGCGCGCTCTCGACCCAGGCAGGCCCGACGAGCGTCATCTATAGTTGGAATCCCCCGCTGGCACGGATCGTCTTCTGGCTGTAGTCGGTCACATAGGTCAAGAGCTCCAGCTTCAGCTCGCGCCACCTCTTGGTAGCCAACGCCTCACGCAGGCTTCCCAGGTCTTCCGCTACACCGCCTGTGAGAATCTGGGGATGATTGCCATAGGCTGTGTACCATGCGTCGGTAGGTTGGATGCCCAGTTCTAACAGCCCGGGCGCGAAATCCTGCATCACGAACTCAAAATACTCATCCTCGAGTCCAGTTCGAATGTTCCACGTCATCAGAAGTTTAACCATATCAGTTAAGTCGCGGCTACTCGCACCCTAGCGACGCCATCGCTTGTTCAGCTTGATCTCTCCACTCCACTGGTGGGTCAAGCGATAGAAACTGTTTGTACGTCTCGCAAGCTCCATCGATATCCCCACCTTGCGCAAAGGCGGCGGCAAGCGCGTAGTGAGCCTCACGTGAGTCTGGCACTGACTCGATAGCCTCTTGCAGCTTCTCGATGGCAGCGTCGTAGTCTCCTTGCTGGAGATACACGTTTCCCAGGCCGATCAGCGCCTCGGGCATGTTCTCTCTCAACTTGAGGGCAGTCTCGAACTCTCCTATTGCTTGCTCAAGCAGTTCCGGATCAGCCAGGGATGTCGGTTCACTCCCCGAGAGCGCCAATGTCAGGTACGTAGCCCCCAACTGATAATGAGTGTCGGGGGCATCGGGGTCGATCTCTAGAGCTTTCTCGAACTCATCGAGGGCTGATTGAAGATCCCGCATCTGATAGTAGGTGACGCCCAGGTTGTGATGGGCAGCTGCGCTCTCCGGATCGATCTCCAACACTGCACGGAACTCATCGACCGCATTGGAAAGCTCGCCGCTTTGGTTGTAGGCCTGCCCCAGCAGGAAGTGAACGTCGCTGTTGCCCGATGCCTGCTCGGCCGCGATCTCCAAGGCGCTGATGGCCTCATCGTAATCCCCCGCCTCTAGATAGGTGCGTCCTGAATCCATAAGCGCTTCGATATCCTCAGGCTGGGCCCCGCTCTGACAGCCGACGAGGGCCATCAGGAGACCTATGGCAATGAGAAGATAGCTTCTGGGCATACTCATTTTTCCTCCACCTTATCGACTATACCTAGGCTGGCTTCCAATACGACGATGTCTGTCTCGCCCGATAGGCTAGACTCGGTAACGTGCAGCGTGTTTCGCTCATCGGCTTCCGGAGCGACGCGGTCACCCAGCACACCCATTTCCCTAAGGAAGGTATCGACCTTGTCAAGATCCTCCCGCAGGCCGGGTACCTGATATCGCATTGGGATGACAGCGTCCGGCTCGAACAGCCCGATCACCTCGGAGGCCTGAGTGGAGGTAAGGCTCCCGCCTCCTCCTACTGGCACGAGCAGGACATTGACTGAACCCAGGTTCTTGACCTGAGATTGCATAGGGACGTGGCCCAGCCGCCCAAGATGACATATGGTCATACCATCGAAATCGAAGGCGAAGACGGTGTTCAACCCGCGCACACTGCCTTGTTTGTCATCAGCAAACGTAGAGACGCCGGTGATGAAGACGCCACGTATCTCATACTCACCAGGACCATCGAGGAGCTTGAAAGGTCCCTGTACCCCATCTAGGTAGTGGCAAGACGCGTTATGATGACTCACCGTGACAACATCGGCCTGCAAAGGGGGTAGCACAATGCCTAGCTCTGGGGAACACGGATCCGTCAAGATTGCAATCGACTCTTCCCCGTCAAGCCGAAAACAGGTCTGCCCGTACCAGCTGATTTCCACGTCCATATCGGCACAAATTATACTGTGAAAGCGGTGTCGTGACAACGCGCGGGCCCCCGGATGCAGGAGCGCGTGTTCTAGACCCCTGGGGTTTTGTCGAACCGCACGAAGTCCCACGAAGCGATGTCAGGTAGCATACGACAAGACACTGCTCAGCCCTGGCCGAAACCCCAGGGGTCTTTTGTCGCTGATACCCTTGCTCCTGCCCCCGGATGGCTGCGCTTACGCCGGTCGCCTAGATGTGGATTGGTTCGCCAAACACACCGTGAGCGGCCTCCATGAGCGCTTCGCTCAAGGTGGGGTGGGCGTGGACTGTGCGAGCAATCTCCTCCGGGGTCAGCTCCCAGGTACGGGCCGACACCAGCTCGGGCAGTAACTCCGTCACCTCAGGGCCGACCAGGTGTGCACCCAGGATTTCGCCCGTCTTCGCGTCGGCCACGATTTTGACGAAGCCTTCTCGCTCGCCCAAGGCGAGGGCCTTGCCATTGGGGCGGAAGGGGAATGTCCCTACCTTGACTTCGTGGCCCTGCTCAACGGCCTCTGCCTCAGAGATGCCGAAACTCGCTACCTGGGGATGACAGTAGGTGCATCGGGGCACTGCGTCGTAGTCCAAAGGCTTCGTCTCCACGCCCGCGATGGTCTCCGCTGCGATGATGCCCTGTGCCGAAGCGACGTGAGCCAACGCCATCTTCCCTGTGACGTCGCCAATGGCATAGACGCCGGCGACGTTGGTGCGCATGTAGTCGTCCACCAGGACGTTGCCTCGCTCGGTCTCCACCCCGACGTCTTCCAGGCCGATGTTCTCACTGTTAGGTTGCACGCCAATCGCGATCAGCGCTCGCTCGGCCTCTAGGACATCTTCCTCGTCATCCTTGGTGGCCACGGTCACACGTACACCGTTGGCGGAGGCATCAATATCTTGAACCCGGGTGGATGTCATGATCTTCACTCGTCGTTGCCTCCTGAACGCGCGCTCGACGACCTTGCTGACCTCCTCGTCCTCCAGTGGCACCGCGTGCGGTAGCATCTCCACGACGGTGACATCCGTCCCGTACGAGCTCCACACTTGGGCGAACTCCATGCCGATCGGCCCGGCACCGACGATGACGGCCGACTCTGGCAGGTCTCGCAGCACGATAGCGCTTCGATAGGTCATCACCCGCTCCCCATCGGGGTCGATACCGGGTATGGTTCGGGCGTGTCCTCCGGTGGCGATGATCACATGGTCGGTCTCAATCGTGCGCGTGCTGCCATCATTCATTTCCACTTCGACGGAGACGCCTCGCTCCCCTTCAGACGTCAGTGCGCCGCGGCCTTCAATCACATCGACGTTGTTCTTGCGCATCAAGAGGCCGACGCCCTTGACCAATCGCTTGGAGACCTTACGGCTGCGGTCGACCGCGGCCTTGAAATCCACTTCCACGTTGGAGACGGAGAACCCGAACTCTCGACCCCGATCCAGCAACGAGACAACCTCGGCGTTCCGCAGTAGGGTCTTTGTTGGGATGCAGCCCCAGTTGAGGCAGACGCCGCCCAGGTGTTCTTTCTCGACCACGGCGACTGCTAGTCCCAATTGAGCGGCGCGAATGGCGGCTACGTAGCCTCCCGGTCCTGCACCGATGATGGTGACGTCATATGCTTTGCTCATCTGTGTCCTCCTTACGTGATATATGGGAATAAACGCCATCCTGGGATAAAAACCATCCCATGGCGATCGTAAGTCGTTCTACCCTGCCTCCTTGACGCTGGTCACCCAGTGGAGATGCATAGCACTGAAGGCGACGCAGGTTGTCATTCTACTCTCCCGCTGTGAACTGTCAAGCGGTCACGCCAAGTAAACGATAGAATCCCGGATCCCAAACAGGAGGGGCCCCTCTTGCGTGTTGTTGGCTCGTTTTCGCTCACGAGGGATCGTGGGTCGACGGATGGAGGCCGCCCAGCTAGTGGGCATGGCGCCCCACCGGAGAATGAATACTCTGGCCAGGTAGGACGTTGTCGGCTTGTTCAAATTCTCTCTTCTATGCTACAATGGTGTTGTGCTGGTGCTCTCCTGGCTTGTTCGGGGATGAGCAACTTAACGTCTCTTTCTGCTGATCATAGTTTTTCGTTAGGAGGATTCATGCCAAGAGAAACGTTTGATCGAAACCTGCAGGAGCTAGAGGACGAGCTGTTGACCCTGGGCAGCATGGTTGAACAGGCGATTACGGACGCGGTAGCGAGCCTCAAGGAGCGCGATCGTGAAGAAGCAGAGCGGTTGATCGAGCAAGATCGTGACTTGAATGAGAGGCGATATGCGCTTGAGGCCAAGGCCCTGACGCTGATCGCCACTCAGCAGCCGACGGCCGGTGATCTGCGCACCATTGCTGCCGTCCTGAGTCTCGCGTCCGAGTTGGAGCGGATCGGCGACTATGCCAAGGGTATCGCCAAAATCAATCTTATGATGGGTGACGAGCCCCTGCTCAAGCCGCTGATCGATGTGCCCCGCATGGCCGATAAGACCCGCAATATGCTTGCTCGGGCACTGCAGGCCTTTTCGGAGCGTGATATGGAGCTGGCTCGATCAATCCCTCCAGAGGATAACGAGGTAGATGGGCTATATAATCAGGTCTACCGGGAGTTGTTGACGCACATTATGTCTAATCCGCGCAACATCGACCGGGCCACTTACCTTCTCTGGGTGGCCCATAACTTGGAGCGTGCTGCAGACCGTGTGACTAACATCTGCGAGCGGGTCATTTTCACCGTTAGCGGCAAGTTGGTGGAGATCAAGGGCGGGGAGCGGAGGGAGATCACCTACAAGAACCCGACGAGCTAGCCTGTCGTTGGGCGGAGGGTGAGGCCTCTTCATGATCTCAGGGTGGGCTGTCTCGACGGCGTCGGCAGGCTGAGGTGCAACGCACTAACGGCAAGTGC
>CAYQZG010000189.1:0-6224 GCA_964421785.1 uncultured Anaerolineales bacterium
AACCTGTTTCAACAGGTTTTCCGTACCAGCCGTCGAATTCATTCGACCGGCTTCTTCGACCGACTCACTTAACCAACCAACAAGAGCCATAAAACGTCGATCCCGCGGACCCACCACAGAAGGAGAGATCCCACCATGACCAACACCCAGCGCCAGCAGATCGTCGAGCAGATCGCGACCATCGCCCGCGCCCGCCGGCTCCAGCCCGGCGAGTTCACCGTCCGTCACTTTGCGGACGCCCGCCGCTTGAGCCACAGGTCGGCCTCTCGCGAGCTGGAGACCATGATGGCTGCCGGCTACCTGACCCGCCGCCAGGTCAACCACAACGGCAACCGCTGCTGGGCCTACAGCCCAAAGCTAGACGAGGGGACAGCGAGAACGGAGGATGAAACACCGAAGGGGAAGTAAGACCACAAATGCAGCCCAGGCCCCCTGCACCCACCAACCTTCCAACCTTTGAACCCTACCATTTTTCATTCCCTCGCCGCCGCCATCGCCGCCATCGCCGCCGCCGCCGTGGCTGTCCAGACCCACACCCGAACCACCTGTCAGGAAGTCTTTCCAACTCATCTGAACCGTTGTATAATCGCAGGCGTGAGACAGAAAACAACATAGAGGAGAGTCCGATGGCTGAACAACTACGCGTCTTGATTGCCAAACCCGGCCTGGACGGTCACGATCGCGGTGCCAAGGTCATCGCCCGCGCCCTGCGAGACGCCGGCATGGAGGTCATCTACACCGGCTTGCGCCAAACGCCGGAGATGATCGTGGAGGCCGCTCTGCAGGAGGATGTCGACGGAGTCGGGCTGAGCATTCTGTCCGGTGCGCATATGACCCTCGTCCCCCGCGTGCTCGAAGGGCTGCGACAGATGGGCTTGGACCACGTCGAGGTCTTCGTGGGGGGCATCATACCCAACGAGGATCGGGAGGCCCTGGAGGAGATGGGCGTGGCGGGGATCTTCGGACCTGGGGCCAACACCGAGGCCGTCAGCGCCTTCGTCCGACAGCAGCTCACCTCGAAGGCTTCCTGACGTGGACCTGGTAACCGAAGCCCTCAACGGCAACCGCTACGCGCTGGCGCGCCTGATATCCCTCGTCGAGGACGACGATACCCCATCTCGCGCCACCAAGACGGCGCGTGCCCTCGCCGCGCTCTATGCGCACACCGGACGAGCCCATCTCGTGGGCGTGACAGGCCCGCCGGGATCGGGCAAGAGCACGTTGGTCAACGCATTCGCCAAGAGGCTGCGCTCAAAGGACGTTACCGTGGGCGTGATCGCAGTGGACCCCACCAGCCCCTTCACCGGCGGGGCGCTGCTGGGCGATCGGGTCCGCATGCGCGACCTGGCCGGCGACCCCGGCGTCTTCATCCGCAGCATGGCAACGCGCGGCAGCCTGGGCGGGCTGGCGCAGGCGACAAACGATGTGGTCAAAGTCCTCGACGCCGTGGGCTTCGACGTGATCCTCATAGAGACGGTGGGAGCCGGTCAGTCCGAGGTGGAGATCGCCCGCACAGCCCACACCACCGTCGTCCTGGAAGCGCCGGGGATGGGTGACGAGGTGCAAGCCCTGAAAGCGGGCCTGATGGAGATCGCCGACATCCTGGTCGTGAACAAAGCGGACCGACCGGGAGCCGCCCGCACAGCGCGGGCGCTCGAGATGGTCATCGACCGCAACACCCCGGCGGACAACAACGGCTGGCAGCCGCCCATCCTCCAGACCATCGCCCTCGATGGCTCGGGCGTCCCCGCGGTGCTCGACGCCATCCAAGAACACCGGGACTACTTGTCTACCACTGGGCTCCTGGCCAAGCGGGAGCGCATGCGCATCAAGGCGGAGTTGCTCAACGTGCTTCAGCGCCGGTTGCTCGAGCGCCTGCTGTCCCAGGTGGGAGAGGAACAACTGGATGCCTGGGTAGAGCACATCGCCGAGCGAGAGACTGACGTATACACAGTGGCCAGGGAGGTATGCGAAATCAAGGAAGCGAAACGCCCGCAAACAGGATAGGAGGAGACGAGTGATCGCAGGAGAGAAAGTGCGACTGCGCCCAATCGAGAGGGACGACCTGCCCCGCTTCGTTGAATGGTTCAGCGACCCCGAGGTGCGTCGCTATCTGGGGATGTACCTGCCCTTCTCACTCGCCCAGGAGGAGCGCTGGTTCGAGCATCTCCAGGATCAACTGGAGAAACAGAAAGTCGTGATGCTGACCATCGAGACGAGCGACGGCGCCCACATCGGCAACGTCAGCTTGTTTGACATCAACTGGAAGGAACGTCACGCAGAGCTGGGCATCACCATTGGAGAGAAGGACTACTGGAACCAGGGCTACGGCAGCGACGCCGTCCGCACCATGCTGGGCCTGGCCTTCGACGAGATGAATCTGCACCGCGTCTTCCTGCGGGTGCACGAGGACAACGTCAGGGGAATCCGCTGCTACGAGAACGTGGGTTTCCAGAGCGAAGGGACACTGCGAGAGAGCGTGTTCCGCGAGGGCACATACCGCGACATGCTCATGATGAGTATCTTGGAATCGGAGTTCAAGAACCATGACTGAAGCTCACGGGGGCATGCACGGAGCCATCAAGTTGTTCAGCGGCAGCGGATCACTCCCGCTGGCCAGAGAGATCAGCCAGCGCCTGGACGTACCGCTGTCGCCACGCGAAGTGATTCAGTTTCCGAATGAGAACATCTTCATCCGCCTGAAAGAGAGCATCCGGGGCCAGGACGTCTTTCTCATCCAGACCATGGCGTCTCCCGTGAGCTACAACATCATGGAGTTGCTGGTCTTCCTGGACGCCCTCAAGCGAGCCTCCCCGGACCGCGTGACCGCCGTCATTCCCTACTTCGCCTATGCACGCTCCGACAAGAAGGATCAGCCCCGCGTGCCGATCACGGCCCGGCTCATGGCCGATATCATCGGCGTCGCCGGGGCCGAACGGTATATGACCCTCGACCTGCACGCCGATCAGATCCAGGGGTTCTTCAGCATACCGGGGGACGCCCTGACCTGCTTCCCCATCCTCTCCGACTACCTGCGGGAGAAGGACCTGCAGGACGCGGTGGTCGTCGCAGCAGATCTGGGATTCGCCAAGAAAGCGCGCAACCTGGCCGCCGAGCTGGACTTGCCGCTGGCACTGGTCGAGAAGCGACGCACCAGCGTCGATACGGAGGCCCTCACGCTGGTCGGCGAGGTCGATGGCTGTGACGTGATCATCGTCGACGACGAGGTCGACACGGGCGGCACCATGGTCAACGCGGTGGAGATCGTCCAGGAACAAGGGGCCCGCGACACCTATCTCTGCTTTGCCCACGCCGTCCTCTCCCCCCCGGCGCCCGAGCGGCTGGGAGCGCTTCCCGTCACGGAGATCGTGACCACCAACTCCATCTGCCTGCCGCCGGAGAAGCGCCTCCCGAACCTCACCGTTCTTTCCGTGGCCGATCTTTTGGGCGAGGTCATCCAGCGCGTCCACGAGGGATGCAGCGTGGGCAAGATCTTCCAGCGATACCAGCGCTACAAGTAAGGATGGACCGCTCCATCTGTACGGTGGCGCAGACAAAGGAGACAACGCATTGAAAAAAGATCTAGATCGCTTCATGGCGCAGCGAGACCTGGACGCACTGGTCGTGGCCGGGCCGGCGCGTGACAACCCGGCCATGACGTACATGACCAACGGCGCCCACCTGACGCGAGGATACGTGATCCAGAAGCGAGGGGAGGAACCTATCTTGCTCTGCTCGCCTATGGAGCGGGATGAGGCCGCCGCCAGCGGCCTGACGGTGGTGACCCTGAACAAATACGACTTCACGAGTATCCTGCGGGACAAGGGCGATCGGTTGGCCGCCACGGTCGAGCTGTACCGACGCATCTTCGCCGATCTGGCCGTGAGCGGTCAGGTCGGCTTCTACGGCAAGGCCGACCGGGGCCGCGCTTGGCTGCTGCTCAACACCCTGAACGTCCAGCTCGACAACGTCACCGTCCATGGGGACTTCGCGACGACACCCATCGACGAGGCCCGTGCCACGAAGGACGGACGTGAGGCAGAGCGCATCCAGGAGATGGGACGCCGCACGTGCACCATCGTGAAGCGGACCATCGAGTTTCTGCGGTCGCAGACAGTGGGCGACGACCTCCTCCTCCAGGACGACGGCACGCCGCTCACCATCGGCCGCGTCCACGACGAGATCGGCCGCTTCATCGCCGAAGAACGCATGGAGGACCCCGAGGGCTTCATCTTCTCCATCGGACGAGACGCCGGTGTGCCGCACAGCAAAGGACGAGCGGAGGACGTGATCGCCCTGGGCAAGACAATCGTCTTCGATATCTTCCCGCGCGAGGCCGGCGGCGGCTACTTCTTCGACATGACCCGTACGTTCTGCCTCGGTCACGCGCCGCCCCAGATCGAGGACGCCTACCGGGACGTGCAGGAATGCGTGGAGATGCTGATCGACGCCTACCAGGTAGGCGAGAAGGCACGCCGTTACCAGCAGATGACGTGCGAGTTCCTTGAGGAGCGCGGTCACCCCACCGTCGCCGGCGATTCCAAGACCGAGAGGGGCTACGTTCACAGTGTCGGCCACGGACTGGGATTGGCAGTCCACGAGGAGCCTCGCTTCAGCGACGATCCCACCAACACGGACGTGCTGCAGCCCGGCCACGTCTTCACCTGCGAACCGGGGCTCTATTACCCCGATCTCGGCTTCGGCATGCGCATCGAGGACGTGATCTGGATCGACGAAGAAGGCGCCGTCCATAACCTGACCGATTTTCCGAAGGAGCTGGTGATCGATGTCTAGTAGATCCCGAGGTAGCAGACTTCCGAAGTCTTGGAGTCCATGCCCAACGCGGTATAGGAGTGCTCACAGAACGATTTCTGACCTGTCTAACATTCTCGTGCAGACTCCGGAAGTCTCTTGGCGGAAAATGAGGTCGTAGCACTGATGAACCGCGGCCTCCCGTGGAGCGCCGTCGTCCCGACGGCAAGGAAGCGCAGCGGCACCCGTTGGGGGAAGAGATGACACGTATCCTTGCTATTGAAACGTCTTGCGATGAAACAGCAGCGGCGGTGATTGAGGATGGACAGCGCATACTGTCCAACGTCGTCGCCTCACAGGTGCAACTGCACGCCGAGTATGGAGGCGTCTTTCCAGAGCTGGCCTCTCGCGCCCATCTCAAGGCGATTGTCCCCGTCATCGAGCAGAGCATGCGAGACGCTCACGTCGGCTTCGATGACCTGGACGCCGTGGCCGTGACCTACGGGCCGGGCCTGGCGGGCTCCCTGATGGTAGGCGTCAACGCAGCCAAGGGGCTCGCCATCGGTCGAGAGCTGCTGCTGATCGGGATCAACCATCTGGAGGCCCACATCTACACCCACTGGCTGGACGTGAAGGGCAGAGATAGCGCAGCGACCGCGGGCGCAGCTCGGGGCGAGCTGTCATTCCCGCTGCTCTCCCTCCTCGTCTCCGGCGGCCATACTGAGCTGACGCTGGTGCGCGACCACGGCGACTACGAGCGCCTGGGCGGCACCCTTGACGACGCAGCCGGCGAGGCCTTCGACAAAGTCGGGCGCCTGCTGGGGCTCCCCTACCCGGGCGGGCCCGAGATCGAGCGGGTGGCCCAGAACGGCAACCCCCAGGCGTTCCAGTTCCCCCGGGCCTGGCTGGACGATGCCGGCTCGACGTCACGCGCCGGCCTAACGTCGCAAGCTTGGCACTTCAGCTTCAGCGGACTCAAGACCGCCGTGCTGCGCCAGGTACAGAAGTACAGCGACCCTCCTCGCGGGAGGCTTCTGGCCGACCTGGCCGCCAGTTTCCAGGCGGCTGTGGTGGACGTGCTCTCCGCCAAGGCCGCCCGGGCAGCGGAAGCCTTCGACGTGACCGCCGTGCTGCTATCAGGAGGCGTGACGGCCAATCAGACGCTCCGCGCCACCACCGTAGAGCGGGTCGACGTACCGGTCCACTACCCACCGGTCTCCCTCTGCACCGACAACGCCGCGATGGTCGGCGCTTGCGCGCACCGGCATCTCGTGGGGGAGAGCATCGGGCCCCACGCCAGAGCGGGACTCGATCTGGATGTGGTAACCGGGCTCAGGCTAGGATGATGGGGGGCGTGGTGGAGCCGCGGCGAATCCGCTCTGAAAAAGGTAAGCGAAGCGACATCCGCTCTCTCGCACCGGGCAGCGGGGCCGGCCTGACCGGCGCCGAATACCCCACACATCCGCTGCCGC
>CAYQZG010000190.1:0-6148 GCA_964421785.1 uncultured Anaerolineales bacterium
ACTTGACTCGCCCCTCGTCCTCTGTGATACAATCGCCCTATGAAAGAGCGTGCACCACGGAGAGAGATCATCGGCAAAGGCGAACTCCTCTTCCTCTCCCACCCCGGAGCGCACGAGACCTTCTCCAGCTACGGACTGACGATGCAGCCAGGCGCTGAAGAGCTGCTGGCCTGACCGACAGCCACGTTTTCGCCGTGGCGATCGGCCCGCTGCCCAGTACCCTCTACGTGGGAACAAGCGACGGTGCGTTCAAATGCACGGACGGTGGCGGAAGCGATCCTGGAGCCGAGCCAGGTTGACGCGCTTGTCGTCGATGGCCGCGACGACCTCCTCCAGCTTCTCCTGCGACGTGACGATGCCCCACACCGGCGACTCGGCCTCGCCCCTCTGCAGAAGGAGATCCTTCCCCCACAGCACGCGGGCGCCGCCCTTCATCTCGTCCAGCAGCTTGGAGACGCGGTAGATGTTCGGCGCCAGCGACTTCCCCGCGCGGCCTGGGGCCATGGGGAACAGCCGGTTGAGCACGTAGTCAGCTGCCGGCGTGAGCGACTCGTCTGCCCACCAGGCCAGGCTGTCCTGATTGGCAGCGCGAGCGATGAGAAGACGTAGGGCCAAGATGAGAGAGCTGATATCTGACCACCAAGGTGCACTGGCGATTACTTCTGCTTTAGTATACTATCCGCAGCAAGGTGGTGCATTGGCCCCGTTGATCGTCACGCCCCCGCTATATCCCCATCCTCTTGAATCCGCGAGAGGAGCATGCGCACCCTCTCGGCCTGCTGATCGGGCGAGGCCTGACCTGCTTGTCTGTTGACGCGCCTCATCATGCGCCGGAGACGCGACACGCGGGCGGTTAGCTCCGCCCGGGACAGTCCCTCCGCAGCCCCCAGCTGTGTGGTTCCCCAATCGAGCAGCAGCCGGGCAGCCTCGTCGACCAGGTCGTCGGTGAGGCTCTCATCCCCAAGGAACTGCTCAATGGCACGGCGTTTGCTGCCGCCTGGATCCCGATCGCTCATCGTCACGGCGACGTCAGAAGGCCTCCACGAGCTCGGTCTGCGTCGCACCGCCGCGATCGCGGTAGGTGACCCGCCAGTGGGGCGTCCAGGCCAGCCCAAAGAAACTGATCTGAACGTCCTTCCGGCGCGGTCTGACGTCGTAGTCCTCCAGCTCGCTCAGCGCTTCCTCCCATTGCTCTCTGATGCTGGCTACCTCCTCCTGCAGCTCTGCATCGAGATCCTCAAGGTCCCCCTGCAGCTCTTTGACGTCATCCTCGGCCTCCTCGAGCCTGAGCTTCGCCTTCGAGGCCTGACGCTGCTTGCTCAACGCCGTGGAGGCCATTCGTGACGACCGCCTTCCCAGGAACATGCCAACCACGGATTCGCCCACGGAGACCAGCGTCTCCCGCTTCCGAGCCGCCACGTCAGCCTCGCGCTGAGCGAGGTCCGCCTCCTCGCGGCGCAGCCGGTCCTCAACCCTCTCGATCTTGTCCTCATACCGCTCGGTGATCTCGTCGATCTCCTCATCCCGCTTCTCCCGGGCGATCTGCTGCAGGCGCATCCGGAATGCCCGCTCGCTCTCCCGCGGCTCGGAATAGGTGTCCAGGACCGGGCTATGGAGCAGCGTCACACGGCTGTTGTGGTAGAGATAGTCATCCAGATCGTCCCTCAGCGCCGTGAACTCCGGGCTTTCGTTGATCGACTCTGGCAGCTCGTCGAAGTAGGCCTCCGCCTCGGCCCCCTGCCTTAGGTCGCGCACGGTGAGGTCGAGGGACTGGGCCTGATCCCAGGTCAACATGCCAACGCCCCCAGGGGGCTCGGCGAGGAGGGCGAAGTCCTCTTGTTCGTCAACGTCGCGGGTACGATCCACGAAGTGGAGCCGCCCTATGCCCAGCACCGCCGGCAGATAGAGCAGGTGATGGTGCTGAACCTCGATCGGGCCTCCCGCCTCGCCCTCAATCGCCAGCGCGGCGGTGGAGGCCCCGCGGCGCACGGGGAGGTAGACCTGCTTGACGCGGGACGACAACGACGGCGGGGCGGTGGCAAAAGCGATCTCCGGCGCGTCAACGTCCTCCGGCTGCGTGGCCGCGGCCGAGCTGGGCGTGAGCGCCCTGGGTGTGCCAGAGGCGGGCAGACCTGCCTCAGAAGCTGCCTCGACGGGCCGGTCAGGCTCCCGCTCGTCCATCAGCTCTCGCACCTGAAGCCGCGTCAGCGGCCCGCGCAGGTAGCTCATGGCCCAGCGCGTCTGAAACGTGACCGGGGCCTCCTCGTGGACGTTGTGCAACAAGAAAGCGCGCTTCCCCAGGGCGGAGATGATGCGGCCGACCTGGTCGCGATTCAGGGCCTGTCCTGCCTGCGAGGAGGCACTCTCCAACCCATCCAGGAGCCGTTTCTTGTCCCGCTCCGTCTGCAGCCGTCCAATGAACCACGTGCCGGCGTTGGTCAGCCCTTTGTAGTCCAGATCGACCGGGTTCTGCGTGGTCAGCAAGACGCCGACGCCAAACGCACGCGCCTGTTTCAGCAAGGTGAGCATAGGCTGCTTGCTGGGCGGGTTGGCCACCGGCGGGAAGAAGCCGAAGATCTCGTCCATGTAGAGGAGCGCGCGCAAGCTGGTGGTGCCCGGCTGGGTACGCATCCAGGTGATGACCTGGTTAAGGAGCATGGTGACGAAGAACATACGCTCGGCATCGCTCAGATGGGCAATGTAGAAGATCGAATGGCGCGGTTTGCCGCCCGGCGTGGCCAAGAAGCCGGCCACGTCCATCGGCTGTCCATGGAGCCAGCTTTCGAAGGCCGGGGCCGCGATGATGTTGTTGATGCGCATGGCCAGCTGGAAGCGATCATCCTCCGGGAAGAAGGTATCCACGTCGAAGACGCCCAGTTGGCGGATGGGCGGCTTCTGGATCGAGAGGATCAGCTTGGGCAGATCGAGATCCTCGCCCTGGCGCCAAAAGTGCTCAAACAAGCTGGAGAGCAGGATGTGCTCGCGGGACTGGACCGGATCGGCGTCCACGCCCACGAGCCCCAGCAGGGCGCTGACCGCCCCCTGGATACGCTCACGTAGTAGCTCCGTGTCGCTGTCCCAGCTAAGCGATGGCACGGCGAAGGACTGAAGGATAGAGACCGGAACGCCGGCGTCGCTCCCCGGCGTGTAGATCGTGACGTCCGCCGCATCGCGCAGCGTCTGGATGCGATCCCCCCCTTGCCCCCAGTCGGCGAGCCCATTGCGCCAAAGCTCAGCCTGCTGAGCAGCGAAAGTCCCCTCGCTGACACCCTTGCGACGGGCGTCGTCGGGGTTGATCCACGGGCGGAAGTCCTCGGGACGCAGCTCGGGGAACGAGAGCAGCAGGTTCGTCATGTCCCCCTTGGGGTCGATGATGATAGCGGGGACCTTGTCGATGGCCGCCTCCTCAAGCAGGTCAATGCAGAGGCCCGTCTTGCCACTGCCCGTCATGCCGACGCAGACTGCGTGCGTCGTCAGGTCCCGTGCGTCGTACATCAAGAGCCGGTCCAGCCGCCTGTCCTCGGCGACGTCGTACTGTTTGCCCAAGTAGAAGGCGCCAAGCTTCTCGAAGTCCATCGTCCTAACCTCCAGGAATAGGTCCAGTCGCCACGCGCGTGGTCTAGCTACAGTAGTATAGTCCACCCCAGCTCAGAAGTCAATGACCTGTTTCCACGCCGCAAGGGTTGAGCCTCCTGAAAGAACCATCTACAGACCCTAACACTACAACCGCACCTGTCACCGGATCAGACTTCCGAAGCCTTGGAGTCCATACCCAACGCGGTGTAGGGACGCTCACAGAACGATTCCTGGCCTGTTTACCATTCTCGTGCAGACTTCGGAAGTCTCTCGGCGAGATTGATAAGACCCTGGCGTCGGCACGCAATTCCTTGACAACGAGCCCGAATTGTGCTATAATCACATTGAATTAAAGTATTATGACAATATAGCACTATGAGACTACAGATCGATTCGGAAAGCAAAGTCCCCATCTACGTTCAGATCGAGGAACAGATCCGCGCCCTCATCGCCGCCGGGCAACTGCGCCCTGGAGAGCGGCTGCCCACCATCCGAGAGTTGGCCGCCGAGCTGCGGGTGAACTACAACACCGTCGCTCGGGCCTACCTTGAGCTCGACCACGATGGGATCATCTCGACCCAGCAGGGGCGCGGGACGTTCGTGGCGGGGGTTCCCAACGAGGAGCAGATGGCGCGGAAGAGACACAGGAAGCTGCACGCGGTGGTACGGTCAGCGCTCGACGAGGCCAGAATGCTGGGGTATGACCCGCAGGAGATCGCCGAGGCCTTCGACGAGGAGTTGACCGTGTGGAGAGAGAAGAACGGTGACGAATGAAGCAACAGGAGGTGGAGTGATGGTCATAAAGCCAGTAACGCAGACCCTGGCGAGTCAGAAGCGGGAGAGCCAAGTCAACGGGCTAGCGGTTTTCGTCTTCTTGGTCCTGCTTCTCATCTCCATCGCGATCGCCGTGGCTCTGGCGTTGAGCGAGGCACCGGTCGGATGGTTCATCGCTGAGATCCTCATCCTCAACCTGATCGGCCTCTACGTACTGCTCGCCTTCAAGGTCGCCGAGCAGTGGGAGAAGGCCGTCGTGCTGCGCCTGGGGCGGTTCGTCGGCCTCAAAGGGCCGGGGCCGTTCTGGGTCATCCCCATCGTGGACACCATCCCGGCCTGGATCGATCAACGCGTCATGGTCACCTCCTTCACCGCGGAGAGGACGCTGACCAAGGACACGGTGCCGGTGGACGTGGACGCAGTGCTCTTCTGGGTGGTGTGGGACGCGGAAAAGGCGGCGCTGGAGGTGGAGGATTATCGAGCTGCCATCGCCTGGGCCGCCCAGACGGCGCTGCGCGAGATCATCGGGCAGATGGATCTGGCCGATATCCTGGTGGGGCGGGCCAAGATGGACGCCGAACTGCAGCACATCATCGACGACCGCACCACGCCCTGGGGGGTCACGGTCCAGTCGGTGGAGATCCGAGACATCGTCATCCCCGGTGGCCTAGAGGACGCCATGAGCCGCCAGGCGCAAGCGGAGCGCGAGCGGCAAGCCCGGGTCATCCTGGGGGAGAGCGAGGAGCAGATCGCCGACTCCTTCGCCAAGGCCGCCGAGGCGTACCGGGACAATCCCACGGCGCTCCATTTGCGGGCCATGAATATGCTCTTCGAGGGCTTGAAGGAGAAAGGCGCGATGGTCATCGTCCCCTCGAGCGCGGTGGATACGATGAACCTGGGCGGGTTGATGGGCACGACGGCAATGGCCGGCATGGCGCAGGACATGATCCCGGAGGGAAAGGACATAGAGGATTGGCGTGATGAAACGAGAGACGTGGCTGGCTGATGCGGTTGAGGTGACCGTCTCCGGCCTGTTCACCACCCACCACCAGCTGCGGACGGCGACGGGCATCCTCGGCGAGCTGACGTTACCCGCCTTCAAGAGGAAGGGCTCCTTCCAGGCGGCCGATGGGCGGGCGCTGACGATGGAGCGAACGAACTGGTGGCGGGGTACGTACAACCTGCGAGAGGGCCGGGTGGTGCTGGGGACCGCCCTTACCCAGGGGTTCTTGCAGCGCACGATCAGCGTCGGATACGGTGGGGTGACGCACGCGCTGGAACCTCTTGGCCTCGGGTCGCACGGCTGGCATCTGATTGACGAAGCCGGAACGGCGCTGCTGGAGATCCGGCGGCGGGGCATCTTTCGTCGTGGCGCCACGTTGAGGGTGCTGCAGCCGGTGGACGTCGAGCTGCTTGCCTTCAGCTACTACTTGGTCAACGCGCGCTGGAATGAGCAGACTGCGGCTGCCGGCGCGGCCGCGGGAAGCTAGCGGGAGGCCAGGCCCGCCACGCCGGCGTGTCCGGGCGCTGCTTCCCATGGACCACGCATCGTGCACGGCCGCGCTCAACGTCTCGGCCACCCGTCAGACTGTTTCACGTGAAACATCCCCCTCGTTCCTCCGGGATGCTGGCGTGTATCAGTTCAGCTTGGTGAGCAGCCGCTCTCAGCCCTCGTCTCGAGGGCAGCCCATGCGCGAGTGTCACCTTGAAGCGAGCCCCACTGCCTACCACGAGAAATGCGTTGAAAACGCCCTGAAACGGCACACAGAACCCGTTTTCAACGGGTTTTCCGTACCAG
>CAYQZG010000191.1:0-6072 GCA_964421785.1 uncultured Anaerolineales bacterium
GTTTGGGGGCGCCGGCGGATTCTTCACCCGCAGGCTTCCGGATTGCGAATCCGGAAGGAGCCTTTTTCAGGTCGTGCCTTCCCACCCACCATCTCCCAGACACGACCGGCACACCACGCCACCAACTCGCGGTCGTGTGTAATAAGCAGCACCGTCTGGCCTCGCTCATTCCATGCTCGAACCAGTTCCATCAGCTCCCGCAGGTGGTGGCGGTCCTGCCCCATCGTCGGCTCGTCCAGGATCAGCAGCTGGGGCCGCACGCTCAGGGTGGCCGCCAGCGCCGTCCGCTGCTGCTCCCCCACGCTGAGCGCCTGCGTCGGCCGCCCTCGCAGGTGCCGCAGATCCGCGCCTGCCAGCAGTTCCTCCAGGCCATCCTCCCCCGGCTTTCGGCCCAATCCCAGGTTGCGCGGCCCAAAGCGCACCTCATCCTCCACCGTCTGACAGACCAGCTGCTGCAGTGGGTTCTGCTGCAGGAACCCCACGCGCGCCGCTGCTCGAGGACGTCCGTGCCACACCACGCGCCCGTGCCAGGGGCGGAGGAGCCCGGCCAGCGCCCGCGCCAGGGTCGACTTACCCGAGCCGTTGGGCCCCACCAGGGCCGCCATCTCGCCCTCCCGCAGCGTCAGCGAGCAGCCCTCCAGCACCGGCCGGCCGTTGTAGCCCACCGTCAGATCCCGGAGGCTCACCAGGGGATCGCCGGGCCCGGAACGAGGAGAGCAATCCAAAGGAGCGGCAGCCACGCGGCGCATCACCGCCTCTGGAGCGCCATCAGCCGCCACGCGCCCATCCTCCAGCCAGATCAGCCGGTCGGCGTGGGCCAGGAACGGCGCCAGCCGATGCTCGATCACCACCACCGTGATCCCCAGCTCCCGCCGCAGCCGGGCCAGCGCCCGGACCACGGAGGCGGTCCCCTCGCCGTCCAGATTGGCCGTCGGCTCGTCCAGGATCAGGATCGACGGCCGCATGGCCAGGTTGGACGCAATCGCCACCCGCTGCTGCTCCCCGCCGGAGAGGTGGCGCACCGAGCGCCCGCGCAGATGGTCGCACCCCACGGCGTCGAGCCCGTACGCCACGCGCCGGGCGACCTCGTCCTCGGCCAGCCCCAGATTGCGCGGCCCGAACGCCACCTCCTCCACCACCGTCCCGTTGAAGAGCTGCGTGACCGGGTTCTGGAAGACCAGCCCCGCGTGCCGCGCCAGCTCCGCCACGCTGTGGCGCCCGGGGTTCAGGCCGACCACGGAGACCCGCCCGTCCACCCGCGGCGCGCCGGGCCGGTCGTCCTCATTCAGCAGGCCCAGCAGCGCGTGGACCAGGGTGCTCTTCCCGCTTCCCGACCGCCCACCGATCAGCACAAAGGCCTCCGGCGCGATGGAGAGATCGACGCCTTTGAGCGCGTGGGCGTCGGGGTAGCGCACGTCCAACCCCTCCACGCGGATGGCGGCCCGGTCGGCACCCGTCACGTCCAGGCCCTCCTCACGGCCTCCAGCCAATCGATGCTGGCCTGGATGCGGCGACGCCTGAACCCGTTCACCGCCTGGTCGAACGCGTCCGCCGCGCCCCCGACCTCCTGCTCCAGCTGGGCCAGGCGCCCCCGGCAGGCCTGCTCCTGCTCCTCCAGCAAGGCCCCCAGCCCATCCAGCCCCAACGTGTGGAAGAAGTAGAGCTTGGCCAGGAACTCCACCCGCATGTCGCGTATCGCCGGCACGGGCTCCCGCACCCAGGCCAGGAAGCGGCTGCGCCCCTCGGGCGTGATGGCGTAGACCTTGCGAGGCGGGTAGCTCTGGTCGTCAAACGAGGATTCGACGTGACCGTCCCCCTCCAGCTGCTTCAGCGTCCCGTAGACGTTGCTCATGCCCATGGTCCAGATGCGGCCCAGCTCCTCCTGGGCACGGTCGTGCAGCGCGTAGCCGTGCACCGCGCCCTGCATGAGGAACCCAAGCAGCGCCTGATCCAAGGGAAAACCCGATTGACCCGCCATCCTGTGCCCCGTATCCTCCGCTAGTGATTATTCACGCTCTGAATAGTCAGGCGGATGACATGATACCGCAGTTTGAGGGTCTGTCAATGCTGAGTGTGAAGCGTGCGCCGGGGGCCGGTCCTCACGACAGGCTCGCGAGCAACGCCCGCGCATCCGACAAGTCGGGCGTGTCGAACCCTTCGCTGAACCACCCGTAGATCTTGGCAAGCTTCCGTCGAGCCTCTTCCCGCTTGCCCTGCTGCTCCCACAAGCGGCACAGGCTCATCGTGGCCCGCAGCTCCCAGGACCTGGCCCCTTGTTGGCGAGCGACCGCGATCGCCTTCTGGAAGCTGGCCTCGGCATCGGCCTGCTGACCACGCCTATGCTGCAAAGCGCCCTTGAGCCGGTGGATTTCCGCTTCGAAGTAACGCTCTTCGGTGCGATCCACAATCGCCAGCGCCTCGGCCAGAATCGACAGCCCTTTCTGCACCTGGCCGCTCCTACCATACGCCTCGCCTAGCATGGCCGATAGGTGCGAGTGCGAGGCAGCCCCGCCCATGGCGCGGTACTGGCTCAAGCCGCCTTCCAACTCTGCGATCCCCTTCTCGGCTTGCCCCTGCTGCGTCAGCGTCCACCCGTGGCACATATTCCCCACCAGCAGCCAGAAGGGAAACCGATGCTCGCTTGAGTGGGCGATGCACGCCTCGGCCAGCTCTTGGGCTGTCTCCACATCCCGACACATCTGATGGAACGTGGCGCCGGCCGTCCCCAAGGCGATGCTCAAGCCAAACGGCTGGTTCAGCTCTTGCGCCACGGCCAGGGCCTGCTCGCTCCGTTCCAATGCCTGATCGGGATAGCCAAGAGACCAGAGACTCCATGGCACCAACGCCAGACAGGAGACGCCGGGATCCTGTCCACCGTAGAGGAAGGCCAGATCGAGGTGCTGCTGCGGGTCATAGAAGTCGATCACCCGCTCTAGATGCGTCCGCGCCTGCTTGAACCTCCCCAAAAACGTCAAGCCCCATCCCACCATCCAATGAGCCAGTGCCCTGACGATCGGATCCTCGGTCTGGCTGGCCAGCTCAAGATGCTGTCTCGCTATCTCCAACGATGCACGGTGCTGCCCCCGGGTGCCATAGTAGACAGCGAGTAGGTGCAGCACCGGAAAGATCTGGGGCGTCCCCTCCACTTGCCGACACAACTCCCGAGCCCGAGCGTAGACGCGGCCCACCTCCGGACTCGAGTAGCCCTTGGCGATCTGCAGTGGGGCAGCCAGGCTGACCTGCAGCATCAGCTCCTGCTCAGCGCGCGCGGGAGAATCCGGCAGAGTCTTGAGCAGATCCAGCGCTTGGGTGAAGTGAGCGATGGCTTCCTCGCTGGCCGACATACGCACAGCCATCTCCCCCGCCTGCCGCAGGTAGTCGACCGCTTTCTCAATCATTCCCGCCTGGCGAAAGTGGTGTGCCAACTGCACAGAGACAGAGAGGCTCACCACATCTGGTCTCTCGTCGCATAGGGCTTCTAGGGCCGCGCCCACCGCCTTGTGGAGATGCGCTCGCTCCACCGGATCCAGGCTGTTGTAGAGGTACCTTTGATACAGGATATGCCGGAATCGGTAGCGGGATAGACACGTCGGACCTAGATGCCACATGCCCTCCGCCTCCACGAGACGGTGCTTCCTGTCCAGGTCTCGGCTCAGGTGGTCCACGATCTCCCGTTCGTCGGCCGCCTGCACCTGTGCTATCACCTCCAGGGTGAATGCTTCGCCCTCCACACTGGCCACCCTCAAGGCCTCCCTTAACGGCCTGGACAAGCGGCCGATGCGCTCTTCGATCACGGCTTCCACCGGCGCGGGCAGCGTCCTCCAGTCCAACCGCTGGCCCTCCACCCACAGGCCCTGTTCATTCCGCACCAGGCCGCCCCGCTCCTCCATGGCTCGCAGGATCTCGACCGTGAAGAGGGGGTGCCCTGCCGTATAGCGGGACAGTGTCCGCCGGAAGCCCATCCCCAGCCGATTGGGCTCCGTGTCCAGGAAGGCATCCACAAACGCTCGGGCCTCCCCCTCGCCCATCCTTGCCAGGTCTATGTTCCTGTCTCCAACCTGCCGCTTGATCGTGAGCAGCGCCGCCTCCAGCGGATGGCGTTCGCCGCCCCGACCCAGGGCCACCTCCTCCGGGCGGTAGGCACCCACGATCAGGATGCGGCTCCCTGCCACCTCCTCCACCAGATGGCACAGCAGGCCGATGGAGGAGCGATCGCACCATTGAAGGTCATCCAGGGTAAGCAGCAAGGGGCGCTCCAGCGCCAGGTGGTGTACTACGTCTGCGACCTGCCGGAAGAGCTGGCTCTGCTCCAGGCGCTTCGCCGCACGGGCCCCGCCTTCGACCAGATCCCGCACACGCTCGACCCAGTCAGCGCCACCGGGCGCAGCCGCGATCGCCCGCGACAACAGCACCTGCCCCGCCACCAGGACCGGCGTCGCCTGGGGGCCGTATCTGACCAGCGTCTGGACGGTCACAGGCATGGCCTCCCACAGCCTCCGGGCGTGTTCAGGGCTGATGACACCCGCTCTCCAGCGACCCTCCACGTCGCCGGTCAGCATGGCCAAGATCTCCCGGAAGGGCAGAAAGGGATCGCACATCCCCATATAGGCGTGGCATCGTCCGCCTGCTGCCAGAAGAGCGGGATGGGCCTCCACCGCGCGCCGGGCGAACGCATTCAGCAGGGCGGTCTTGCCCCAGCCAGGGCCACCGGAGACAAGAACCACCTGCCCCTCCCCATCCATCGCCCGGTCCAGGAGCTGACGCAGACGCGCCAGTTCGCGCTCACGCCCCACAAACACGCTCGGCTCGTAGTCCTCGTCTCCGGCATCCCGCCCCAGAAAGGCCGGGGGCTTAGGGCCGAGAGCTGGCCCTCCAGCCACGAGGGACCGCTGAGCTGGGGGCTCTACCACGCCGTCCCGGATCTGCTCGTAGAGCCGGATCGTTTGCGCCGCCGGCTCGACGCCCAGATGCCTCTCCAGTGCTCGGTGGCAGGTCTCATACTGGGCCAGGGCGGCTGCCCGTTGTCCGATACGTGCCAGGAGACGCATCACCTGGCGGCAGGCGCTCTCCCGCCAGGGGTCCATTTCCACGCTGCGCCACGCGTACTCCAGGGCCCGCTCGGCCTGGCCGTGCGCCTCGTACCACGTGGCGAGACGACGCAAGGCCCTCAGGGCCAGGCGACGCAGATGCTCCCCCTCGAAGAGCGCCCATTCCTCGAACTCAGGACACTCGCTGAGGAAGAAGCCTTCCAGAAGATCGCCGCGGTACAGCGCGACGGCCTCCTCCAGTCGCCGGATCGTCTGTGGGTCCGCAGATCGGCCAGGCCGGCGTCCCAGGAGCTCGGAGAAGACAATCGCGTCCACCCACGCATCGCTGGCTCGGTTGAACTGGATCGCCTGGCGGGAGATGAGAAGAAACGAGGTTGCGGCTCGGCGATCTCCGATCGCCGAACGCAGGTTGGCCAGGGCGTGGCGCAGGTTCGTGCGGGCGGCCTGTTCTGGCCGGTCGGGCCACAGGAGCCCCATCAACCTCTCGCGGCGCTGCGGCGCTTCGCTCTCGACGGCCAGGTAGGCCAGCAGCGCCCGCACTTTGTCCGACTCAAACGTGGTGACGGCTTCCCCGTCCAGGGTCACCTGCAGGGGACCAAACAGGTACATGGATAGACGGGCCATGGAGCCTCCTCCGACGATGGATGGCACGATCTCTGGCCGGTCCACGCCGCGGTCCAGAAGCGGCACGCGTTCTAGCGGCGGTACGTATGAAGCTGCCTAACTTGCCTCGATGTCGTCGGCCTGGATGGGATGCATTGGCGTTGAGGATGTAGTCTCCCCAATTATAGCAGACAGGGAGCGAGCGGACAAGTCTGCAACCGCCACCTCACGTTTTCCTCACGTTCTCCACGCGCACAGGCGGTATACTGGGCGTGACGGGGATGAGGTGCCAAGCTGATCGATATACCTCAAGAGCCAGAAGAGGAGAAGGACTACCGGTCCTATCTGCTGCGCCTGTGGCGGACGGGAAGCCCGGGGAAAGCAGCGTGGCGGGCATCCCTGAAGAGCGTCCAAACCGGCC
>CAYQZG010000192.1:0-3354 GCA_964421785.1 uncultured Anaerolineales bacterium
CATCGCACGGCCAACGTGCAACGCACCGCTCCCAACGTCAGGTGCATCGCACGGGCAACGTGCAACGCACCGACGCTCCTCAGCTCCCCTGCAGCTGCGCCACCAACTCCTCCATCTGGGCCCTCTGATCCTCCGGCGCGCCGTCCAGGGCCTGCTGGGCATGTGAGAGGGCAGCATCATTCTGGCCCATCTGGTTGTAGAGCAGGGCCAGCAAGCGATGGGTATCCCAGGCGTCCCGGGCCTGCGGGGCTAGCTCCAGTGCCCGCTCCAGCGTGTCGATGGCCCGGTTGTTCTGGCCCGTCTGCGCGTACATTGAGCCGAGCACGCGCCAGGCCTGTACGTACCCCGGCTTGAGATCCAGGGCCGTCTGGTAGGATTCGATGGCCTGGTCCCACTGCTCACGCTGCCGCTGAATGTCGCCCACGCGCAGCCAGACGTCGACCTGCTCCTCGTCGATCTCCAACGAGGCCTGATAGGCCTGCAGGGCGTCGGTGATCATATCCTGGTTGGCGTAGAGATCGGCCTGGATGGTCCAGGTCTGCGCAAAGCCGGGGTCCATCTCCAGGGAGTAGTCGATCTTCTCCTGCGCCTTCTCGAACTGGCCGGTGGAGAGGTAGAGCATGCCCCACTCGTTCCACAGGATGGCGTTCTGTGGGCTGAGGATGGTGGCGATCTCGTAGTTCTCCGAACTGCGGCGGATCATCTCCTGTCGCGTCTCGGCGTCGGTGGCCAGCTCGGCCCAGGTGCGGTACATGCGGGCCAGGTTGGCGCTGTGATCGGTGTTGAGGGGGTTGATGTCGCGCGCTTCCTGCAGGGTCTCCTCGGTCTCCTGCAGAATGGTGCGCCGCTGCGCAGGGTCCTGCAGGGACTTGGCGTACTCCAGGTAGGCCCGCCCCAGGTAGAGATAGTAGAAATCCTCCCGCGGGGCGAGCTCGATAGCTTTCTTGTAGTGCCGAATGGCCACCGGCCACTGGCCCTGGCGCTCGTAGGGATTGGCCTGCTTGTAGATGATGTCGGCTTGGATGGGGTGGAGGTTGGTCACCACGGACGCGGCGGCGGCCAGGAGCAGGAGCACGAGCAGGGCGATGGCGCTCAACTGCCCGACGGGCTTCAGCCTGCGGCGCTCCCCGATGAGGAGCACCGCCCCGCCCGCGACAAGGGCGAAGAGGATGAACCCGTAGTAAAGGTTCAGCACACCAGCAACGCGACCGGCGACCTCCAAGACCCCCTCGACGGTCTGGGGGCGGGCTTTGACCACCGATGCATGGCGACCAGCGATCACCAGGGCGAAGCCGATGCCGATGGTCAATGAGATGAAGGCATAGAGCGACGTCGCCACCAGCCAGTCGCCCTCCTTTTCATCGAAGGCGCCACGCTTCGCCATCTGGGCGATGAAGAGCACGGTGCTCATCACCCAGGTGAAGGCGAAGATCATGAGGGCGCCGTAGGAGGTGCGGCCTCCCTGCGCGGGGAGGACTGTGAGGCTGCGCCAGACGATCTGAGCCGCCTGGGCGAGGCGCTCGGCGTTGGTGATGAAGTCGAAGGACAGCGTACCGATGATGAAGCCGCCGACGATGGCGGTCACCAGGGTGGGTCTCAGCCAGGCGGGCAGCACCCTCTCATCCCGCCTTCGCTTGTTCCCGTGATAGGCCTTCTGGTCGTCCTGCTCCGCATCCTGAATCAGGTTGAGGCCGATGACCACCAGCAGGCCCATGTAGCAGAAGAAGGTGGTGCGGGTGGCGGCGATGGCGATGCCGAAGTTGATCTCGATGAAGTGCGCCACGATGGCAGACAGCAGCCCCATCAACAGCACGAAGCGGGGATGGAGCTCGACATCCTCCTTGCTCTCCCACTCCGAGAATCCCCAAACCACGAGATAGAGGAAGATGCCCCCCACCATGCCGACGGGGAGGGCCAGGCCGAAGAAGTGGGGGCCGATGGTGGGTATGACGATGGCGGAGGCGACGACAGCCCCTCCGGCCATCAGGGCGAAGAAGAGCTTTCGCCGCCAGTCATCAGGCAGGAAGCCGAGCCAACGGAGGCCATGGGTGAAGATGGCGCCGAAGAGCCAGACGTAGGCGACGAAGCCGAGGAGGCCCTTGGTCACCCAGGCGTCCATGGTCTCGTTGTGCGAGCGGTCGGGTGAGGCGGTGCGGGACTCATAGTGGCCCAGGAGCGGTGGGTAGTAGGAGTTGTACGCCACGTACATCGACTCCGGCCCGTGGCCCACCAGCGGCCGCAGGGCGTCGAAGGGATCGGTGTGGCCCTGGGGATGGGTCTCTGTCGGCGGGTACCAGACCTCCCCGCGCGGGAGGATCAGATCGAGGGAGCCCTGCCAGATGAGGTTGCGGACCATGCCGGTGCCGCTCTCGTACTGGAGCACGCGGGCGACGCGGCTGACGGGTGTTTCGAGCGCCCACTCGTGCAGGGGGCCGCCCGGATTGATGAGGAAGAAGAAGACGACGACCACCAGCACCGTGGTCAGCGCGCCGATCCAGATGCCGCGCCACCAGCGGCGGCTGAGCACGCGCCGCAGGGCCAGGAATCCCAGTATCATCCAGATCCCCAGGCCGGCCAGGAGCCCCATTAATGGGCCACGACTCTTAGTGTACCAGATGGCGATCAACTGCACCAGGAAGGTGAAGATGTAGACGGCGGCGCGCAGCATGTCGGCGGCGCCGGTCTCCTCGTCGGTGAGGATGGAGCGGAAGGCGTCGACCACGCGGGAGAGCGTGGGGGGCGCCGCCATGATCATGTAGGCGGCGACGAAGATGGCGTTCCCCATGTTGGAGGCGACGCGGCGGGTCACGTCCCCGCCCCAGGGCAGCGGATCGAGCTTGTTGCGCTGGACGAGGCCGTAGAGGGCGATGGGCAGGCTGTTGAGGATAATGACCGTGAGCAGCCGCTCCACCTGGGCGCGGTTGCGCAGGCCCTGCAGGATCACGAGGAAGAGGACGATGTAGGCCAGGGTGGTGTAGGTCCCTTGCAAGCGCTGATAGGAACCGAAGAAGCTGACCCAGGGGTTGACGGAGAGGACGGTGCTGACCAGGTAGACGGCAACCATGAAAAGCGTAGGTGTGACCAGGGGCGTCTGCCAGGAGAAGCCGACGTCACGCCGGCCGTGGGCCCGCTCTTCAATGATCTTAACCAGCCAGACGGCGGCCATGACCAGGGCGAGGGTGCGCAGGGTGGTCAGTTTGTCCGGCTCGAAGACGCGGCTGGAATAGACATTGAAGAAGAGTGGCGTGACGACCACGGCCAGAAGCCACCCCATCTCCAGCACTTTGTCGCAGAACGTGCTCAGTTTCGTCTTATACATCCGTAACCTCTCTTCAACCCACTCGATTTACACTC
>CAYQZG010000192.1:3454-6059 GCA_964421785.1 uncultured Anaerolineales bacterium
CTCGATTTACACTCTTTCTTTCTCGTCACGTCGCGGAGCCGCCAGGAGCGGAAGGTGGATTATGCGCGAGCTGCGCGCCCTTGTTGAAGCCAGGCCATGGTGCGCCGCAGCCCCTCCTCAAGAGGCGTCCGGGCCTCGAAACCCAGCACCTCGCGAGCCCGCGCCACCTCGGGCACGCGACGACGCGCCTCCTCGAAATCCAATCCGTAGGCCGACGCATAGGGGAGGTGCGTGATCTGTGAGTCCGAGCCTGTGATCTCCAGGATCAGCTCCGCCAGCTCGTTGATCGTCGTCTCGCGGCTGGAGCCGACGTTGAACACCTGCCCGGCCGCCTCGCGGGCCGAGGCGGCCCGAATGGTCCCCTCGACAGCGTCGGCCACGTAGGTGAAGCAGCGGGTCTGCTCGCCGTCGTCGTACACGGTCAGTGGCTCGCCGCGCAGCGCCTGGGTGAAGAACTTGGCGATCATGCTGCCGTACCCTTTGGGATCGACCCGCGGGCCGTAGGCGTTGAAGTAGCGCACGACACTGACGGGCAGCCCCTTCTGCGCGTAGGCCAGGGCGAAGCACTCGTCGATGGCCTTGGCATCAGAATAGGACCAACGGTTGACGGTCGTAGGGCCCAGCAGACGGTCGCTGTCCTCGCTCAAAGGCACCCGAGTCGATTTACCGTAGATCTCGGAACTTGAGGCAATGACGGTCTTGGCCCAATACTTGAAAGCCATTTCGAGGATGTTCTCGGTGCCCCGCACGTTGGTGATGATGGCGTGGAGGGGGTCCTCGACGACGTGCTTGACGCCCACCACTGCCGCCAAGTGATAAACCACATCCACCTGGCGAACGATCCGCTCCAAGGTGCGCACGTCAAGGATCGAGCCATTGACGAAGTGGAAACGGTCGCTCTCCAGATGATGGTCGATGTTGGAGACTTTGCCGACGGAGAGGTTATCAAGAACGGTGACCTCGTGCTCCTGGTCCATCAAGGCATCGACCAAGTTGGAACCCATGAAGCCGGCGCCACCCGTGACGAGAATTCTCATACGTTAAGTTCCAGAGGTGATCTGTTCGAACACTGTTGCCACATTTTGGGGTGAGGCGAGGCAAAGAGACAGGCATCGCCCCAGCCCAACGACGCGACATATGATACCCAAGCCAGGTCAAAAGTCAAGCAACGATTTCGGCGCTTCGGCGCGAAGGTGACCGGCACTTAGGCGAGCCTGCTGCGGTGGAGAGCGATGTCGTCGATGTGGGGGAGTGTCTCGATGAGGTCCGTGTTTCAAGTGCCGGTCACCTGAGATCAGAAAACCCCGGCCGGGGCCGGGGTTTGTGTGTCGTCTCGGCGTTCTCGCTACGCGGTGGAGGCCTGGCGAGCCTCGCTCCGGGTGCGAAGCCACTTCACCAGCACGACGATCCCTCCCACCAGGGAGGCGATGGAGACGACCGCTCCCACCACGGTTGCGCTTATCACGGCGATGTGGTGCCGCTTATCGCGCTTCGCCATGCGGCGCCCGGCTTCCCGCACCAACTCCTCCCCCAGACTCTGCACAAAGGCCGGCGATGGACATACGGGCCCCATCCGCGCGTCCAGGCGGTCGGCCACGTGTAGAAGAGACGCCAGCTCGGCCCTCTCCTCCGCGCTCAAGTCAACCTCCGACGCGCTGGCGGCTCCCCCCTCGGTGTGGGCCGCCAACGCCTCAGCCATAGGCCAAGATCCGGTCCGCGTCTCAGCCTTGGTCGTAGACCCTCTCTCTGACTCCATCGTCCTCACTCCCCGCCTATGCCAGTGCCTCCCACTCATCGGCCAAATCCTCACGCAGCGCCACCAGGGCACGGTGATAGAGGGACTTGATGGCGCCCTCCGTCCGTCCCATGACCTCTCCGATCTCGGCATTCGTCATACCCTCGACGTGCTTGAGGATGATTAGCTGTTGCCGATCCGGCGCCAGCCGTCGCACCGCCTGGAGGAGCACGTCCTCCTGATCCGCCTTCTCCGTCGTGGCCGCCGGCCCCTTCCCCTTGGGCGCCCTCAACACCAGATCCTCCAGAGCGACTATCTTCCGCCGACTGTGATCGCGGTGCCAGTTGGCCACGAGGTTGTGCGCGATGCGGTAGAGCCAGGCCGAGAAGGGGGCACCGCGATCCTCGTACCCCTGGAAATGATCCAGCGCCCGGTAGAACGTCCGCGCGGTCAGATCCTCCGCGTCTTGATCGTTCCCCATGCGGTAACAGATGTAGTTGTAGATCTTGTCCACGTATCGCTCGTACAGGGCGCCGAATGCCTCCGGCTCCTCCTTCGCCCGAGCGATAAGGGTCGTGTCGCTCTCTTCACACATACGCGAGTCTCGGTTGCATCCAATGCTCGCAGAAGAGGCGCGACAGGCTCTCATTCATGAGAACACCGTCACACCTCTGCGGTTACGGCCTTCGCCACGCAGAAGCCTGGGAAGGCTTGGATCGGGTTGAAGCAGGGTGAGTATACCAAAGGGATGGCGTTGGGTCAACCTACCAGCGCGGGACGGGCGGACCATTCGCCGATTTATGTCTCATTTGTTACCGCATGGGCTCCGTCCCAGGTGCATCGCACGGCCAACGTGCAACGCACCGCTCC
>CAYQZG010000193.1:0-6031 GCA_964421785.1 uncultured Anaerolineales bacterium
GGTGCGTTGCACCTTACGCGCTCCATGGTCGACGATGGACAGCAATGCTACCGTCCGAACGCGCTGGCGGGTGAAGAGCCCCCCGGAGGCCAACGCCCCGTATCCCCACGGCGGTGCGTGAGGGGGACGTGCGCGTGGCCGAAGACGACGATCTCGGCCCCGGCCCGCTGCCCTCGCTCCGCCAGACGCTGCAGGATCTGAGCCCACGATCTGCCGCGGCTCGCCCGCTCTACAGCCGGGTCACGGTAGTGGCTGTGCCACAACAGCACGCGCTGACCGGCGATGGAGATCAGCTGCTGATAGAGCAGCTCGCGTTGCGCTTCCTCGGTGTCGTCGTTGCCATGAACCGCGATCACCGGCGCAATCGTGCTGAGACGATCCAGCGCCCACAGCTCACCCACGTCGCCAGCGTGGAGGATCAGGTCGACATTCTGCAGCACGTCGAAAACGGACTCGGGCAGGACGGCACAACGCTGCGGCATGTGGGTGTCGGAGATCAACCCAACGCGCGCTATGACGTGTTCGGCCGAGGGGCCCTCTGGAGTACGCGTTTCACAAGTTGGCATAGCAATTCATCGGTCTTGTTTCCCCTGCCTGGCGGTGATAGGCGCTGTAAGCGGCCTGTACAGACGGGGTCTTCTATGCGGATAGATGATCTCCTCCTCACGCCAGCGCTTCACGTGACCAAGATCGACGTCGGCGGTTATGCACCCGAAATCGGTGCCCTCGATCTGCGCAATGAGATCGCCCTCGGGGCTGTAGATGCCGGAGTACCCTCCCATCGGGGCTTCCGGCGTGTGTCCAAGATGGGCGCCTATGACGAAGTACTGGTTGAGGATGGCGGCGCCGATCATCCTGTAGTGCGCATATCGATGGTGGAAGTCTATGGGTATGGCGGACAGCGCGAAAAGGACCTCCGCCCCTTGGATGCCGAGCACCCTGGTGGCCTCTGCGAAAGCCGTGTCGTAGCATATCAGGATGCCGATCTTGCCGAATCTGGTCTGTAGTGCCTCTATTCTGGCCCCTGGTCGTAGGAAGCCCTCCGTCCAGTGGACGTGGGTCTTGTCGTAGTACGCCAGGTGTTGACGTTGTGGGTCGTTGAAGTAAGCTCTGCTGAAGAGACGTCCATCGTCCTGAGCCAAGCAGCCAATCAGCACCGCTTTGCCAAGCTCGTCAGAGAGAGCCTTGACGTCCGGAAAGCCGGGCACGAGGTCGAGCCACGTCTGAGCCGTCCTTCTGGCGCTTGGCCTTTCTCGGAGATAGGCCACGGCCTTCAGATCGATGTTGTGTTGCGTTGCGAACTCTGGAAAGACGAATAGATCGCTGTCAGGATGGTCAAAGAGAGTCTCTTTGATCTGATCATAGACGTTCTGCGGACCAGAGAGTGTGAGCTGTCCGACTGTGACGGTGAATCCGTCCATACCCATCTCCTCCCTCGGAAGCCGATGGCTGTGGAGAGCCGGGTGGGGCTGTGCCCCCTGGGAACCCGCCTTTACCCTTGAGCGCGTCTAACGGTTTCGAGCTGCACCTGCTGCGTCCCTATCACATCGTTTCGAGCGTCCGACGAAGAACGGTCAGTGCCTTCCGGCGCTCTGACCCGCGAGCAGCGCCCTCATCCTCTCGCTTGCCCCGTCCAAGATTGGCTCGCCGTGGCCGCAGCAGAGCGTCTCAACCGCTAGCTCTGCTAGCTTGCCGACCGAATCGCGCGCCTGCGCGCTGTCCAGGGTGAACAGTCGGATGGGTAGTCGGAGGCCGGGCCCTCCGGTCATCGGATTGGCATTGAAGAGGGCGTCCCCGCAGAAGAGGATCTTCCGCTCTGGTTGGTACAGGCACATGCTGCCCGGCGTGTGGCCTGGCGTGTGGATCACGCGCATGCCGCCCAATGGCTCTATCACGTCCCCCTCGTCCACCGCTCGGTCCACCTGACAGGGCGACAGCCGGAACAGGATGCGGTCGGTCAACCGGAATAGCAGTCGACGGATCACGGAGGCCGCCGGCAAGGGCTCGGTCTGCTCGACGTAGGGCACCTCATCCCGGTGCGCCAGGACGTGCGCGCCAGACCGGCGGGCCAGCTCGGCGGCGCCACCGGTGTGATCACCGTGCGCGTGGGTCAGCGCGATGATCTGCAGGTTGGACAGCGCGAAGCCCGCCTCCTGCAACTGAGCGGCGATTGGGTCAGCGCTGCCGGTCATCCCACCGTCCACCAGCGCCAGACCCTCGTCCGAGACGAGCAGGTAGACATTGGCGCCGCTCAATTCTTCCATCAGGTAGACGTTCGAGACAACTTGTCGCATGGTCAGTCTCCTTTCAGGATGGTCTCTGGGTGATCATGTGCCATCGAATCCCACAGTGAGAACACTTGGCAGTCTCACCTTGGCCTTTCCCGATTGCCGAGCTGCGCTTGGATGACGTGCAAGGCGGATGCGACTAGGCGGCCCTCCGCCCGTCCTCCTGACGGATGCTCTCCCCCAGGGTTTCGGCGTGGCGCAGGTAGGCAGGGTTGGATAGAACATCGTCTAGCATGATGTCCAGACGTTGGCGCGTCAGACGGCGAGCCGGCGGACCTGCCGGGCCAACGCCGTGGCGACGAATCTGGCGTGCCCAGAACGCCCGATCGGCCGAGAAGGGGAGAGCCGTGTTGGGGACGCCGGCAGATGTCGCTGCTCCGGTCGTTCCGGCCCCGCCGTGGTGTAGGATGTAGCGCATGCGGGGGAATAGCCAGGCGTGCGGTACGTCCTCTATGGCGAAGACGTCTGAGCCCCTTAGCTCTCTTCCGAGTACCTGGGGCGACGTGCCGAGGAACAACCGCTGCCCACGTGCGCCAAGCTGGCGCAGCCCAGCCCTGAGCCGCGTGCGCAACAGGCCCGGCATGTCGTCGGTTCGCACGCTGCCAGAGGCGAAGTATAGGGGAGGCGGACCCGATTCCAGAAAGCGAACGAGCTCACTCGGCGGGGCCCAGTCCGCCGGAGCTGGGAGCTGCCAGTAGCCCGTGACATGGGCGTAGGCTGGCCACTCAGGAGGACGGGGCAGAACGTGGCGGCTGTACGCCAGCAACACCGGCGTGCCCCCGGCATGCGGGCCGGCGAACGGCCACGGCGCCAGGTCAGGGAGATCAGGGGCCGATGCACGCGCGCTGCGGTACAGCATCCTGGCTCCGTAGCGGAACACGGCGGTGTTGAGCGTGTGGGTGGACCGGCGGTACGCGCCTCCCAGCGGCAGGTCCGGCAGCGCCGGAGCGGGGAACGCCGACGTGGGCAGGAAGACCGGGAAGAACTGTGCCGAGACGTCCGGCACGCCCTGCAGGTGGGCCAGCGTGTGGCCGGCGTCGGTCATCAGGAAGGAGTGAACGATCAGGTCGACATCGCTGGCAGCCCTCTCCACGGCACGAAACGTGGCCGCCGCCAGGGGCACCACGTGGCGAATCATCTCCACGACCATCCGCGGCCAGCTCAGGCCGGCGCGGTTGGCGAATGCCTCCGTCAGCTGCTCAGGGTTTCCGGCGATAGGCTCGAACGCCAAGCCGTGGGCGTGGACGCGTGGGGCGAACGACGCGGGGCCGGCCAGCCGGACGGTGTACCCGTCCTTCTGCAGGCCAACCCCGAGCGCGATGAACGGCTCAACGTCGCCGCGCGAACCGTAGGTTAGGATTGCGATGCGCCCCCTGTCCTTGGTCACGGTTGGTTCTGCGCTCCCGCTCCTCTGTGAAATCGCGGTGCCGGCAGCGGTACGCCGTGAGGCTCCCCCCTTGCCTACTCTCTGCTCGTGAAGACGAGCGTGACCTCGCCACTTGCGTCCGCCATCTGCAGGCTGTCGAAAGCGATCTGGTAGGCCGCGGCCTGCTGCAGCGCCTCAACGTAGGCCGCTTCCTGGATCATGACGTCCTCTGGCTCCGAGCAGGTTTCGGCGGACGTAGCGAGCGGCCTATGGACGGTCAGCATACCGTCGCGCGTGGCGCTGTATCCTCCACCCTCGGGATCGCCGCCATACTCGCCGCAGGTCGTAGACCCGCCGAGATACTCCTCGCCGAAGCTCAGGGTGATCTCGGTACCCTTGACGAGCCTCTCGCCGTTCAAAGAAACCAGCACCCACTCGGTGCCGACGAGGCTGTCCGACACATCGGACCATGGGGTCTCCCCGGCCAGACTGATGCTGCCCGCCAGCCAATAGGGGCCGGCGCAGCCGGTGGGGACCCGCTGCCGTGTTCGCTCGTCAAAGGCGTCGATCGACGCGACCTCACCGCCGCCCAGGCTGACCGCTTGCCCAAGCTGGACCTCCACCTCGTGGTCGTCGTAGAACACCCAGATGAGATCGCCCTCCCGGCCGACCTCGAAGTCCGGCGGCCAGACGACGACATGGCTCGCCTCGCCCTCTCCAATGCGCAGGCAGCCGTCGACCATCGTCAGAGGCCCCATGCGCAGCGCGGTCATCCTCGTGGCTATCGGCGTGGGCCTGCCTCCGAGCGGCTGCTGGGAGACCATGCATCCCAGAGCCGAGAGTGTGAGAGCGATCAGCAGCATGAGCGGGGTGACCCGGGCTATGTGGGTTTGACGGCCCATGTCATCTCTGAACTCTCATCCTGCAGCCCATCATCTCACCGCTAGCGCCGGGTGAGGGTGACGTTGCCCGCGCCGGTGTGGGCTTCAATGGTGGCCTCCTCGCCGCTGCCGATCCTACCGTCGACCTCCGTGCGACTGGTTTGGCCTTCCACGTCGAACCCACGTACGTCGACGTTGCCCATGCCGCTGGTCAGCCCGACCTCGGCGTTCAGATCCTCGGGCAGGCTCAGCGTGATACTGCCGGCGCCGGTCTGGAAGGTGCAGTCGCCCGCGGGTTCGCCCTCGTAGTTGATGTTGCCGGCGCCCGTCTCCAGCGCCACCGGCGCGCTGGTGCCCTGCACCCGCACGTTCCCGGCCCCGGTGTGGGCCGAGATCTCGCCCTCCACGTCGTCCACCTCCACATTCCCCGCGCCGGTCCTCAGATCGAGCCGGGCATCGGCCGGGACAGAGATCTCAAAATCGACCGACATGTTGGTGTTGATGCCGGGGTGCGATGTCTCGATGCGCACGCCGTCGTCGTCTTCCCTCAGATCGACGTTGATGCGGTTCAGCGCATCGCTGTTCATAGCGCTCTTGGTGACGACGACGCGTATCTGTCCGCCTGCACCACTCTGCACCGTGACATCCCCGGCGAAGTTGTCCACCCTCAGCTGTGGCGCCTCTTCCACGGTGAAGGCCTGTTCGCTGCGCTCCTCCACGCGGCTGAATCCCACATCCCGGCTGAGGGGGGCGGTCGCTAGAATGCCGGTCAAGGCAGTGCCAACGACCAGCATGCAGCAGCATAGCAACACCCCCACCAAGATCAGGGCGACGATCCAGACGGTCCGGTTCCTGTTTTCCATTTAATCCTCCTCTTCGAGCGATCTATCCTGTGCTGGAAGGGACACCAGCCAACCTCTTTGTGCATGGCTTCAAGCGGAGGGCCGGCCATTCCCCTCTGATCGTATTGTTATACGCAGGTAACGGCCTGAAGTTGCTCCGTAATGTTTCAGTCTTGTGAGCAAGCTCGGAGCCCCCGGGGACGGGGGCTGAGAGCAGTCGCTCACAAAACTGAACTGATACCTTGCTCCTTGCCGTCTACCCCGATCGGGGAGGTGCGATCCGGACTACGTGTGAGGAGCCCAACCCCGGCCATCTGCGCAACCGGCAGGCCCGCAACAGGAAAAAGGTCCAATGAACAGGTGATGGTGGATTCGACTCGGTCATGGTGAACGTCTCGCACCAATGCCCGCGAGACCACCGGCCGCCGGGGCCAGCATGCCGTTGACCGGCGCTTTCACGACTTTCGCGGGACGCTCCGCGAGAGCAGCCTCGGCAGGTGCCGGGGAGCCCGCTTCAGGTAGCGCACGATGGGCGGCGGCTCCGGTGGATGTGCCTCGCCAGTGTGTGCGACACCCGGTGTGTCAAGACGCTGCCTCTCTAGTACGACAACGCGACCTCCGTCCCGCAAGACTTCCGAAGTCTTCATCGGTGAC
>CAYQZG010000194.1:0-5968 GCA_964421785.1 uncultured Anaerolineales bacterium
AAAGGCTTGAGCATGGGGCTGGGGTTCCTGATTTCCTTGGCGGCCCGGTCGACGGGTCAGGCGGTCCAGTACTCGATGATCGTGCTGCTCGCAAGCGTCTTCTTCTCAGGCTTCTTCCTGCAGCTGGACAAGCTGCGGCACTATTCAGCCTTTTGCCCGAATACTGTGATCGGCCCACCGTAGGTCTACTCAGCAACGCTCCACCGACTCTCTGGTCATAGGCTCAGGACCGAGTCCGCTCAGACCGTGCGCTTCTCAGTATCCGCGTAGCGTCAGGGGAAGGTAGACGTTCCAAGACCCATACTCGTAGGCGCCGGCGTCGTAGCCCTCCCCGATGGGACGGAGCATACCATCCAGGTCGTGGGCCAGACCGGTTGGGCAGCGATCGATGGCCGGAGAGCCGCTGTCGAGGTGGTAGTCCTCGCCCCCACCCGGCGCGACGAACTGCGGATTCAAGGCGGGGCCGGCATTCTCCGTCTGATCCAGGCTGCACGCCCCCGAGAGCGTGCCGCTGGTCACCCAGAAGCCCCCACGCTCGTTGCCCCAGGCGATGCTGTTGATGGCGAGACCCTCGGTGTTGGACTGGGAGTAGCCGGCCCCGTTGACGTTGTGGGCCAGCGTGGTGTGCGTCATGGTGATGGTACCCCCCTCTGAGCGGATCCCCGCGCCCAGCCTCGTTGTCACGGCGTTGCTGTAGATGAGGGTATTGCGTAAGTCGGCGACCGAGGTAGCTCCCGTCTGGAAGAGGGCGCCGCCGCGTCGCCCGGCATTGCGATCCATTCGCGTGCGGCTCACGTGGACGGTGCTGTCCTGAGTGTATATCCCGCCGCCATGGCCATTGGCTACATTGTGTTGCAGGACAGCGTCTCTGATCGTCAGCTCAGAGGCGTCGAGAGCGGCAATACCCCCACCTCCATCACTGCTCGTGTTATCCGTCATCCTCCCGGCGAAACTCAGGACGCTGGCTTCGAGGTAGACGCCGCCCCCGTAGCGGGCGGTGTTGGGATACCCATCCCGGCCGATGCCGGCCAAGACACCGCCGATCAAGGTGGCATCGTTGGCTAGATAGGCACCGCCACCGTCGTGGGCTGCGACGTTCCCACCCAGAAGACTGTGCGCCAGATCGAGCGTCGACCCGTCGAGATAGACCCCAGCGCCGTCGTACGCCGTGCCGTGGTAGACCCAGGCATTGCCCAGCAGCGCGACGCTCCCCTCATCCTCGGCGTGAATGCCCCCACCCTCGCCCTCCGCGTCGGCGGCCTCGTTGCCCTCCATGTCCGAGCCATCCAGCGTGAGAAGGCCGCCCGAGATCGAGACACCGCCGCCGTGGGCGGCGCAGTTGTCGCTTATGTCTGAAGTGGTTTCGGTCCCCACCAGCGAGCCCCACACCCGGGCGCCCCCGCCATACCCCGACGCGGTGTTGTGGATCACATCGGAGTCGTTCGTTAGGGTCACCGCGGTTCCGCCACTCACGTAGATCCCGCCGCCATAGCTTCCGTGATTGCTATGGACAGCGGTCTGTTCCAGGGTGACGGCGGCACCGCCACTCGTGAATAGGCCTCCGCCCGAGCCCTGCCCCCAGGCTAGCTCCAGGCCCTGCAGCAGGACGGTGCTTCCATCCACGACCATGGTACTGCCGGTGCCCATGCTGCCCTCGATGCGGGTCACGTCCGTCCCGGCGGCGGTGCAGGAGCTGTCGTATCCACCCTCCAAGGTGATGTCCTTGTCCGCCACGTACACGTTTTCGAAGTAGATGCCTTCGGCCATGCGGAGGGTATCGCCGTCAGTGGCCGCGTTGACGGCCTGCTGAACCGTGGCGTAGGCGCAGCCAGAGCCGTTCAGGCCGACCCGCATGACACCACTGACCTCATCCGCCCCCATGTCGTAAGGCGACGCAGCGGTCTCGCGCACGATAGGCCGCGCCTCGCCGTCGAAGTCGGTGGCCTCGCCGTCGACGCAGCGGTCGATGACGGGGCTGGAGACCTGGAGGTGATAGTCGCCGCTGCCGTGCGCGACGAAGAGGGGGTTCACGTCCAGGTTACCCTCGCCAGGGTAGCCCCCCTGCACGTCGGAGTAGGTGACGTCGTGGCCCGTTTCGCCGATACTGGTGGCATGGCCCCAGACGATGGAGCAGCCCAGGGTCAGGTCAGCGTCGCTGACGTCGATGGCCCGCCCTCCGCCGGTGCCACCCAGGTTGTTGTACGCAAACGTGCTCCCGCGTGCATTCATCGTCGCGCCGGTGTAAAGACGGACGCCATCGCCCAACCCTTCGGACGCGTCGTTGCGGGCCAAGACCGTGTTGCGGACGTAGAGAGGACTCTGGTAGGCATAGACGCCACCGCCCATCTGGGCGCGGTTGTTCTCGATGAACGTGTTGTCCACCCAGGCTCGGCTGGCGTTGATGTAGAGGCCACCGCCGTAGCCAGTTGGCGCCGTGTTGTTGTAGAGACGACTGCACGGTCCTGACAGGCAGCCGTAGGTGCCCAGATCCATGTCGACCACGGAGTCGTGGATGGCGTAGACGCCGCCTCCATAGGCTTGAGCCGAGTTGTTGTTGATGCTGGCCTTATCGCTGTAGAGGTCACTGTCGTCGAGGTATGCGCCGCCGCCACTGTTTCCCGCGTCGTTGAACTCGATCTCGGCGTTCTGATCCAGGTTGATCACGCTCCCCTGAGCGTAGATACCTCCGCCGGAACCGGTGGACGCGTTGTAGCCAACTTCGCAGTCCCCACCCTCGAGGGTGAGGGTCGCCGTCACCAGGTAGGCGCCACCGCCAAGGATCGCGTCGTTGGAGAAGATATCGGAGGCACCGGAGAGGGACACGCTCCCCTCACGCAGGTAGAGACCGCCGCCGAGCCCATCGCCGGCGAGGGCCTGGTTGTCGGAGAGATCGGCACTCGCCGCCAAGTGCAGTTCCGGGTCGTGCCCATTCTGTTGCCCGGCATAGACGCCACCCCCCATAGAGGCCGCGTTGTCGTGGATGCTGGAGCTCTCAAAGACGGCGCGGCCGCCGAAGAGTCGAACACCCCCTCCGTAGTCCTTGGCGGTGTTGTCGTAGATCTCCACACCCGAGCCCTCAACCTGCGCGGCCTGGCCAACCCACAGGCCGCCGCCCCAGGCGGCTGTGTTTCCCACGATCGTCACTCGGGTCAGCTTCAGATCGCCGGTACCCGACCTCGCCGCAAAGCGGATGCCGCCACCCTCGTCTGGGGTGCTTCCACCGGTGATGGTCAGGCCTTCCAGCGTGACGTCCAGCCCGGGACTGATGTCGATGACCCTTCCGCTGCCCCTGCCGTCGATGGTCGTGGGCGCCTTGGAGCCGCTGGCACAACCCGGGTAGCCCCCAGCTAGTTCAAGACTCTTGGCAATGACGACGTTCTCGTAGAACGTGACGCCCCCTTCCAGAAGCAGCTTGTCCCCGGGTTTTGCCGCACTGAGGGCCGCAGCCAGGGTGGGATAGTCGCAGCCGCTGCCGACGGTCCGCTCGGTCCCTGCCAGCGGCGTCGTCGTCTGACGGGCCGGCGGGACAGCGGGGCCGGTCACCTGTCCTTCCCGGGGGTTGTGGACGAAGCTCAGGGCCTGCGCCCGGTTGGTCGCCTCGACGACTCGCCGCGCGTCGACGGCGGCTTGTTCGTCACGCCGGCTGGTTGGCTCGCCGCCACAAGTCGGTGGCGCGGCTCGTCTCAAATCCTCCTGCACGGTCTGAATCTCGTCGATCGTCGCGTCAAGCGCGGGGCCTCGGAGCGTATCCAGAAGCCGGACCACGGCCCCCGGTCCGACGTTTCGAGCGGCCTCGAGCGCTGCCAGGCCCGCTTGCACGGCTGCGGCCGGGTCGCCCTCCCGGGCGGCGGCTTCCGCCGTCTCCATCTCCAGCGCCTGCTGCCAGGCCTCTCCTTCGGTGACTGGATCGGTCGTCTGCGCACAGACCCTCGCCGCCCGGCCCTCGAGTCGGGACTGGCAGACGCCGACGTCGAGAGGGCGGCACCCCTCGCAGGCCAGCGAGTAGTCCTGAGGCCCCTGAGGCACCGTCGTGCCCCGTACGCGCACCAACCACGTCCCAACCTCAGGCATGGGCACCTCGACCTGCTCCTGATTGTCCACCCCGTTGACGCCGCGCATCGCGTCGTCGGTGGGCTGATCGGGATCGAGGATCCACGGGTGCCAGACCGTCCCGCTGGGGGAGATCAGCTCCAGGTCTAGATCGTTGATGAGCGTGGGGTTGGCGTTCACCGTGGCCTCGTGGTCGTCCCAGGCCAGGCTCACGCGGAGCGGATCGTCGTCAGGGACGACGAGGGCGTAGACGTCGACCTCGTCATCGTCGACGCTCGCCTGCCGAAACGCCTTGCGAGAGATCAGATCGACGGCCGCCTGGATGTCGACCAGGCCGTAGCCCCACACATAGTCCGGTCCGGGCCTCCCCCGGTCCGACGCGGTCTGCATGAGGATCGCCTTGGCAGTGGAGGGCCAGAATCTGCCGGTGGTGTTGTACACGTCGCGATAGTGTTCCAGCATCAGCGCGATGCCGCCCGATACAGCAGCGCTCGCCACGGACGTGCCGTAGCCTACCCGGTAGCCGTTCACCGGGGCATCGTCGGTGGAGGTGACGCCCATATCCCCTGTGGTCTGGGATCCCCCGGCGGTGACGATCGGTTTGATGCGCCCGTCCTCGGTGGGCCCCCAGGAGGTGTGGACGTACTGCGTGGTGTTGTTCGTGTTGGAGGCTCCCACGTGAATCGGGTTCTTGGCGGCGGCCGGCGGCGCGATCAGGTTGTAGGAACGGCCACCGCACGTCGTAGGCCGGTTGCGCTCGTTGCCCACCGACCAGGTGGCGATGTACTTGTCGCCGATCCCAACGACGCTGTTGTCGCCCCGGACGATCTGGTCCATGAGCACGGCTGAGGCGCCGTACGTCCCCATCAAGTGGCAGCCAGAGTCGTGGTAGTTGGACCAGATGTTGGATCCCAGACCGGCGGTGCCCAGATCAGCGCCGTGGGTGTTCTGGGCCGCGGCCCAGTCGGACTCGATGTCGGGCACGTTCTCGTAGAAGATGACCCCCGAGCCCGAGTAGCTCGTGCCGTAGGAGATGAGATCGGCGCTGGGGGCCACACCGCGCCATTGGAATGCCGTGCCGCCCTCGTCTTGACTGTTGGCGCCGCTACCGCCTACGACCCCCGCCACGTGGGTCGAGTGACCGGAGACGCTGTCACTGTCACCGTGGACCAAGCGCGATCCGAAGTCGACGTGGTCGCCGACCTGTCCGCTGTCGTAGATCAGCACGTCGACCCCGTTGCCCCGTAGACTGTAGGGGGCGGCGTCCAACGTGTCCGCGTTGATGTGCGGCCGCACGCCATCGTTGGTCCCGCTCAGTGGCGGCCCCACCGGCTCGATCCACTGAATGGCGTCCTCGGCTGCCAAGGCCAGGATGGCCGCCTTCGGCATCTCGACGACCAGCGTGTTGATGCCCCGTACCTCACCCGCCACGCGTCCCCCGAGCCCCTCGACCAACGAGCGCCCCGTCTCGAGGCTCTCGTCCCCGTGAAGCATCACGTGCACCGCCCCGGTGCCATCCGGAGCCGAGTTGAAGGAGGCCCATTGACCGGCGCGAATGGACGGGGCGAGCTTATCCTCGGTGGTGAGGAGGCCTGCCCAGGCGATCCCGGGCGTCTGACGGAGCGCCGCCACGCGGCTTGCAGGAACCGAGGCGATCCAGGCGTAGTCCGGCACGTAGGTCAGCAGCTCAATGCCCTGGGCAGAAAGGGCCTCTTTGGCGGACCGGCGGGGGATGAAATCCAGCTGCACCAGGATGTGCAGGCGGCCCTGCCCGGACGCAGCCAAGCCGTCGATCCCATCGAATCCTTCCGCGGCCGGTCTGAAGGCCCGCGATTTCAGGTGAATCGTGGGCGGGGCGCCCGCCGAACGACGCTGGTGAACGGTCCTGTTCGGTGCTGTAGCCGTCTCCACCTCATGG
>CAYQZG010000195.1:0-5911 GCA_964421785.1 uncultured Anaerolineales bacterium
CGTCGTTCCCAGCCGTCGAGACGACGGCGCACCATATCCTGTCGTCCCCACCAGCTCGTGGGACGCTTGGTCGGCGGCGTCGTTCTGTACGATGCGGTACCGATCGACGATGTCGTCCCCCAGCATCTGGCGGAGTTCCTCCTCGGTGTTGGGGCGGTGCGTGCCGGTGCCGTTGAAGAGCGTGACGTTGTCCGACGGCACGTGAGCCAGCTCGTCCAACAGCAAAGGCAGGATCAGATGGTTGGGGGTGGGGCGCGTGATGTCGCTGAAGGCGATGCCCACCGTGTCCGTGGGCTCGACCAGCTCGTTCAAGGGGGGCGATCCGATCGGCTGCTGCAGCGCTTCACGCACGGCGCCGGCCTGATCGGGCAGGCCCTGCACGTACGTCGGCTCGACGACGGTCACATCGGCGTCATCGGGCAGCTCGATCTCCAGCCCTGTCTTTCCGTAGGCCAGTCTCACGTTCATCTCTCCCCTCCAACCGAGCTAATGCCACAACCTCATTTCCCGCAAGAGACTTCCGAAGTCTGCACGACAATGCTGGACAGGCCTGGAATCGTTCTGTGAGTGCCTCTACACCGCGTTGGGCGTGGACTCCAAGACTTCGGAAGTCTGCTCCTCTGGCACGTGCGGTCGTAGTGCTAAGTACTTCCACAAGAGCGCATTATGGTGGATGACCTTGGGTCGACGCAGCCACCCAGTAAGTTGAACATGCCCCGAGCGACTCGATTCTTGGCGACAATTGACCATCGTAGCTTTCGGGAAGGTAGGCTCGGAGCACTAGGGGTTCTTGACCAGCGTCAGGTCACCCTCCGCCGCTGCCTCCAACACCGAGCCCATGGTCTCATCCACCACGTCGGGCGTGAGAGGGATCGGCATGTTCTGCAGCTTCATCTTCAACTGCGGGTCCTTGGCCGCGGCCAGCGCGCGCTCGATGTGCTGGTCCTTGAACCCCTCGACCTCCGCCAGGCTGGTGGGGAAACCGATCTCGCGGCTCAGCGCCAGCATCGCCTCGGCGACCGCCATCCCCAGCTCACGGCCGGCCAGATCCTCAAGGGGCGCGTCGGTGTATCCCTCGTCTTGGTAGATCTTGCCGATGACCTGGAGCGGGCGCTCGATGGCGGGGGCGAAGAAGACGGTGTAGTAGGGGTTCATGATGGCGCAAGCTCGTCCGTGGCTCAGGACGTCCACCAGCGAGAAGCTGGTCAGGTGACCGCCGTTGGTGCCACCGACCATGATGGCGTAGCCGCCCAGATCGGTGCCCAGGCAGAGTGCCTCACGGGCGCGCACGTCCTTCGGGTACTCGATGGCGTCCGGCAGGTGTCTCACGATCAGGCCGATCCCGGCCACGGCGATCTCCTCCGCTTTGTCGTAGTAGGGCTTGCCCACCCCTCCGTACAGCACTTCCAGCGCGTGGGAGACGCCGTCCATCGCTCCGTCCGCCGTCAGGGAGGCGGGGGCGCCGTAGGTGACGACGTAGTCGAACACCGGACGCTCGGGGACGATGGCCTGGTCGACGATCAGCTTCTTCTGGCCCGTGGTGAGGTCCGTGATGTTCGAGTACTTGGTCAGGTGCGCAGCGGAGCTGGCCGCGGTCTGTATGGCGACGTGGGGCGTCAGCGACTTGCCTTGGTGACTGCGTCGACCCGACGTCTCCAGAGCCGCGGTCACCTGGCCCGTGCCGAAGTAGGCGTTGATCTCGCCCCCCAGCGTGCGCAGCACCTCCGCGGCCTTCGTGGCGTCCGTGTTGCTGCCACCGCCGAAGCTGACGATCACGTCGGGATCGCCGGCCTCAAGCTCCTCCGTTATGCGCTTCAGGTCCTCGCGCGGGGCGTTGGGCCGTGGGCCCTTGATCACCCTGACCAGCTCGACGCCCGCCTCGGATAGCGACGTGCTGATGGCGTGGACGTAGTCGTCGGTCCCGGCGAAGGTGCTGCGCACCAGGGCGGCCCGCTCCCCCTTCTGCGCGGCCACCTCCCCGACCTGGGGCAGGACGCCTGCCCCATAGAGATAAGCGTCGCCCTTGAACTCGTCTAACAGCTGTCTCGGCTTGTCGAACTTGGACATGTCGGACTCCTTTCTGTTGACCTTCAGGGGCTCTACGCCGTCCTTTCAGGGGAGCCAATTGGGAAGCGCGCACTTGCCGGGGCCGATGCTCTCACATGCCCTTGAAAATCGTACCACAGGCCACGACTCTGTGCAACTCGCATGCTCGGACTGGTGCATGAGCGGAGGCCCCAGAGGTCTCCAAGACCGCTTCTGGCCGAAGGTCATGGCCGGCTGTGGGATGCTCCCTGGGCCGGTATCCAGCCGCGGACCTTGGGGGTCTGGACAGACGCAGTTGTCTTAGCCTTGCCGATGGCCGGTTGACGGGAATACTACTTCAGGGGATAATGGCGGTGGTATGAACGACTCTGACCTCTTTGACCGGATCCGATTTCGAGGGCAACCCCAGGCCCATCCTGATGCGGTCGTGAGCCGGGGCAAGGCCCGCTTCACCGTCCTCACGCCCCGCCTGCTGCGACTGGAATGGTCGGAGACCGGTGCATTCGAGGATCGCGGCACGTACGCGTTTCCCACGCGCTTCGTCGAGACGCCGCCGACCTTTGAGGCGCGGATGGAGGATGAGACGCTGGTCATCGACACCGGCGCGTTGCTGCTGCGCTACGGGTCGACGGGTGGGACCGCCTGGGCACCCGTGGAGGACGGCGAGGCCTTTCACGCCGGGAACCTCACCATCTCGCTGGCGCTGAACGGCGAGCGGGTGATCTGGCGGCCCGGCATGCCCAATCCCGGCAACTTGGGCGGCACGCGCCGCACGCTGGATGACTGCGCCGGGGACGCCGGGCTGGAGCCGGGGCTGCTCTCCCGCGGTGGCTGGGCGCTCTTCGACGACAGCGAGAACGTCGTCTTCAACCGTGATGACGGCTGGGTCGCGCCGCGCCCCGATCATGCGCTGCAGGATTGGTACTTTTTCGGCTACGGCCACGACTACCAGGCTGCGCTCGGCGAGTACAGGCGCTTCGGGGGCCGGACGCCGTTGATCCCCCGCTTCGTCCTCGGCGCGTGGTGGTCACGGTACTGGGCCTACAGCGCGCAGGATCTCAAGGGTCTGATGCGCGCCTTCGATGAGCACGACCTGCCGTTGGACGTGCTGGTCATCGATATGGATTGGCACACGCCCCACAGTTGGACCGGCTACACCTGGAACCGCGATCTCTTTCCCGATCCAGCGGCGTTCTTGGATTGGGTGCACGCCAAAGGGCTCCGCGTCACGCTCAACCTCCATCCCGCCGAGGGTGTCCAGGCTTTTGAGGAGGTCTATCCCGAGTTCGCCCGGGCCATGGGGATCGATCCGGAGAGCGAGGAGCCGGTGCCCTTCCGCATCACCGACAAGCGGTTTGTCAAGCACTACTTCGAGATGCTGCACCATCCCATGGAGGAAGGCGGGAGAGGATCCCGCCAGGGCGTCGATTTCTGGTGGCTGGACTGGCAGCAGGGCGAGACCTCGGAGATGAAGGGGCTTGATCCGCTGACCTGGCTCAATCACCTACACTTCAACGATCTCAGGCGCAAGGGGGGACGCCCCATGCTCTACAGCCGCTGGGGCGGGTTGGGCAATCACCGCTACTACGTGGGCTTCTCCGGCGATACCTACGAGACGTGGGACGCGCTGGCCTTCCAGCCGTACTTCACGGCGACGGCGGCCAACGTGCTCTACGGGTGGTGGAGCCACGACATCGGTGGCCACATGGGCGGCACCATCACGGGGGAGATGTACACGCGCTGGGTGCAGTTCGGGGCGCTCAGCCCGGTGCTCCGCCTGCACGCCACCAAAGACCCGCGCAGTGAGCGCCGCCCCTGGGCCTTCGATGAGGCCACGTATCGCGCCGCCAAGGCTGCCTTCCACCTGCGTTACCGTCTGATCCCCTACCTCTACACCATGGCCCGGGTCGCCACGGACACCGGGGTCTCGCTCTGCCGGCCTATGTACTATGAGTACCCAGAGGTGGACGATGCCTACGTGGCTCGCTTCCAGTATTTCCTGGGGGATCAGCTCATCGCCGCGCCGCTCGTCCATTCCGCCGATCCGGAGACGGGCATGGCCGCGCAGGACGTCTGGGTTCCACCGGGCACGTGGGTCGACTACCAGACCAAGGAGACCTTCACGGGGCCGTGTTGGGTGCAACTCGTGGGCGACCGGGAGCGGATGCCCATGCTGGTGCGGGCGGGCGCCGTTCTGCCGCTGGCCCCCGACGTTGTAGAGGGTGAAGGCGCGGGCACGGTGGCCTCCCTGGTGCCGGCGGACCAGCTCACCATCGTGGTCTTCCCCGGCGGCGACGGCGTGATTCGTCTCTACGAGGACGACGGCGTCACCGAGGCCTACCGAGACGGGAGGGCGGAGTGGACGGAGATCCGTGCCCGACAAGTGGACGCCCGCACGCTGACGGTGCACGTCGCGCCGGTGGAAGGACGCTGTCCAGCGTTGCCCGCGACGCGCGGCTACGAGATCCGCGTCGAGGCCGTCGTCCCGTGGAGCGCCGTCGTCCCGACGGCACCCGCGGAGGTCCTGATCGATGGGGAGGTCACCGATGCGTGGACGCATGACGAGGGATCGCTCGGGTCGACACAGTCACCGACGACGGTCATCCATGTGCCAGAGCGCGACAAGTCAAGGCCGTTGACCGTCACCGTGCGGGCCAAGGAGGCCGTTTCGGCCCTGGGCGATGATCACAACGACAGCGTGATCGCCGCTGACGTGGAGCGTCTCCTGGGCGACGCCTGTCCCGACGAGCCGTTGGACGTCGACGCCGTGTTGGCCCTGCCGACCGAGGTGCCCGGTCGGGCGCATGCTGTGGCGCGGCTGGGCGGTCCCTTCGCTGCCGTGCGGGAGTACGTCACGCCGGAGGAAGCGGCGCAGCAGTTGGGCCGCGTCATACTGGCAGCGCCGCGGGACGGGTCGCCGTACGCTGCGCGGGTCAGATTTGTGCGCGAGGCCGGTGGCAAGAGAGAGGCGCACATCGCCGACGTGACGAATGCCACAGCGTCGCCAAGCCCGTCCCCGGGCCGCTTGCGGCAGATCATCGATGCGCCCTTTGCCTTCCAGGGCGCGCCCGAGACACAGCGTTGGGAGGTGGAGGTGACGTTCACCTGGCGCGGTGTGCAGTGGACGTGGTCGTACACGAGCGCGCCGCTCTTCCCCACGGTCTACGCCTGGCGCGCCGTCGCCTACCCCAGAGACGAGGCACCCGCGGTCGACGACGTGCTGACCGCTGAGGGCGGCGTCGACCCGACGCTGGATTGGCGCCCTCACGTCCAGGATCCGGACGAGCTGCCGAACTACCATGAACCGCACGCGGTTCGCTTCTGGCGCGATTACGAGGAGCACCTGGAGGTCGAAGAGCCCCTCGTCGGCTACGTCACCACGACGTTCGTCAGCCCGGAGGCCCGCGAGGCCGTGCTGGAGTTCCACACCACGGGGTCCGCTGAGTTCTACCTCAACGGGAAGCCGGTTGCCGTGGCGCCGCGTCCCGACGAGACGCACCTGCGACCTCGCTTCCGCTCCGCGCAGCGCACCGAGCCCATGATGCTGCGTGAGGGCGACAACGTGCTCCTGATCCGCTCCGTGCCCTCCGAGGATGAGAGCCCGCGCTGGTGGTACTTTGGCGGTCGCTTCGTCACGAGGGATGGCGAATCGACAGGCGGGAAAGCCTGGGCACCCGAGCTGATGCTCGATTTGAGGTTCTCGGCCGAGTGACGTGGCTGTAGTATGCTAGGGCGGAAGTCTATCGCCTGCAGCAATGGGCTGAGAGGCACTATGAGAATCGCTGTTATCACAGACGTTCATGCAAACCTGCTGGAGCGCCGTCGTCCCGTGGAGCGCCGTCGTCCCGTGGAGCGCCGTCGTCCC
>CAYQZG010000196.1:0-5820 GCA_964421785.1 uncultured Anaerolineales bacterium
TCATCGGCCCGCTGGCAGATAACGGTGGCCCTTCAACAGGCTCAGGGCAGGCGACCCTTACCCATGCCCTGCTGGGCGGCAGCCCGGCCATCGACGCCGGGGCCTGCGTGCCCGGCGTGACGACCGACCAGCGGGGCGAGGCTCGGCCCTATGGCGACGAGTGCGACATCGGGGCCTATGAGTTCACCGGCTACCACATCTTCCTTCCGTTGGTGCAGCGAAGCCGGTGAGACGAGCGAGACGGACAGAAAGGACGCCGGACTGTCGTCCGGTCAGAGCGGGCAGATAGCTGCCCAGGAGGTTTTCCGATGGATCACAAGCTTCTCTCCATGACCATCGTGCTGTCAACTGTATTCCTGTTCGTGCTAGGTGTCACGGCACTGCTCACCCTGGCTGCTCCACTGGAAGCGGCGCGAGCGAATGAGGCTATCATCTACGTGGACGACGACACTTGCCCTGACGCTGGCTCCGGCACCCAGGGCGACCCCTATTGCCAGATTCAGGCGGGAGTGGACGCCGCCACCCCTGACGACGAAGTCCGCGTCGCGGCCGGGACCTACAGCGACATCCACGTTCGGGGTGGCATCACCCAGGTGGTGTACATCAGCAAGACGGTCATCATCCGAGGCGGCTACACCCCCACCGACTGGGACGCGTCCGATCCTGCCGCCAACCCGACCGTTATCGACGCCCAGGGGCAGGGGCGGGGGATCGCCATCGACGGCTCAGGCAGCCAGTGGGTGACCGTGGACGGCTTCGCCATCACCGGGGGCGCCACGGTCGGGTCAGGAGGCGGGATATACGCCGAATCGGCGACCGTCACCATCGCCAACTGCGACATCTACGGCAACGCGGCCACTGACCACGGCGGCGGGGTTGTCCTGACGGATGGCGACGACTCCGAGCTGAGCGGCAACGTTGTCTTCAGCAACACAGTCAACCGCGGAGGCGGCGGGATATACCTTGGCTCGAGTCGAGGAGTTATCCTGACGGGCAACGACGTCTACAGCAACGCGGCCACCGACGACCTTTATGGCAACGGCGGTGGGGTCCAACTGTACAGCAGTGACGACGCCACGTTGACGGGCAACAACGTCTCCAACAACACGGCCAGCCACTACGGTGGCGGGGTCTACCTTTACAGTAGCGATGACGCTACGTTGACGAGGAACGACGTCTCCGGCAACATGGCCAGCTACTACGGCGGCGGGATCCACCTGTACAGCAGCGATGAAGCCAGGTTGACAGGCAACGACGTCTTCAACAATGCGGCCGATTCGCGCGGCGGGGGAATTCATATTCACTACAGCGCCGAAGCCACGCTGATGGGCAACGACATCTCCGGCAACACGGTCGGTTCTGACGGCGGCGGCGTCTGTCTCCGCGATAGCGACGACGCCACGCTGACGAACAACGTGGTGGTGGAGAACAGGGTCACCGCCGGCGGCGGAGATGGAGCCGGCGGCTACGTCGGCAACTCGACGGCCCGCTTCCTGCACACCACGATGGCCCGCAACAAGGGCAAGCAAGGGCAGGGGCAGGGGCTATACATCGACTACGGCGCCACGCTCTGGATGACCAACACCATCCTGGTCGACCACACTTTGGGCATCGGGATGGCGTCGGGAACGACAGCCACGCTGGGCTGCACGCTGTGGGGCGCGGGCGACTGGGCCAACGAGGATGACTGGGAGGTCAACGGCACGCTGGTCACCGACACCTTGGCCTGCAACCTTTGGGAGGAGCCGGGCTTCGTGGACCCCGATGGCGGCGACTACCACATCGGCCCCGGTTCGGGGGCCATAGACGCTGGCGTGGACGCCGGGGTGACGGTGGATATCGACGGCGACTCCCGAATCGACTACGCTCCCCCGGACATCGGCGCTGATGAGCTCGCGCCCACCACCTACAAGGTTCACCTGCCGCTGGTGGTGCGGGGTCGGTGACGGGGGTGACGCAGCTGGGCGCCGGGCAAGGGCCTGGCCGCCACAGTATTGAGAGATGGCGGGGGCCTTCGCTGCCACGGCCAGCTCCGAGCGCACCAGTCCGGAGTGGATGTATGCCCGCGCTTGTTTTCGTTCCTGGTGACCGAGATTGACGTCCCGGTCGTGGGGGTGCGCATACACCTCGACCAGCGGGAAGGGGGCGACTGGGATGAGATCGACGCCGTCGAGTTGGTGGGATTGGACGTCGCGTGGTGAGAGCGGAAGATCTGGAATCTGTGCAATGACTCGACGAACCTTCCCGGAAGCTGCAAGAGCGGCTTTGCTGAGACAAGCAACTGGGCCTGCGCCTGCGCACGGCTCCGAGCGATCTCGCTTCGGCTTCCGGGAAGGTGGTCTCTTACCTGGGAGATGCCCATGTCCAGACTAGTGAAGGCCTGGTCGCTGGCCTACGGACGCTCCGTCGTCGTGGCCTTGATCGCGACCGCCATCGTCGTACCCATGGGCTGTCTGTTGGTCTTCGTCCCGCTGTGGCTGGTCACCAGGGCCGACTTCAGCATATGGGTGCTGATCGTATCGGCAAGCATGTATGTCCTGATCCTGAACGGAGGCGTCTTTGTTACCCTGATTTGGATTCTGCGCAGGCGCCGGCGCCAGCTCGACGCGGCCTTCACGCCGCTGGGGTTGGAGGGAGAGCGGTACATGCTGACCGGGCGGCGGTACCGCGGCACCGTGGAGAGTCGGGAGATAGACGTCCGTTTCTACCGCGGCCCGATGCTCGAGCTGCACCTCCACACGCCGCTCCAGACCCGGTTCGGCGTCGCCGAGGTCGGTTCGACCACGCCGGCCCTCGCCCGTCTGTTCGGCCGCGAGCCGCTGGATCTGGACGATCCGGACTGGAGCAGGCTGCGCGTCTACGCCCTCGACGAGGGCTGGGCTGGCTCGCTTCTATCCAACCCGGAGGCCAGAGCGCTCGTCCGGCAGCTCCTCGGTGCCGGGGAGAGCTGGGCGCTGGTGCGGCAGGTCGTGTTGGGGCCGGGGGTGTTCCGCCTCCGCCTCTATCGCAGCAAGCGCCTGTTCAGATACGAGATCACGCCAGAGGAGGCGCAACAGTGGCTCGACGACCTGCTGGCCCTGGCTCGCATCGCGGAGCGGTTGCCTGCACCAACGGTGACGACCCGGGAATCGACGGGGGAGCGTCTCGTCCGCACCGGGGGAGCCGGTCGAGTCGGGCTGATCGTCGTTGCGCTGCTGGTGGGCGTCCCCACGTGCGTCCTGGCGCTTGCAGCGGCAGCCTTCTTCGCGTGGGCCATCCAGTGACTTCTTTGGTTGGATCTGCGTCTCGTTGCCGGACAGCAATGAGAAACCACGAAATCTCCGAGGACGACATCCTCTCGGGGTTCCAAGAGAAAAGGAGAGCATGATGACCGTCGATGTGCTAGCGAATCACCTGAAAAAAGCGGGGTGGAAAGAGTTCTCAGCGGGTGAGTTTCTGGGCGTACCGTTCGATGCCATTGGCAAGGCGAGAATTGCCCGGAACAACTGGTTTGTCATCTTGAAATCGATACCCGTCCTGGATGAGGCCGCTCTCGATGCCTGGAACGATCACTATGCGCACTTCTGGAAGAAGGCGCCGGCCCGGTTATTCTCGGCGGGGAAGTACTTCGTGCTGATCCTGCTGGTGGAGACTGTCGCCCCCGATGCTGTGGAGCGCTTCGCAAGCGGGGACGACCTGGGCCTTCTGAAGAAACCTGAGGAGATCACGGGTGGCGGAGGGTATCCGATATTGGTCATCAAGGATCGGAAGCAGATCCTGATGCCGAAGAAGGTGGTGCTTTGGGAGCCGCTGCGGGCCACCGAGTTTGCCAAGCGGACCCATCAGGCTGTAGTTGACTATGTAGACGGTCCGCGTGCATCAGGGGTGTGAGTTCAGAATGCGCCCCCGAAAGCCATCGTCGCCCGAGCTCGGGGGCAGAGCACCAGAAGACTACCAAGACGAGAGATGGAAGATTACCAAGGGAGAGAAACGATGAAAAGGAAGCTTCTTGCAACCAGCTTGACGGTAGGCCTAACCATGATGCTGGCCCTGTTCGGCCAGCCGCTGTCCAGCATGGCGGCCCAGCCACCGCCGCCGGTGAGGGATGGCGCGATGCGTCCGCTGGCTGCTGACCCGCCGGCGCTGCTGTGGAACACCTTCCTCGGTGGGACAGAGGAGGACAAGGGCCTCGCTGTCGCCTTAGACGGCGATGGGAACATCTACGTGGCAGGGACGAGCGACGGCACCTGGGGCTCCCCGGTCCGACCCTACAGCGGGGTTAAGGATGCCTTCGTGGCCAAAATGGACAGCAGTGGAGCCCTGCTGTGGAACACGTTCCTGGGGTCGGCGACGGGTTCGGACCACGGATACGCGATCGCCGTGGACGGGGCCGGACATGTCTACGTCACGGGAGAGAGCCTCTACACCTGGGGCGCGCCGGTCAATGCCCACTCAGGAAACGGCCAGGATGCGTTTGTGGCCGAACTGAACAGCAGCGGGGCGCTGCAGTGGAACACCTTCATGGGAGCGCCATTGACGTCGTATCCCATAGAGAGAGGCTACGCCATTGCGGTAGACGGGACCGGCGTCTACGTGGCGGGCGAGAGCGCGTCCAGCTGGGGCACGCCCGTGGATCCCTTCCCCTCCCCGGGCGCCTCTGAGAACGCGTTTGTGGCCAAGCTGAACAGCAACGGGGTACGGCTATGGAACAACTTTATGGGGGACGGCAATCAGACCGACTACGCCAAGGCCATCGTCGTCAACGGGGCCGGCGTCTATGTGGCGGGGTACAGCAAAGCCACGTGGGGCACACCGGTTCGCCCGCACTCAGGAGACTGGTATGGTGATGCCTTTGTGGCCCGGCTGAATAGCAGCACCGGGGCGCGGCAGTGGAACACATTCCTTGGAGGGGCCAAGACAGATGAGGCTCACGCTATCGCCGTGGATGGGGCGAATGTCTACGTGGCAGGACAAAGCCTGGCCACATGGGGCGCCCCGCTCAATCCACACGCCGGGTCGGACAAGGAGGATGATGCCTTCGTGGCCCGATTGAGCATCGGCGGCGCCCTGCAACGGCACACCTTCATGGGGGCGGCCGAGTACGAAGCCGATGTTGCCTATGGGATTGCGGCACATGGGACCGACGTGTACGTGGCGGGATACAGCGCCGACACGTGGGGCACGCCAATCGTCCCCTACGCGGACGATTACGACGGGTTTGCGGCCCAGTTGGACAGCAGCCTGGCCTTGCAGTGGAATACGTTCCTGGGAGGAGACTACGAGGATAGAGGCTATGCCATCGCCACGAACGGCACCGACGTCTGCGTGGCAGGCAGCAGCAACGTCACCTATGGCGACTGGGGCACGCCGATCAGACCCAGCGTGGACAGCTACGATGCCTTCGTCGCCAAGCTCGGCGAGGCACGCCCGGACCTGTCCGACTCCAGCAAGGCGGTCAGCCCCACCACGATCGAGCCGGTGGGCAGTGAGACGCACACCTTGCACTACACGATTACGCTGGCCAACAGCGGGAACCTGGCGGCCATGGGGGCCAGCCTGAGCGATGACCTGCCCGCCGGTCTGACCCTGACCACGCACCCAACCTGCTCCCGCGGGGCGTGCGATTACGACTCGGGCCATCACAGGGTGACCTGGTCGGGCAGCGTGGCCTCCGGCACCTCGGTCGTGATCACCTACGCCGGTGAGGTCAGCGTGCCCATCGGCACGGAGGAGACGATCGTCTTCGAGAACACGGCGCAGGTGGACGACGGCACAAACCCGCCGTTCACGCTCACGGCGAAGAGCACGGTGAATCCGCGCCGGATCTATCTGCCGCTCGTC
>CAYQZG010000197.1:0-1264 GCA_964421785.1 uncultured Anaerolineales bacterium
CCGCCTTGCCCATTGTCTTCAACATAGAATACAGTTGAGACGCTATGACGAACAGCAACCTTGAAGCTTACAGACCGAGAAACTCACGCACCTCATCCATAAAGCCACGCTTCTCCTCGAGCACTCTCTCAGACTCAAGCGTCTCTCCCAGCTCTCGAAAGAGATCCCTCTGCTCTCGTGTAAGTTTCTTCGGGATGGCAACACGTAACAACACCAATTCGTCGCCGCGACCGCTGCGCTTCACGTGCGGCACACCCTTATTCGCCAGACGCAACACAGTATCGGTCTGTGTGCCGGGATCAATGTCAATCATCTCCTCGCCTTCCAACGTCGGCACCTCGATCTTGGCCCCAAGCGCTGCCTGAGCAACGTTGATCTCGACCTCGACGAGGATGTCGTCGTCGCGCCGATGGAAGATGGGATGCGGTTCCACGTCAAGGACAATATAGAGGTTGCCGCGTGGGCCACCACGTTCGCCCGCCTCGCCTTCACCGACCAATCGGATCCGCGTGCCGTTATCAACCCCGGGCGGAATGCCGACCGAAAGCTCGCGCGTGATGCGGACCTGCTTGTTACCATGACATCGGCTGCAAGGTTCGTCAACTACCGTGCCCTCACCGTGGCACACGGGGCAATCCGTGACGCTGACCAAAGAACCAAAAATAGAATACTGTTCCTGCCGCACCTGCCCCCTGCCATTGCAGTTCGAGCATCGAGAGGGGGATGTGCCCGGTCTTGCCCCGGTTCCCTTACACTCAGGGCACACCTCACGACGGGTGATCTCAATGCTCTTCTCGCAGCCGAACACCGCCTCCTCAAACGTCAGGCGCAGATCATAGCGCAAATCAGTGCCACGCCGCGGTCCTCGACGACGTCCACGGGAGAACCCAAAACTTGGATCAAGGAACTCCCCAAAGATCTCGATGGTATCCCTCAAGCTTCCAAAGCCGAAGCCGGCAGGCCCACCCTCAAGGCCATCATGCCCGAAGCGATCATAAACGTTCCGCTTCTCGGGATCGGAGAGTACTTGATAGGCCTCGTTAATCTCCTTGAAGTGAGACTCGGCGTCGTGCGCATCGCTGACGTCAGGATGGTACTTCCTCGCCATCTCATGATAAGCTCTCTTGATGTCTCGCTGCGAGGCTGAACGCTCGACCCCCAGTACGTCATAATAGTCCTCTCTAGCTGCCATAAGTACCCTCTGAACCAAACGGGATCTCACACGGCATCCCTGCTACCTTCCGGAGGCCTCCGCCCGTATCCG
>CAYQZG010000197.1:1364-5784 GCA_964421785.1 uncultured Anaerolineales bacterium
TATAGAAAGAGTAAGCGAAGGAAGCAAAGCGCTGAAGCGGCCTCCGGTAGCGAAGCGGCCTCCGGTAGCGAAGCGGCCTCCGGTAGCAAAGCGGCCTCCGCCCAGCATCCGCCTGCTGTAAAGGCCGCACGTCCTTGTCTCCCTAGGCCTCACTGAATTCGCCATCGACAACATCCTCGTCATCCCTTGGCGCCGAGGTGCCAGGATCAGACCCACCCTGATACATCCTGGAGCCCACCTCCTGCATCGTCTGCTCCAGTTCCTCGGTGCACTGGCGAATCACACCCACCTGATCCTCGTCCAACGCCTTCTCAACAGCCTCTATCTTACTCTCAACGTTGGAGCGGGCCTCTCCAGACACCTGCTCACCCTGCTCCCTTAGGAATTTCTTGGCGCTATAGACGGTCGTGTCGGCCCTGTTGCGGGCCTCCACCTTCTCTTTCCTCCGTCGGTCCTCCGTGCGATACTTTTCCGCATCGTCAACCATCTCATCAATCTGCTCATCGGAAAGACCACTCGAGGGGATGATCTCCATCGACTGCTCACGCCCTGTGGCCTTGTCCTCAGCCGAGACGTTTAGAATCCCATTCGCATCGATATCGAAGGCCACTTCAATCTGCGGCACGCCCCGGGGCGCCGGCGGGATCCCATCGAGGATAAACTTTCCCAGACTCTTGTTGTCAGCCGCCATGCTCCGCTCGCCCTGTAGCACGTTGATCTCAACTTGCGTCTGACCGTCAGAGGCCGTTGAGAAAATCTGGCTCTTGCGGGTCGGGATCGTCGTGTTCCGTTCAATCAGCGCAGTCGCCACACCTCCAAGCGTCTCAATGCTCAAGGTCAGAGGAGTCACATCAAGCAGCAAGATATCCTTCACCTCACCACCAAGAACACCACCCTGGATCGCCGCTCCCAGCGCCACAACCTCATCGGGATTGACACCCTTGTGCGGCTCCTTGCCAAAGAAATCAGCCGCCAACGCCTGGATGGCCGGCATTCGCGTCTGACCACCCACCAGAATAACCTCGTCGACGTCGGAGGGTTTCAAATTCGCATCGGAGAGCGCCTGTCTACTCGGCTCCAGGGTGGCCTGAGTGAGATCCTCGGTCAACTGCTCTAGCTTGGCCCGGGTGAGCTTCATCTGCAAATGCTTAGGGCCGGAGGCATCGGCGGTGATAAACGGAAGGTTGATCTCCGCCTCCAACACCGTGCTCAACTCCACCTTGGCCTTCTCCGCGGCCTCCTTCAGCCGCTGGAGTGCCTGGCGATCCCGCCGCAGATCGATGCCCGCATCTCTCCTGAACTCATCCGCCACCCAATCAATCACGCGCCGATCCCAATCATCGCCACCAAGGAAGGTGTCGCCGCTCGTCGAGCGCACCTCAAACACACCGTCGCCAACATCCAGGATCGAGACATCGAACGTCCCGCCGCCTAGATCGAAGACGGCGATCGTCTCATCCTTCTTCTTGTCCAGACCGTAAGCCAATGAGGAAGCCGTCGGCTCATTGATGATCCGCTGTACCTCCAGGCCGGCGATCCGACCAGCGTCCTTCGTCGCTTGGCGCTGGCTGTCGTTGAAGTAGGCCGGGACGGTGATAACCGCCTGTGTCACGTCCTCACCAAGATACGCCTCAGCATCGGCTCGGATCTTCTGCAAGATCATAGCCGAGACCTCCGGCGGACTGTATTCCTTACCGTTCATCCAGACCCGCACGTCTCCGTTAGACGCCTCGGTCACCTTGTAGGGAACCAGCTCAATGGCATGCTGCACCTCAGGATCTTCGAACTTGCGCCCCATAAAACGCTTGATGGAGAAAATGGTGTTATCCGGGTTAACCACGGCCTGGCGCTTGGCGACTTGACCAACCATACGTTCGTCGGACTTGGGATTAACTGCCACGACCGAGGGGAATAGACGCCCACCTTCGGCGCTGGGGATAATGGTCGGTTCGCCGCCCATCATCACCGCGCAGACCGAGTTTGTCGTCCCAAGGTCGATACCAATGATCTTGGCCATCAATTACTCCTCGCCTTCTTTGCTCTCGCGACAACCGTCATCCTCTTGCTCGGATGACGAAGTCGGGGCCTTTGCTACCCGCACCAGCGCCGGGCGGAGCACACGATCGCCAAGGACGTATCCCTTCTGCACCTCCCCGATGACCTGGCCCTCCTCATACCCCGGCACCTCCTCGTGCGTCACCGCTTCGTGGTAGTTGGGATCGAATGGCTCACCCACGGTATCGACAGGCTCAACACCCTCCGTCTCGAAAATGGCCTCTAGCTTGCGCTCAATCATCAAGAGGCCTTGGCTCCAACTCAAATGCCTGATGCCGTCCGGCATCGTGGTGATCGCCCGCTCAAAATCATCCAGAACCGGCAACAGCTTGCGCAGCAGATTAGCGTTGGCAAGCTCTCGTATCTTCCCCTGCTCGGCCCGCTGACGCTTCTTGTAGTTGGAAAACTCCGCCTGAGAGCGTCGCCAACCATCGAGGTACTCATCAGCCTCATTCCTGGCTTCCGCTAGCTTCTGTCGCAGCTCCTCAGCTTCACTTACTTCTTCGACGTCGCCCTTCGCTGCCTCTCCTTGAGTGACCTCCGTCTCCTCTACAACAATCTCACCTTCAATAACCTCGGTCTCGTTCTCCCTCACGTCCTTGTCCGCCATCTTGATCTCCTTGTCAGTCTGCAACGAATCCTTCACTCTCCCTCTCATCAGATATTTCAAGCGCGTATATCTCGTGCACCAGCTCAGACAACAGCTCGGCAACAAAACGGACCGCCGAGATAGCACGACCGTAAAGCATCCGCGTAGGCCCCACCACCCCGAGCGCTCCAGTAGAGAGCTCCGACACACCGTAGCGGGCTAGCACCAGGCTACACGCGCGCAGCTGATCCCACTGACCTTCACCACCAACCAACACCCGCACATTGCCGATGTTAGGGCTGAGCGCCTCTTGCATAACGGTTCTCAAAAAACTACGCTCCTCCATCACCTGGACCATCTGCTGAGCCCTCTCCCCCTCGGAGAACTCAGGCTGCTGGAGCACCTCGCTCAAACCATCGCTGTAGATAGGTCCAGCCGATCGAGCGTCGATGCGGCGCATAATGTCCGACACCAGTCTCTCCACGTCGGTCTCGAAATCAGAGGGCGCGCTGCCCTGCGCGGCAATGGCTTCTTCAATCTCGCCGGCCGTCATCCCAGCGAGCAGCCGATTCAGCCGCTCACTGACCTCGGCAAGCTCCCGCTGAGTCATAGGCTCGGCCAGCGTCAGCATCCGCTGCTTGACCATCCCACTCCGCAGGACCAGCACCAACAAAACGGCCAAGCCCTGGGTCGAGATGAGTTGTAGGTGCTTGTAGCGTGCCTTGTCCGATTGAGGCGCCGTGACCACAGCAGCGCCGCGCGCCGTGTGGGCCAGCGTGGAAGCAGCCAAAGGCATCCACTGCTCCAGGTTGTGACGCGCTTGATGAAACTGGTGGACGATCGTCAAACGCTCGCGTAGGGGTAAGTCTACCTCGCCCAACAATCGTTCGACGAAATAGCGATAGCCCTCATGCGTCGGCACGCGGCCCGCCGACGTGTGCGGATGCGTCAAAAGACCCGTCTCCTCCAGAAAGGCTAGCTCATTGCGCACGGTAGCGGAGCTCACGGGTAGACCATAGTGCTCGACCAGCGCACGCGAGCTGACCGGCGTAGCCGCCTTCACATACTCGCGTACCGTCAACCCCAGTATCGTCTGCTGACGCGGTGTGAGTTCTACAGCCTCATCCATAGCTCATGGTGCGAAAAAAGACATCCCCTTTGCACGGGCCTCTTAGCACTCTAAACGAGCGAGTGCTAAAATTCGATAGCGTATAATACCATGGCACACGGCCTCTGTCAAACTTCCTCGGCCCAGAAGCCAGGAGCACGTGTTTCAGACCCCTGGGGTTTTGTCGAACCGCATCAACCCCCACGAAGCGATGTCAGGTGGCATACGACAAGGCCCTGCGCAGCCCTGGCCGAAACCCCAGGGGTCTTTTGTCGCTAAAACCCTTGCTCCTGGATCCCAGACTTGCCTCCTTGACAATTGAATCCCCTCATGGTATAATAGACTTATCTTACAGTCAACGCAGCCTCGCATCGCAGCATCATCACTGCCCCTTAACAAAACAAGAACAACACAGACAAACCCCTCCTCGCCCTTCCCCCCTCCTTTCTCCCTCGTCCCTCATCCCTTCTCCTTCCTCCCTCGTCCATCGTCCGCCGTCCACCCAAGCTATGTTTGTTCCTCAGAAAAAAGTGGCCGCCCTTATCCGCCCCCGCCGCCCTTATCCGCCCCCGCCGCCCTTGTCCGCCCCTGCCGCCCCTGTCCACCGTCCGTCGTCCACCGTCCATCGTCCACCGTCCATCGTCCACCGTCCATCGTCCACCGTCCAT
>CAYQZG010000198.1:0-5783 GCA_964421785.1 uncultured Anaerolineales bacterium
GTCGTCCCGACGGCACAGCGGCCGCGGCGGAGGCCGCAGCGCTAGCCCACCTCCCAACTGTGGACGGTAACCCCCAGGCCAGCCCCCAACTCATCCGCGAGCGGCGCGTCGACGCGCCCGACGCCGCGCCGGAGGAGCTGGCGCTCTGGCGCGTGGAGGGGCTGGCCCTTCCGCCCTGGTCGGCGCTGCATCTCCTGAACAGCCTGCCCCGACCGGGGGACGTGGCGCCCCGCGTCGCGCTGGCGGCCGATCTGGGGGTCTGGTCGCTGGTCGCCAAGCTGGTGCTGGAGCTGCTGGCCCGCCAGCAGTTCGCCCCCACGCTCGTCCGCCGCGGCGCCGCCTTCCGCGCCACGTGGGTCCCGGTCTTCGATCAGCCGGGGGACCTGCGGCGCGTGGAGCAACTGGCGCGCGCCATGCCGCCCGTGGGTCGCGCCGTGGTCCCCGAGCGGGAGGATGGCGAGGCGGCAGAGCCTCCCGCGTCGCGGACGCTGCTCAAGGACTTCGTGGGCACGCTGATGGATGCGGCGGTGCGGGCGTGGGCGCCCCCGCTGCCGTCGGTCGTGGCGCGGCGCGACGCGCTCCCTCTGCGGCGCTGGCTGAAGGCCCTCTTCGCCCCCGCCGAGGAGGCGGTGGTGGACGCGCCCATCCCGGATCTGGAGCGACTCCACGCCGAGGTGGCCCGCTGGCTGGAGCGGCTGATGGCCGGCGCGGAGGCCTCCTTCCGCATCTGCTTCCGCCTGGAGTCACCAGACACGCCGGAGGTGGACGAGGCGTCACCCCAGATGGCCCTGAACGTGCCGGAGGATGGCTGGACGCTCCGCTTCCTCCTCCAGGCGCGCGACGACCCCAGCCTCCTGGTGCCCGCTAGCCTGGTCTGGCGCGAGACGGGCTCCACGCTGCGCTACCTCGACCGCCGCTTCGAGAACCCGCAGGAGGCGCTGTTGGTGGCGCTGGGGCAGGCGGCCGAGCTGTTCCCTCCGCTGGAGGACAGCTTGCGCAGCGCGCACCCCGATGCCTGCCACCTGACCACGGAGCAGGCCTATGCCTTCCTGCGCGAAGCGGCGCCCCTGCTGGAGCACAGCGGCTTCGGCGTGCTGGTCCCTCAATGGTGGCGCAAGGATCGCCGCAGGCGCTTGGGCGTCAAGGCCGGGCTATCGCCGGCCGATGGGCAGGGCATCCTGAATCTGAACACCCTGGTCCGCTTTCGCTGGCAGTTGGCCATCGGGGATGAGGTGCTGGGGCCGGAGGCGTTCGCCAATCTGGCCGCGCTGAAGCTGCCGCTGGTGCAGGTGCGCGGGGAGTGGGTCGAGCTGCGGGCGGAGCAGATCGAGGCCGCTATCCGCTTCTGGGAGGAGCGGGCGTCCGGGCAGGATCTGCCTGGGGAGGAGATGCGACTGCGCGATGCGCTCCACATGGGGCTCGCCCAGGAGGGGCAGGCCGGCGAGCTGCCCGTCGTCGGCGTCGAGGCCGAGGGCTGGGTGGATGACCTGCTGCAGCGGCTCAGCGGCGGCGAGCCGCTGGCCGAGCTTCCCCAGCCTGACGGGCTGGACGGCCAGCTCCGTCCCTACCAGGTGCGCGGCTTCTCTTGGCTTGACTTCCTGCGGCGCTGGGGATTGGGCGCCTGCCTGGCCGACGACATGGGCTTGGGGAAGACGGTGCAGGCCATCACGCTCTTCCTCCAAGATCTGGAGGAGGGGCGGGCCGACGGGCCGGTCCTCGTCGTCTGCCCCACATCGGTGCTGGGCAACTGGCGGCGAGAGATCCACCGCTTCGCGCCCTCGCTGGACGTGCTGGTCCATCATGGCGGCGACCGGGAGAAGGGGGATCCGTTCGCCGATGCAGCTTGTCATCGGCACGTCATCATCACCACCTACGCCCTGGCGCGCCGGGACGAGGAGACGCTGCGGGACGTGGCGTGGACCGGGATCGTGCTCGACGAGGCGCAGGCCATCAAGAACCCGGCCGCCAAGCGGACCCAGGCCATCCGCAAGCTGGAGGCGGACTACCGCGTGGCGTTGACCGGCACGCCCGTCGAGAACCGCCTCTCGGAGCTGTGGTCGATCATGCAGTTCCTCAACCCGGGCTATCTGGGCTCGCAGAAGGCGTTCCGGGAGCGCTTCGCCCGGCCCATCGAGCGGTACCAGGATGAGGAGGCGGCGGCGCGGCTGCGCAGGCTGGTGCAGCCCTTCGTCCTGCGGCGCGTCAAGACCGACCCCACGGTCATTCAGGATCTGCCGGAGAAGATGGAGAACAAGGTCTACTGCACCCTCACCTCGGAGCAGGCCACGCTCTACCAGGCCACGGTGGAGGACGCCCTGCTGCAGGTGGAGGAGTCCGAGGGCATTCAGCGGAAGGGATTGGTGCTCTCGATGCTCACCAAGCTGAAGCAGATCTGCAATCACCCGGCGCACTTCCTGAAGGACGGCTCGTCGCTGCCGGACCGATCCGGCAAGCTGGCGCGGCTGGAGGGAATGCTGGAGGAGGTGCTCTCGGTGGACGAGCGGGCGCTGGTCTTCACCCAGTACACGGAGATGGGCACGCTGCTCCAGCGGTACCTGGAGGAGCGCTTCGGCGAGGTGCTGTTCCTTTACGGCGGCACGCCGGCCGAGCGGCGCGATCGCATGGTGGCCCGCTTCCAGGGGGAGCAGCACGGCCCGTCGATCTTCATCCTCTCGCTGCGGGCCGGCGGCCTGGGTCTCAACCTGACCCGCGCCAATCACGTCTTCCACTTCGACCGCTGGTGGAACCCGGCGGTGGAGGATCAGGCCACCGACCGCGCCTTCCGCATCGGGCAGACGAGGGACGTGTGGGCCCACAAGTTCATCTGCATGGGCACGCTGGAGGAGCGCATCGACGACCTGATCGAGAGCAAGAAGGCGCTGGCGGAGAGCGTCATCGGCACGGGCGAGGCCTGGCTGACGGAGCTGGACACCGATCAGCTGCGGGAGATGGTCACGTTGAGCGTGGAGGCTGGCGACCTTCCCGAAAGCTAGCATACGACGGCGAAAGTCAATCACCGTTTGCACGCTCGCTCGGGATCGCCGGATCCCGATTCGCTGGTGGTGAAAGGATACCAGCCGGCACCTCCGACGGGGATCTGGCGATCCCCTCTGAGCAGATGAACTGCAGGAGGATTTCCGCCGGGACGTACTAGCTGGAAGGTTTTGATGGGAAGCGGAGGCGACGATGAGCAGGAGCTACTGGGGTTATTTTCCGCCGTCCAGGCCGATCCCGGTCGAGGACGGCATTAGGGCGAGCACCAAGCGCGGGCGGTTCGGCGAGCACTGGTGGTCGCGGCGCTGGGTCGAGGTGGTGGAGTCCTTCGGCGACCGGGCGCGCATGGGCCGCGGGCGCACCTACGCCCGCCAGGGACAGGTGATGGACATCGACCTGCAGCCTGGGTTGATAACCGCCCGGGTGCAGGGCTCCCGGCGCACGCCCTACAAGGTGCGCATCGAGATCGCGCCGCTCAGCGACGCGCAGTGGGAGCATGCGCTGGATGCGCTGGGCGCGCAGGCCTTCTTCTCCGCCCAGCTGCTGGGCGGTCACATGCCGCCGGAGGTGGAGGACGTCTTCGAGGCCGCCGGCGCCTCCCTCCTGCCCACCGGCGACGATGTCGAGATGAGCTGCTCCTGCCCCGATTGGGCCAATCCCTGCAAGCACATCGCTGCCGTTTTCTACCTGCTGGCGGAGGCCTTCGACCGCGACCCGTTCCAGACGTTCACCCTGCGGGGCCGCACCGGCGAGCAGGTGAAGGAGGCGCTGCGGGAGCGTCGTGTGGCCGTCACCGCGGATGAGGAGCTCGCCCCGGAGGAGGCGGCGGAGCCGCTGGAGGATGCGATCGGCGATTTCTGGGCGCCGCGAGAGGGTCTGGGGGGCTTCCGCGTCGCCATTGAGCCGCCGCCGGTGGAGACGGCGCTGCTGAAGCGACTGGGACTGCCGTCGTTCTCCGAGCGCCCGGAGGCATGCCGGGCAGCCCTCAGCCTCTCCTACGTCTCCGTCACCGAAAAAGCGCTGGCCCTGGCCTTCGGGGAGGGGCGGGGTGAGGAGACGTAGGCAGGGTGCGTTGCACGTCGATCGTGCGATGCACCTTCCGTCGGGCCGGGCGGAGGAGACGTAGTAGGCAGAGGGAGAGGTGCGTCGCACCTGCGAGGTGCAACGCACCTTCTTTGCTTACGCCCGGCGCCGCCTGATCACCACAACGCCCATCAGCAACAGCCCCACCAGCGCGGCCAGCGCCGCCCACGGCGCCAGCAGCCTGGCGCTGCTCGGAGGCGTGGTCACGCCGCCGACGGGCTGCTGCGGCTGCCCGGGGCCGCCGGGATCCTCGACGTCGCCATCGGCGGTCAGGTCGTGGTCCCCGAGGCCGCCGTCGGTCAGGGTTACGACGAGCACGTCGTCCCCGTCGTTGTCCCCCAGCGGGAGCTGGTACCAGTGATCGAACAGGTCGCCGACCGTCGGGCCGTGCTTCCAGTACTCCATCGTGACGGGCACGTCCTCCGGCAGGATGAGGGTGACCTCCACGTCGGACCCGGCGGGCGTGACGCCGGTGATGACGAAGCTGAAGAAGCCGTAGGGGAAGGTCACCGGTGGCGCGTCGCCGGGCGACGGATTCCCCACCGCCTCGACGTGGGTGAAGGTCCCATCCGACGTCTCCAGGGTCACGTACCGCCCGTCCTCGGCGTTGGGGAGCGAGGCGACGTGGCCCTGCTCGCGGTCTGGCGTGCCGTCGTCGTTCCCGTCCCCACCGTTCGGGGCGCCGTCCTCGACCGCGTTGAACACGCCGTCCCCGTCGATGTCGAGAAGGGCGTTGGTGAAGGTGCAGGTGACGGTCTCGCCGCTTTCGAGGTTGACGGTGGCGGTCCGCGTGGCGAGGGACTCGAAGGAGTCCTGGATGCCCGTCTCCATGCAGACCACGTCGGTGAGAACGGGGGATCCCGGCGCCATCGCGGGATCCGCCTCGGTCACCGTGTAGGTCCCCGCAGCGACCACCGCGAAGCTCCGGCTCTGGCCGTGGTCGAGGGTGAAGGGGCCGCCCGGGAGGTCGGTGGTGAAGGTGAAGCCCGTGCCGCCCGCCGGGTCGGTGACTTTCTCGATGACGATGGTGCCGCCGCTGACTGTGACCGCCGCGCTGCTCTGGTCGTTCTCCGGATTGCCGTCGCCCGCGGCGGCGATGACGGCGGTGTTGGTGAAGGTGCCGGCGGCCAGCGGCTCGCTGAGGACGCCGGTGATGGTGATGGTGCCGCCCTCGCGCCAGCCCAGGTCGCCCACGTCCCAGACGTAGCGCGTGCCCGCCCGTGGGACGATGGCTGCGTCCGCGGCGCTGACCACGCTCGTGTTCGTCACGCTGACGGGGACGGTGTCGGTGATGATCACGCCCGTGGCCGTGATGGCGCTGGTCGAGAGCGTGGGACAGCCGCCCGGTGCGCTCGTCTTGAAGCTACTGAAGTCGACGTTGGCACTGACCGAATCCCCGCTGCCCGGCCCGGCGCCGGACGGTCCGTCGTCGGCGCCCCACCAGTTGTCGCTGGCGTTCAGCGTGCCGCTGCCGGCGTTGTGGACCGCCAGGATGCCGGTGTTGGAGAAGGCGAGGGTGTAGGTGATGGGATCGCCGGGCTCGGCCGCTGCGTCCGGGGACTTGTCGATGAACAGGTCGGGGGCCGAGTTGTGGACGATACAGCCGTCGGTGGCGGTGATGGCGCCGCTGGCGGAGAGGTAGAGCCCTCCACCGCTCAAGCGGGCCGAGTTGCTGATCACCTGTGTCCCGGTCAGCGTCGCGCTGC
>CAYQZG010000199.1:0-2007 GCA_964421785.1 uncultured Anaerolineales bacterium
ATTGGCGTCCGAAGCGCACGCGACGAGCACCAGGCCGATCGCAGCCACCAGCACGATATCTGCCAGCCTGTCAGTCATCGTTTCACCTCCTTGAGTTGTTTGCTGTGCGTACTATACCACAAGGATGTTGAGATTTCGTGCAGATCCGAAGGAGATTCGATGCAGTTTGCAGTTGCCCTTGTTCTTGTTTGAGCAAATGTGAGAAAGATGATAAGATTGGGGCACAATGATGGCGTCATCCGTCGACAACGGCAAAGATCCTTCGCTTCTGGCGACCAAGCTCCACGTGCCGCCGGCGCGTCCCCATCTGGTGTCCCGGCCTCGGCTCATGGAGGGGCTGGATGACGGGCTTCGCCCGGGCTGCAGGTTGACCCTCGTCTCCGCCCCTGCCGGTTTCGGCAAGACCACGTTGCTCGGCGAATGGGCGATTGGGCGAGAAAGCGATGAGGCGAGAAAGCGAAAGAGCGAAGAAGCGAAGGAGCGATGTGTCGCCTGGTTTTCATTGGATGAGACCGACAACGACATGACTCGCTTCCTCAGTTATCTGACCGCCGCTCTGGCGCAAGCGGTGCCGGACCTGACCGCGGCTGGGGAGCCAGCTGCGCCCACACGTGGAACGCCACCCTCGTTTGAGGCCACCCTCGTGCCGCTGATCAACCAGCTGAGCAACCGCAGCGCGCCTCTGGCGCTGGTGCTCGACGACTACCACCTGATCGAGAACGAGGGCATTCACAAGGCGCTGATCTTCCTGATCGATCATGCACCCCCGGCGCTTCACCTGATGGTCGCCACGCGGGCCGATCCCCCGTTCCCCTTGCCGCGCTGGCGTGCCCGAGGGGAGCTGCTGGAGATCCGAGCCGAAGACCTGCGCTTCACCCGGGCTGAGACCGCCGAGTTCATGGAGAGCACGTTGAACTTGACGCTCGGTGAGCAGGATCTGGCCGCCCTCGATGCCCGTGCCGAGGGGTGGATCGCCGCCCTTCAGCTGGCGGCCCTCTCGATGCAGGGACGCCAGGACATCTCTGCCTTCGTTGAGGCTTTCAGCGGCAGCCATCGCTACCTCCTCGACTACCTCGTCGAGGAGGTGCTGCAGCAGCAGACGTCAGCGGTGCGCTCGTTCCTGCTCCGCACCGCTATCCTGGAGCGGTTGACCCCGGCCCTTTGCGACGCCCTCCTGGAGGATCAGGAGCGGCCGGCGCAGGAGACCCTGACGACGTTGGAGCGCACCAACCTGTTCCTCGTTCCGCTGGATGATGAGCGACGCTGGTACCGCTATCACCGCCTGTTCCATGACTTCCTCCGTGCCCGCCTGGAGACCGAGCGGCCCGACCTGGTGCCCGTGCTCCATCGTCGGGCGGCCCGCTGGCACGCGGATGCGGGCGCGACGGATGATGCTGTCCATCACGCGCTGGCGGCTGAGGATCACGACCTGGCGGCGAGCCTGATCGCCAAGGCCTATCCCGCCATGCTCCAGCGGGGCGAGGTCGCCACGCTGAAGCGCTGGGTCGAGGCGCTGCCGGCGTCGCTGCGCAGCAGCGATCCGGTGCTGATGCTGGCGCACGCCTGGACTCGCGCCCTGAGTATGGATGTGGCGGGGACGGAGGGGTGTGTGGCAGAGCTGCAGCGTATGGCGGAGACCCATCCAGATCTCACGGCGGAGCAGCGGGTGGAGCTGCGCGGTGAGATCGCCACCATTCGCACCATCTGCGCCTATCCGCGAGGCGACATGGAGGCCACTATCGAGTACGCGGGGCAGGCGCTGGCGCAGCTGCCAGAGGAGGAGGGCGTGCTGCGCAGCGTGCTGGCGCTCTACCTGGCCAACGCCCGAAGCTCCCGAGGGGAGATGGGGGCTGCGGAGGCTGCGTACGAGCAGGCCATGGAGGAGGGGCGACGGTCCGGGAACCTCTTCGTCGCTTTCTCCGCTCTGCTAAACCTGGGCAACTTGCGCCGCCTGCACGGGCGCTGGCGCGCTGCCGAGGCGCGCTACCGGGAGGCTCTGGCCTGGGC
>CAYQZG010000199.1:2107-5744 GCA_964421785.1 uncultured Anaerolineales bacterium
GCGCGCGGTCTCAACCGCGCCACCGCCGCCGGATTCGCCATGGTGGTGGAGATGGAATGCCAGATCGCCCGCGGCGACCGGGAGGGATTGGTCCGGTCGCTGGCGCGTCGGCAGCCGCCCGGCCAGCTTCCGACGGACCTGCGCGCCCTGGAGGCTCAGGTGGCGGCGCACGCCCGTCTGGTACTCGGTGATGCGCGCGCCGCGCTGGATGATCTGGCCCCGGTGCGCGAGGAGGCCGAGTCCGCGGGATGGACGCAGCGTCTGGCCGAGGTGTTGGTCCTGGAAGCGCAGGCCCACGAGGCGCTGGGCGAGCGTCGGCCGGCCCTGTCCAAGCTAGAGAGGGCGCTGGATCTTAGCCAGACCGGGGGATTCCTGCGTCCCTTCGTCCAGGCGGGAGAGCCGCTTCACCCACTGCTGCAGGATCTGGCCTCCGACAGCTCCACAGAGATGGAGCTGCGCGCCTTCGTCGAGATGGTGCTGGCCGCGCTTGACGTGCCGCTAGAGCCACCATCTGATGCCTCTGAGCTCATCGAGCCGCTGACCGATCGCGAGCTGGATGTCCTGCGTCTTCTTCCCTCAGAGCTGACCACCGCCGAGATCGGCGAGCGTCTCTTCATCAGCTACCACACCGTGCGCACCCACCTGAAGCATATCTACGGCAAACTAGACGCTCACAGCCGTCACGAGGCCGTCACCCGCGCCAGGGCCCTGGGTCTTCTGTAGGGTTGGTTGGGGGCTGAAGCGCCGAGGGCCGCCGTGGGCTGAAGCCCGCGGCTGAGAATCGAAGCCCCTGCGCGGCTGACGGGCGGCGGATCGTGGCCCAGCCTCTTGCCTAAACCTGCAAGCTTCTCAGTTCCTCTATCAGCTCAGCGCTCTTCTCCTCGGCGAGGAAGTGTCCGGCATCGGCGTAGCGGACGACCCTGGCGGAGGGGAAGTGCTGTGCCCAGTGATTGAGTTCCTTCTCCCGAAAAGCGATGTCCTTCATCCCCCAGGCGATCAGCTTGATCTTGCCCTTCAGTCTATCGCGCTGCGCCCAGAGGTCGGCCAGCCAGTCGGATGCGGCAATGATCTGTCTGGGAAAGACCCAGGAGCCCTTTCTCTCCTCAGGCCGAGCGAGCGGCTGGATGAAGTGTCGGTGGATCTCAGGCGTGAGTTTGCTCTTGTCACCAAACGTGGCTTTGAGGATGGTCCTGGCGAAGACGTTGTAGCGATGGATCAACCGCCGGCCAATCGGGCCGCCGACAAGACCGCTGAAGGCGCGGTAGTACCAGTCGTCGTTCACTGACCACAACCAGGTATTGGTGACGACGATGTGCTTGATCATCTCCGGGTGCCGGATAGCGTAGGACAACCCAATCGGCCCACCCCAGTCACCGACGACCAGGGTGATGTCTCTCAGATCAAGGGATGCAAGCAGCTGCTCAAGGTTCTCCGCGTGCTGCCGGGGGAGGTAGTCCCAGTCGGCGGGCTTGTCGGATAGACCAAAGCCGATGTGGTCGGGCGCGATGCAGCGGCGCGTGGCGGAGACGTGCTTGATCAACGCTCGGAACTCGAACGACCAGGAGGGGTTGCCGTGCACCAGGACAAGGGACTCTCCCTCACCTTCATCGACGTAACTCATCCTACCCATCGGCAGGGTGAACTGCTTGGGGGAGAAGGGATACTCGTTGCGGTCGATCCAGGTAGGGACCATTGTCTTGCTCCTTTGATAGATAGCTATGTATGGAAAGGGATCCCGAGCCCGTCCCCGCTCGCCAAGCCGAGCGAGGCTCCGCCGTTGAGCCTTACCTAGTCACGGGGCGGATGATGGGCCTCAGAGTCCCTGTTCGGTTATTGTACCATGACGGACGACCTTTGGTGAGTAGAAGCACACAACTCGACATCGTTGCCCGTGATCCTGCCACCACGCATTACGCATTACGAACTACGCATTACCATCACGCATCACCCAAATACCTCACTCAAATACCTCAATGGGTGATGACAGATACCTCAATCGATTGGTATACTCACACCAGGTTGATCGAGACTCTGTATGGGAGGTGCTGGGATGAGTGAACATTACGAGATTCGCGTAGAAGGTCACATTGGGCAGGCTTGGTCCCGTTGGTTCGACCACCTGATGGTGGAGGAGATGAATGATGGGTCGACGATGTTGCGCGGTGACCTGCCGGATCAGGCAGCACTGCATGGCCTGCTCAACAAGGTGCGTGATCTGGGGATGACGCTGCTTTCCGTACAGCGAGTCTGCGATGGCTGATGGCATGTGTAGAGCGATCATTGAGAAAAGGAGTGAATTGAGATGACTTGGCTAAAGAGGATTCTAATTGGACTGGGCGCGTTGATCGGTCTGCTGGTGCTCGCTCTGGTCGTCGGCTTCGTGGCCACCAGCGGTGACTACTCCGTCCCCGCCACGGCGGCTGACGACGCCACCGTGCCCACGATCGAACTGAACGGGGGCGTGTTCCACTCGGAGACGTCCGGCGATCCCGAGGACCCCGTCCTCATCATCGTCCACGGCGGACCGGGTGCGGATTACCGCAGTCTGCTCGATCTGAAGGCGTTGTCCGACGACTACTTCGTCGTCTTCTACGACCAGCGCGGCACGGGCCTATCGCCGCGCGTGGAGGACCCGACTGAGCTGACGTATGAGCGCTACGTCGAGGACCTGGCTGCGTTTGTGGAGTACTTCGGCAAGGGGCGGCCCGTGAATCTGCTGGGCCACTCGTTCGGCGGCGCCATCGTCACCACCTACGCCGGTCGCTTCCCCGACAAGGTCGATCACCTGGTGTTGGCCGAGCCGGCGCCCCTGACCGACGACATGGCCGACATTGGGCCGAATCTAACCCGCGCGCCGCTGGGGGCTTACGCGCGCGGCCTGTTCGAGGCCTTCCACATCCAGGACCCACCGGACGACAAAGCCACGTTCGATCACGTCACCGCCCAGATCATGATCGCGGCGAACCCGGGCTACTGGTGCAACGAGACACCCCCGGACGCCGTTGCGGGGTCCCGGTTCAGCTATGACGCCTACCAGAATGTCGCTGCCTCCTTCTACGACGAGAACGGGGTTCAGCTCAGCGCTATCGAGGGAATCGAGCACTTCGACAACGAGGCCCTGTTCATCGTGGGCGGCTGCAACACCGTCATCGGCGAGGACTTCCAGCGCGAGCAGATGGAGTACTTCAACCGCGCCCAGCTGGTTGTCATCGAGGGCACGGGCCACGAGATGATCGCCGACCAGCCAGAACAGAGCCTGGCTGCCGTGCGGGCCTATCTGGACGGATCGGCTGCCAGCGCGAAGTGAGCAGGGTTGCCCCCTGAAGGAGTCAGAGCAATGAGAGAGAAACTCGAGCTATGGTGGTCAGACGTACCGCGCAGACAGAGGCAGGCATTGATGGTCTTGGCCTTCATTCTGCTTGGCATCCTGGTCTTTCTCGCCGGGAACGTTGTAGGGGAAGCAATCGGGAGTATCTTGTTCTAAGGTGGTCCAGTCGGATGATGGGAGCGCAGGTGAAGCGTGAAGCGAGGAACCTCCGTATGCGCTCTGGGATAGAGATAGGATAGGAAAAGGAGTATTAGAATGATTCTGCGAGTGGTCGTTTTCTACGGTCTGATGGCATTCTTGTTGGTCTTC
>CAYQZG010000200.1:0-5672 GCA_964421785.1 uncultured Anaerolineales bacterium
TCGCCCGTCGACCCTTCGCCCGCGGTCCCGCCCGTCGACCCTCGGGCTTCTGTCCTCTCGCTGTCCCGAACCGATCATATATCGAGCTATAGGAGACAGCCCGCCTGCGGCACCGCTCGTAGTGCGCTACGGAGCCTGCGTAGCCTGGCCCAGGCCGTAGAGCCCCCGCACGCGCACAAACACCCCACCGTCCTTTCGGCATCGACACCGAACCTGGCGACCAGATCTCGCACTTCTCTCTTACGTATAGTCGTAGAATCCCTTTCCCGTCTTCCGCCCCAGGTGGCCGGCGACGACCATGCGCTTGAGCAGCGGGCAGGGGCGGTATTTGTCGTCACCAAGACCCTCGTGGAGCACCTCCATCACGTTCAGGAGGATGTCCAGCCCAATCAGGTCGGCGAGCTCCAGCGGTCCCATAGGGTGGTTCATGCCCAGCTTCATCACGGTGTCGATGGCCTCCCTGGTACCTACCCCCTCCATCAGGGCGTAGGCGGCCTCGTTGAGCATGGGACAGAGGATGCGGTTGGAGATGAAGCCCGGGTAGTCCTCGGCCTCAACTGGCGTCTTGCCCAGTTGCTCCGCCAGCTTGACGGTGGCATCGGTCGTTTCCTCGGACGTGTCGAGTCCGCGGATCACCTCCACGAGCTTCATCAGAGGCACGGGGTTCATAAAGTGCATCCCGATCACCTTGTCCGGCCGATCCGTCGCAGCCCCGAGCTCTGTCAGTGAGATGGACGAGGTGTTGCTGGCCAGGATGACGTCCGGATCGGTCAGCTCGTCCAGCTGCGAGAAGATTTTCCTCTTCACCGTCACGTTCTCCACCACGGCCTCGACGACAAAATCGGCGTCAGCTGTGGCGTCCAGTTCCGTAGATGTGGCTACGTTGTTCAGCGCTGCGTCCCGTTGCTCCTCGGTCAGGCGGCCCTTATCGTGCAGCTTCCCGACCGATGTCTCAATCGAAGCCAGCGCGCGCGTCAGCTGTTCCGGATCGATGTCAATCAGAGTGACCTGATAACCGGACGTGGCGCAGACCTGTGCGATGCCGTGGCCCATAGTCCCGGCACCTACCGCGGCGATATGTTCGACGTCCATGTGATACCTCCCTATAGTGTACTGTGAAGACGATCGGTGCGACGCAACGGCCCGGAGACACCTCCCCCCCCCTCTGGGGGGGGACTGAGGGGGGCAAGACTTGCTAAGCGTCAAGCCATAGTGCGTTGCACCTGGATCGTATGCCTATGCCGGACTACTCCAGTTCGATTGTCATGGCCACGGCCTCACCTCCGCCGAGGCAGAGAGTGGTCAGCCCGTGCTTGAGGCCACGGTGTTTGAGCGCGTAGATCAGTGTGACGAGCACCCGGGCGCCTGAGCAGCCAATCGGGTGCCCGAGGGCGATGGCGCCCCCGTTGACGTTGACCTTCTCCTCGGGCAGCCCCAGAGCTCTCATATCCGCCAGCATTTGCGCTGCAAAGGCTTCGTTGACCTCGAAGAGATCATAGTCATTGACCGTGGTCTCCGTCCTCTCCAGGAGCTTGCGCACGGCGTAGATGGGGGCCGTGAAGACCTTGAGCGGCTCGACGGCAGCTTGGTCGTAGGCGATGATACGCGCTAGCGGTTCCATGCCAAGCTCGTCGGCCTTGGCGCGGCTCATCACCACGGTGGCGGCTCCTCCGTCGGTGATACCCGGCGAGTTGCCCGCTGTGACCATCCCGTCGCGTTCAAAGGCGGGCCTCAACCGGGCCAAAGCCTCAATCGACGTGTCGCGTCGGGGGGTCTCGTCGACTGCGAAGAGTTTGGGCTCGAATCGGCGTTGAGGTACTTCGACGGGGACGATCTCTTCTTCAAATCGACCCTCATCAATGGCCGCGATGGCCTTCATGTGACTCTTGTACGCGTACGCATCGAGTTCCTCTCGGGTTAAGCCGTACTCGCGCGCGATCCACTCGGCCGAGTTGCCCATGTGATGGTCCTCAAACGAGCACCAGAGACCATCGTGGACCATGGCATCGATGAACGTGTCGTTGCCCAACCGATAGCCGAAGCGCGCATCGTGGAGCAGATAGGGTCCGTTGTTCATGCTTTCCATGCCGCCAGCGACGAAGATGTGCCCATCGCCAGCGGCGATCATCGCGGCGGCCAGCATCACCGTCTTCAGGCCGGAGCCGCAGATCTTGTTGACCGTGGTCGCTCCCACAGTGGCTGGAATCCCGGCCTTGATGCCGGCCTGGCGGGCAGGTGCCTGCCCCTGGCCGGCCTGGACAACGTTGCCCATCAGGACCTCGTCGATTGTAGCAGGTCCGATGCCGGCTCTGTCGACGGCCGCCTCAATGGCTGCCGCTCCTAGTTCGGGTGCCGAGAGGGGCGTCAACGTGCCCTTAAACTTGCCAATCGGGGTGCGGACGGCGGATACAATGACAGCGTCGTTAGGGTTCTTCGAGGGAGTCTTAGGCATAGTCCTTTCTCCTAGGCTCGTTTACCGTCACGGACGATGGTGACGGGACATGTATTTCGTGCCCTTCGTGTGGGTGAACAGGATTGCAGTCTTACGGGTCGCCATCCGTTCGTAGTGCGCTACGTAGAGAGACAGAGTAGCGCAAGGTCGTGGCGAGCGACTAACTCAATCGCTCGAAGACCGGCCGCAGTCGCTCGTAGGTCTGCTCGATCCATTCGGGAATGATGCGTGTCCGCCCCAGGGTGGTCATGTAGTTGGTATCACCGGCCCAGCGTGGCACGACGTGCATGTGGACGTGGTCATCGATGCCCGCCCCAGCTGCTGCGCCGATGTTCGCCCCCACGTTGAATCCCTCCGGCTCGTATGCCTCGCGAAGCACCTCCAGGCTGAGCTGAGTGAGGGCCATGAGCTCTGCCGATGTGGCCGCGTCCAGGTCTTCGAGCGTCGCTACGTGAGCGTAGGGCACGACCATCAGGTGACCGTTGTTGTACGGGAAGCGGTTAAGGATCACGTAACACTGCTGACCGCGATGAAGGATATGCGCTTCCACATCCGGTTCCTCAGGTTTTATGCAGAAGAGACAGTCATCTGGCAGAGCTTCGTCGCCTTGGAGGTAGGGCATTCGCCACGGGGTCCAGAGGTGATTCATAGCACAAGGATTGTACATCGAATCCGGAGCGTAGGCAACATTGGCCGCGTCCAATGTCACCGGAGACACCTCCCCCCCTCTGGGGGGGACTGAGGGGGGGCAAGAGGCGGTTGAAGCGCATCTCTCTGAGATTCGCCAGACGATGGCTTCGACAGCGAGTGGCCCTCGACGAGCGCGACTGGCGACTGAGATATCTGTGAGACGTGAGGGGAGCTCAGCTTTGAGCGATCGTCACGTCTCCGGTCAGTAGCCTTCGGAGCGAGCCGCGCTGCGTACGCAGGAGAAGCGCCCCGTTTTCATCCACCGACTCGGCGACGCCCTCCAAAAAACTGCCCTCCAATGTGGTCACCCGAACCTGGCGACCTAGAGTCGCCAGGCGCGCCGACCACTCCCCGTGTGGGTTCTCGCCGTCCCGGAGTCGTTCGTATCGTACCTCAGCGGCCTCCAGCAGCGCCATCAGCAGCGCCGACCGACTCGCCTTGCGGTTCGTCTCGACTAGGATGCTGGTGGCGTCTGGGGCCAACTCAACCAGTGCTTCCCGAGGCACGTTGACGTTGATGCCAATGCCGACGACGACAAAGGCGAGGTCGGCGTCGATCACCCCTGTCTCGGTCAGGATGCCGGCCAGCTTGCGCCATGCCGGGGATGTCGGATCTGAGGTTTGAGACTTGACGACGAGGTCGTTCGGCCACTTGAGTGCCACCGGGAGGCCCGCCACGTCCTCAATGGCATCGGCCGCGGCCATCGAGCAGAGCATCGTCAACCGATGGGCCTGCGCAGGTTGGAGGTCTGGCCGGAACAAGAGGGAGCAGAGCAGGCTGGTACGCGGTGCCGCGAGCCAGCGCCGGTTCATCCGCCCACGGCCCGCCGTCTGCTCGTCGGCGACGACCACGGTGCCGGCGCGAGCACCCTGAGACGCGAGGTCCTTCGCCACGTCGTTCGTCGACCCGACTTGTTCCAGGTAGACGATCTCTTCCCAGAAACCCCGCTGCCTTGCACGTCGCGAAGCGGCCGCTAGAGTGCGAGGCACCTAACTCACTTCCGTCTCACGCGTCACGTTTCACGCCTCATGCCTTAAGCACCTCTCGCGAGATGACCAACCGCTGAATCTCGTTGGTTCCCTCGCCGATTTGGCATAGCCGCTGGTCCCGATACATGCGCTCGACTTCGTACTCGCGCACATAGCCGTATCCGCCGTGGATCTGTATCGCGTCGTGGCAGACTTTCTCCGACATCTCTGTGGCGAAGAGCTTGGCCATCGCGGCCTCCTTGGTGTATCGTTTGCCTTGCTCTTTGAGCCAGGCGGCGCGATGGACCATCATTCGGGCGGCCTCAATATCGGTGGCCATGTCGGCGATCATCCAGCGAATGGCCTGAAAGCTGGCGATAGGTCGACCAAACTGATGACGCTCTTTCGCGTAGTCGATGGCTCTCTCGTAGGCCCCCTGGGCCAGGCCGACCGCCATCGCGGCAATAGCGATTCTTCCCGCATCCAGCGTGGCCAGGAATTGCTGAAACCCTCGATTCTCTTGGCCCAGCAGGTTCTCAGCAGGAATGCGACAATCCTCGAAGAAGAGCTCCGAGGTCACGGATCCCTTGAGGCCCATCTTCTTCTCGTCCCTCCCGGGCTTGAACCCCGGCGTTCCCTTTTCGACGATGAAGGCGGAGATGCCGTGGGTGCCCTTCTGGGGATCGGTCTTGGCGGTGAAGACGATCACGTCAGCGATGGAGCCGTTGGTGATGTAGATCTTCTGGCCGTTGACGACCCATTCGTCGCCGTCACGCACGGCACGCGTCTGCGTCGCTCCGGCATCGGAGCCGGCCTGGGGCTCCGTCAGGCCGAAGGCGCCGATTCTGTCGCCGCGCGCCAGCGGCGGCAGGTACCTCTCTCTCTGTTCCTCCGTGCCGAAGTGGTAGATTGGCTCGCAACAGAGCGACGTGTGAGCGTCCAGTGTGATAGCCATCGAGCCGGATACGCGGGCGATCTCCTCCAGTGCGATGACCATGGCGTGGTAGTCGGCGTCGGATCCGCCATACCTAGGCGGAAAAGGTAGGCCAAGCAGGCCCACTTCCCCCATCCTGTTGAAGAGATCGTGGGGGAATTCGTCAGTGGCGTCGATCGCCTCGGCACGAGGTGCAATCTCCTTTTCGGCGAACTCTCGTACCATACGGCGGAGCATGCGTTGTTCTTCCGTGAGTTCGAAATCCATGTCCATCTCCTTCGATCTATATCCACCTCTTCAATCTCTATTTGCCTCGCGCCGAGTGTACCATCGAGTGGTCTTGAAGTCAACCAGATGAGGTGCATGGGCTGGATCCCATACCAGGAGCACTTGTCTTAGACCTTTAGCAACTGTGTTCGATTGCCTTCAGAAACCGCGACAATCAGGCTGAATTGGCAGCATAGTTGGGGTCCCACATCGTACCGTTCTTGAGCATTGCGTTGAGGGCCATAGAGTCTGCGACGGCCCGGAGACACCTCCCCCCCTCTGGGGGGGACTGAGGGGGTGCAAGAAGCGATGGAGTCTGCGACGGCCCGGAGACACCTCCCCCCCTCTGGGGGGGACTGAG
>CAYQZG010000201.1:0-5560 GCA_964421785.1 uncultured Anaerolineales bacterium
GTCGCCGAGGGCGTGATCGTCCTGGCGCATCAGGCGGACGACGTGGCGTTCACGCCCGACTACGAGTTCCTGGTCGATCCCCATCGCGACGACCCTGCGGTGCCCAACATGGCGCCGGCCGGTGCCTGGGACGGCTTCGGCCTGGCGCTGGGCAACGCGGGCGACGAGGTCCTCTTGCTGGAGGCCGACGAGGCGCCGGTCGATGTGGTGGCTTGGGGTGAGGGGGCCTACCCCGGGGTGGTGCCGCATCCTGGAGGGATCGGTCAGGGTCACTCGCTGGAGCGTCGTCCGGCGCGGGAGGACACCGACGACTGCAGCGTCGACTTCTTCGACCGCCATCCACCGACGCCGGGTGCGCTGCCGGAGTGATCTCGGCTTCCGGTCGAGCGATCGGCCTGCCTGCCGTAGCTTAGGCACCCATGCCAGAGGACCTCGGCTCTCTCGACCGCCACCAACATACCAGGAATAGCAGGCCAGGAACCGCGACGATCATCCACGTGCCGTAAGGGGCAACAAGGTACCGGGGGAAGCCAGCGGCGATCGGCCAATGAATCAGAAGTATCGGGAGGGTGACCAGTTGGGAAGCGACGGTGATCGCTCCTCCCAAGCCCTCCCAGCGCCAGGCAATCCCCAATCCCAGGGCTGCCACAACCGTGAGCAGCGGGGGCAGGTTCTCAATGGGGGGATAGTCCTCCGCCGCGTGTGGGTCTGCTTCGCCCGTTGTCACCCAGTTCCATGCATAGCCGGCGACGATGAGAAGGGTGACCAGCAGGATCAGACTTCCCCAGATTCGGGCGATCCAGCGAATCCACCTCGTTACTTTGTTGCTAGCCTCATCTGTGTTCACCATGATCTACCTCCCCTGCTCTTAACGCGGTGCCCGCTGGGCACGGGGTGTGCCCTGACCGCGAGCGCCGATGGCCTTAGGCCCAGCGACTGGCGTCCGGAACCTGACCGATGCACTACCTCACAGTATACCCCAAGTCGGTGGTCCTCGTCAACGTCGGTCACGTGGTCGGCATCGCCTGGGGCAGTCCTGTCCCCGCCCATCATGCTCGCATCACCTGCATACATGGCTCCGAAACGGCAATCTCAGGCAGTGGAGGCATTCAGAGAAGCGTACAGAGCGTGACAAGCATACTCAGCGGATCAGGGGCTAGATGAAATCTGTGATTGATGATATACTAGACAAAGATACTGATGTTCGTCCTTATGCTCGCCATAGCCGGTATGCTGTTCACCTCGGGACGGTTGGTGGCGCGCCAGGCTCGCCTTGCTGAGCGTGTCCGCGCGCTGGAGGAGAAGATCAAGACGCTCCGCGCTCAGACTTGAGAACGGAGGCGTTCGCTTATGATAGAGGAGCCACAGCGTGTTGGCTCTCACGTAGCGAGGACTGACACATGGGCCAATTTGACCTTCTGCCCTTTTCCCCTGAGAGGGAAGTCGTCGTTGACGCCGGTTACCTCGGTTCCGGACGCCATATCATCCATGGGCTGGTCGAAGCGGACGTGACCAGAGCCCGCGAGCTGCGGCATCTTCTATCGGATGGAGATGATGCCCCAATCTCCTTTACGGCCTTCATCGTGGCCAGTCTCTCTAGAGCTGTTGCATCCAATCCCAGCGTTCAGGCTTATCGAGATTGGCGCCGTCGACTGGTCGTTTTCCACGACGTAGATGTGGTCACCATGATCGAGGCTGAGAAAGACAAAGTTGCTGTACCCCATGTCATTCGCAAGGCTAATCAGAGGACAGTTCGCGACATCAGCGACGAGATTCGAGCGATACAGGCTCGGCCGGGTGAGAGCGAGCAGCGTGGTGCCCTGACGCGTCTGGCTCCCCGAGTGCCTCGTTTCGTCCGATTGCTCTTCTTCTGGACAATAAAGAAGAACCCGCATTGGTTCAAGCGACTTGAGGGAACGGTTGTGGTCACATCGGTGGGCATGTTCGGCAGAGGCGGAGGATGGGGCATAGGATTTCTGCCCACCCATACCCTGGGTCTCACCATAGGGGGGATTGCCCAGAAGCCGGGCGTGCACGAGGGTCAGGTGGAGGTGAGGGAGTACTTGAATCTGACCATCTCATTCGACCACGATATCGTAGACGGCGCACCCGCTGCTAGATTCACCAGAAGGCTGATCGACCTCATCGAGGAGGCTACTGTCTTGGAAGAGGAGATGCGATGGGACATCTAAAGAAGGGCAATTACTACCTCGCCCGAAAGGCACGGCTCCTGAGAGACTTCGACCGGTTCTCCACAGCGGTCAAGGAGGTCCTGGCAGCTGAGTATGGCCAGGGTGATGCCGAGGATATCACCCGAGAGATTCGTCGCCAGTATGCATCTCTCATTCCCCAGATTCCCTACATCGGTGGCAAGAGGAATCAGCTGACGGAGAACCTGATCGGCACGACCTCAAGCCTGGCCGTCTTCAAGGTGCTGCGAGCGCGAGGGGAGACGACGGAGCATATCGGGAAGCTTCATCAGCAGATGGTCGAGACGCACCTGTCTTCATTGCCGACGTGGCGCTTCCGTCTGATGCGGGCGGTTCTGTCCACCAGGCTGGGCCAGGTGGTCATGAAGAGGATGCTCAAGAGAGCCGCTGCGGCATCGCAAAGGCGGGAGTATGCCGAGGGCTTCGTCTTCCACATCGTGGAGGGAGATGGGAAAACGTTTGACTTTGGCATCGACTACACGGAATGTGCCATCGTGAAGTTCTTTCGAGCGCAGGGAGCGGATGAGTTCACGCGGTACGTCTGCCTGTACGACTATCCACACAGCAGGCTGAGCGGCACGGGGCTGGTGCGCACCATGACGCTGGCGGAGGGGGCGGAGAAGTGCGACTTTCGGTTTCGCATCGGGGCGGAACCGGAGAACCTTCAGAGGACGAGGATAGAGGACCCCTGAGGCGATGATTGGCACCCGCTGGCCATCACCACGGACGGGCGCGTGATCGGCTTCATGATGTGGACGGTCGATCCGGCGGACGGCAGCTGCTGGCTGGGTGGCCCTTCAACGATCGTGACCGCTCCCCATTCAATCTGTCCGTGATCGATCCTGTTCTGAGCGAAGGATGTGGCCTATGACACCATGCCTGGGGCGCTTACCCCGCCCCAGGTGTTTCCTTATCTACGCCGCTTAAAGACCTCCTGAACCCTATAATCCCTTAGTAGCCCATAACGGACCGTGATGAATACATTGCGCTAGATAGAGGATATAGCTATAGATTCTTGTAAGTATCCTCGCTACGCCGTGCTATCCGAGCTATGAGAACCGTATGTTCATTGTCCAACACAAGATAAATGATCCGATAGTCTCCAACCCTTATCCGGAGGGTGCCTTGGGGAGCCGCACGAACCTTGGCACACCCGTGGGGACGTGGATCCCCCGCGAGTGCATCGATCGCTTCCACGATCCGCCCACGATCTTGATGTGCAACGTTCTTCTTCAGCTCCTTTGCTGCTCGTTTCGTGATTCTGACAACATAGTCTGAGTCTGTCACGGTCTACCCCGCTTGCAGGTCTTCCCGGACCTCCTTCCAGTCCAAAGTCTCACCCGCCTCAAATGCCTCAACAGCCTCGGTCGCGGCCGCAATGTCTTCCAGCCATTCCAGCCGACGGAGATCCTCAATGCTTATTACTGCTGCCTTCGGTTTGTTATGGCTGGTGACCACGATGCGTTCATTTCCGTAGGCAGCTCGGTTCAAGAACTCCGAAAAGGACTTCTTGGCTTCCGTCACGCTCACGCGTCCCATGTTCGTTTCCTCCCTTTTTCGAGGCTTCCTAGCTGTGCGTGAGGTAACGGCAACAACTAAGAAGCTCGCTTCCCTTTCCCTGTGTTTCGTCGCATAATCATACCATAAAGACCATAAAGGTCAAATTAGTATCGCGACATCCTCTAGCAACAGAGCTCTCTTCATACCTTGTCGATGTCTTCCGTCACGGAACCAGGCGAGAGCGCCGATCTAGCTGCCACTACTTCCCCCGCCAACGTCGCGGCCGCGACGATGACGCACAGTCCGGCGCCCCATAGCCAGATCACCCGGTGGATATACCATATTCCGGCGAACCAGATGAGCGCGTAGGCGCCCGCCAACCCCCATGCCGCCAGGTGGCCGGCCCACACGCCCCGGCGTTCGCCGCCAAACAGGAGAGACAGCGTGCTAACAAAGGGCAGCGCCGCCGGGAGGCACAAAACCAACAGCAACAGCGTGCTCTTGCCCAGATTAGCCGCCTGGTCGAGCGTCGCTGCCAGTGACACCAGGCACGCGCAGTAGCCCGTGTACCCTGCAGCCCGCAGCTTGGTAGGAACCAGAGACTCCAGGCGCGCGCGGTAGCCCTCACCCACCCACACGAGAGGCGGCGAACACGTATCCTCCGTTGCCGGGTGCGTATCGACGAACCACGGCCCCAGCGCTGCCACCACCATCAACAGCAGCCCTGCCAACCGCCCCGCGGTCTTGAGGCTAATCTGTGACATACCGCTCCTCTCCGATGGATCACCCTCGCGCGCGGATGCGCACCCCCCGCTGAAGCTAACCATGACACTAATCATGACAATCTCGGGCTAATCATGACACCGCAAGTCTCAAACAGCGACATAGCTCGTGCTGCGGCCTTGTCCGATCTGCCGTGCTTGGCCTAAGTCAACCAAGCCGTTCAAGTCTCGCGCCGCTGTGCGATAGGAGATATCGAACATCTCCCGATACTGCCGGTTGGTCATCTCCTCGCCTTCATTGACCATCAATCGCAGCGCCTCGACCTGGTGTCTGTACCAGTACCACACCTTGGCGCCAATTTCTAGGCCCTTCATCTCCAGTGCCCGTTCACGGTCTTCCAGATGTTTGCGCTTGCGCCGTTTCCCAAGCATAGTTTGTATCCTCTTCTCACGCCTGCTTGCAGCTTTCACGTAGGCGAGCTTGCCCGATGCCGGTGACGTGGACCCAGCTCTTGCCTCTCAGAATCTTCGAAATCTGGCTCTGCTGAACAGGGAAGTCACGCGCGATCCGTGTCTGCGTCTCTCCAGCGTTGTAGCGTCGCACGATCTCCAGCACGTCGGCCTCGGTGAGCTTTGCGCTCGCGACGTCCTCGCCTCGGTATCGCTTCGTCTGACCTTCGATGCCCGTGACGTGGACCCAACACTCGCCGCGCATAATGGATGACACATGCCCTCGGCTCACCGGGAAGTCACGGGCAACGCTACCGTATAGTTCGCCTGCTTCGCACCGCCGCACGATCTCCAGGACCTGGGGTCGGGTCAGCTTTGCGCTGGGCGCGGCTTCGCCTCTCGCGTATCCGGGCTTATGAGGCTCGATGCCGGTCACGTGGCTCCAGTTCAACCCGCTCATGATGCGGCCTATCATGGCGTTGCTGACTGGGAAGTCGCGCGCCACAGCCTTCTGTGTTTCGCCGTTCTCGCAGCGCGCCACGATCTCCAAGACGTCCGCTTTCGTCAGTTCGGTGCCGGGGTGGCTGTCTCGATCCGTCACGCGTCATCCCTTCGCCACGGACTGGCTGCGTGCAAGCGGATCATCGCTGACCAGGGAGGGGAGCCGGTGCAGTCGCA
>CAYQZG010000202.1:0-5509 GCA_964421785.1 uncultured Anaerolineales bacterium
AATCGCCAAGCCCAGGACGGGCCGCTTCCCTGCCGTCGGGACGACGGCGCTCCAGCCGCTTCCCTGCCGTCGGGACGACGGCGCTCCAGCCGCTTCGCTTCCCTGGACGGTCACCGTGTCGATGAGCACAGCGTCTCCCTGGATGCTCCCACCTGGCCCCAGCCGAGGCAGTCGCTCTCCCGTCTCCAGGAGGTACATCCCCGCCATAAGTGGGTAGTCTCCGGAAGGCAGACCGGTCGGGATGGAGATGATACGGGTATCCGTCACTACCTCACCGACATCCCAGAATGAGGTTGGATAAGCACCATCTCGTGGCTGATCGTCGTCTTGAGCGTGGGGTGGGCCATCGGAAGCGGCCAGGTGTAGGAAGACTGTGTAGTCGTTCGTCGGGGAGGTCTGTGCCTCCCAATAGAGAGTGACGTGGATCGTCTCTCCCGGTTTTGCCTCTAGCTTATCGACGTCGTAACCCAGGAGCGTGATCTGCCCTCCGAAATCAGCGTCGATGCGTTGTGGGATGGTCACACTTGGATATCGCTCTGGGGCGACTTTTATGCGATCGAGCAGGACGAGCTCGATCGGCGAGCCATCAGGAGCGTAGGCCGGCAGTCGTCGGTCGCTGCCTAACCTGTGCCAGCCGATCTCAACATCGTATACAGCGGGAGCCGGAGTTCCCTTCTCTACACGCATGTCGAGAACGTCGCAGAAGCGGTCACCCGGCGACCATCGGCTGGTAGGGAAACGTCCCAGGCCGGGATGCGTGCTTCGCGCTCCGACGATTCTCTCCTCGCGACCGAGGAGATGGACGAAGTAGACGTAATCCGTATCCATCGCCGCGAGCGATTCCCAGCACAATGTGACCTCGATCTCTCCGCCCGGCTGCGTGCGGTGAATGCTGAGCTTCTGACCGACCAGATGGATGGACGGGTCGACGGGCGGGACCGTCTGGGCACCGCCGCCGAATCGGAGATCGGTTGGGTGAACACGAGCCTCTACTTCTCGCGCCGAGAGCATTCTGGGAGGGGCGTAAGCGGGTCGGAGCACACCGACCAAAGAGAAGACAGCTAGGGCGAACATGCCGACCGAAAGAGCGGTCGGTATCCATGTGGTGTTTACCGCGTGACCCCATTTGTTCAGCCCCAGTGCAAAGAGCGGAGCCAAGAATCCGAGCGAGACAAATAGATACCGACCGAAATTAGCCGTGTCGATGAAGGCCATGCGGAGGAAGATAGTCAAGAAGGTGACCAGTGGGGCGCTGAGCAGGGTCCAGAATGCCCCCGAGCGGAGGGTGTTGGTATCAGATGATGCCTCGGACGCTCTTCGACGCCGACGCCGGGTCCAGGAGAGGAGTCCTCCGCCCACAGACAACAGCCCGAGAAGTCTTGGAAGGGCGTAGGCCCATTTGGGCATCGGGATCTGGCCGTAGCCAAACACCCCCCAGAAGGAGTCGTGCAGGAAACCTAGCTCGCGTGCTGCCGCGGTGAAGTTAGGAGCGTTGGACCTCAAGCCTCCCCATGCCTCCACCTGGCGCCCCATGCTGGTTGGCTCGCCGTAGAGCATCTGGTTGCGCACCAGCCACCATCCGCCGACCAGAACCGCCAATAAGGCGATGGTTCCTCCTAGACGGAGGGCTTTCCCCCATCTGGCGTGATCACCAGCAATCACTAGCCGTGAGAGCAGCGCCAAGCCGACCGTGGGTGCGATCAACAGACAGGTCAACTTGGTCAATAGGGCCAATCCCAGCAATCCTCCCAGCGCCAGCGCCTGCCGCATCGTCGGGCCACGGCTGAGGAGTCTGGCGGTTACGTAGAGGATCGCCGCTGCAACCAGGTTCGCCAGCGCATCGTCGTGTACTGACGTGCTGATGAACAGAAACATGGGGTTGAAAGCCACCAGCGCTGTCGCCATGATGGCCAGCGCTGGGTGGCGAGGGGCGAGCTCGCGTGCAACACCATAGACGCAGAGGAGCACGCCACCGCCCATCAGCAAGGATAACCAGCGCACCAGGTGGACGCCCAGCGCTACGTCCCGGTAGGGGAACTGCTCCAACGCCGGATCGTGAAGATAGAGGTTCTTGTTGTCGACGCCTGGTTCACTGACTCGATGGATCCAGAAGGCATTGACCCGTTCCGTGATCGCGTCGAAGTTCTCGTTCGGCACCCAGTTGGTCAACAAGGCTCCGAGGGCGTAGTAGGCGGGAGGGTGGTGGGCTTTCGTCGGCTCATCCGGTTTCAGCACAGGCAGGCGTCTCTCTTCAATTAGAAAGCGGATGTTGGCGTAGTTCAACGCCTCATCGGGACTCTCGAAGATCGGATTGGCGACGCTGTAGGCTACGCCCAGTGCCAGGAAGAGGGCTAGGATCAGGGCGAGCGCACGCTGTGCGTTGTGCTCAGTCACGGTAGGTGCACCTCCGCCAGCGGTATCGCATCATTTGTCAGGCGCTCACCGTCGGCATTGCTGATAGGCAGGCGCTCTCCGGTGTCCAGCAGATACAGCCCGATCTGGAGATCATAGAGGCCTGGGGGCACATCCTCCACATCGAGAGTGTGTCGGTCGACGACTATTTCGCCGGTTTCCCAGAACGACGTCGGATAGTCACCCCCGGCGGGAGGGCCATCGGCCTGCGCCAAAAGGTTCCCGTCCCCATCCAGCAGATGGACGAAGACGATGTAGTCTCGATCCATCGGCGCTCGGCAGGACCAATGGAGCGTAAGGTGGAGGTGTCTCGACTCGCGCTCCAGATCGTAGCCGGTCAGGCGAGCCACGTTGTCCCCGTAGTAGTCTGTGGTGACGGCGGGTAAGGGAGGGGCTGCTGTCGGCAGAAGCTTGAGCCAGCCGATCGTCGCGCTCTGGTTCTGATTGCTCTCGCTATCGACGGCGGTTAGTCTTCCGTTGCCTCGTTGGTAGAGCCCTACGTCGAGGCGGAGGCGACTTGGAGCCTCCGCCTCGACGTTAACTGGAATCGGTACATCATCGACGATCACCCCCCCAGGCTCCCAGAACGAGGTGGGATAGTGGCCTAGGCCCGGATAAGTGTCCCTTTGCCCCACCTTTGCCTCATTGCGTCCGAAAAGCTGCGCGAACAGAATGTAGTTCGCGTCTGTCTTCTCCAGCACCTCCCAGTACAGCGTGACTCGCGCTTTCTCGCCCGGTTTTACGGTCTGCTGGTCGAGGTCGTAACCGACCAAGCGGGCTAGGGGCTCTCCGTCCTCAAGGTAGACGCGATCTGCTCGGTGCGTCGGTTCCAGAGACTCTACATCATCCAGTATCGGTGGGCGGGCATAGGCCGGGGCCAGGAAGCAGGTTAATCCTGTTATCCCGAGCGCCAGCATCGCCACCGTGACGCCTACACACAGATAGTGGTTGATGTGGCGCGGAAACCAGGCACTGAGCCCGGTGATCATCAGCAGAGCGATGGATGGCAGGACGGGGAAGAGATAACGCCCAAAGTTGGGCATCGGTCGCAGAAATCGTCGCACGATCATCGGGCCAAACGTGAGCATCAGGCTGCCGGCCAGGACCGTGAACTGGGATCCGCGAGTCTTGGATAGCAAATCCAGAAGCTGGGACTTCACTGTTGACGTAAAGGCTGCCTCGGCGGTTCCGTCCCCCGTCCTCGTGCCGCTTCCCTGCCGTCGGGACGACGGCGCTCCAGCCGCTTCGCTCGTCCCCGGGCCGCTTCTATGGGCCGCTTGAACGCCTTTATAGATATGAAGAACTAAGCGGTAGGCAAGTCCGAGGGCGGCGAGCAGCGTCGCGATGTCCAGGAGCGTATAGATCCATTCGGAGAGGGGAATCTGGTTGTAGCCCAGGCGACCCCAAAAGGATGTGCGCAGCCAGTAGAGATCAGGTCCCAGATTAGCCAGCGTCACGGGTTCCTCACGCAGCCCCCACTCGCTCATCTCTCGGCTCGTGCCGGTGGGGTCACCGTAGAGGACTGTCTGTCGTACGAGCCACGGGCCGATCAGGAGGGCGGCGACGCCGAAGGTGATCAGCCCCAGACGGAGCAGCTTGCGCCAGGATTGGTCTCGCCAGGCCGTCATCGCCAGCGTCAATCCGGCCGCCGGAAGGAGGGCTACGACGGTCAGTTTGGAGAGCCAACCTAATCCCAAAGCCAGACCTAGGGCCGCGCATCGCCGCCTGGTTGGACCTTTTCGCAGGATGCGCACCATTGCCCAGATTGCCAATGCGCCGAACAGGGTCGCGCCATTGTCATCGTTGACTGCCCCGGAGATGAAGAGAAACTCGGGGATGAAAGCCGCCAGCCCTGCTGCACCCAGTGCCATTGCAGGGCGTTCGGGAAAGACCTCTCGTCCCACGCGGAAGATGACCCAGACCGTCATCGCGCCCAGCACCACTGATGCCAGGCGGACTACACGGATACCCAGCCACGTGTCGCTCTGCCCGAACGAGTCGCTATCCGGGTGGATATAGAGGTTCTTGTTGTCGCGTCCCACTTCGCCGAACCGGTAGCCGAAGAAAGGATTATGGCGCTGCGGCCAGACGTTCCAGTCGTTCTCCCCCACCCAGAAACTGACCAGTGCACCGTAAGCGTAGTATAGGGGCGCGTGGTGCCCGAAGCCGCGCCCTCCGCCTTGCTTCAGCACGGGGGGGCGTCCGGTGTTCACCAAAGCGCGCACGTAGTCGTAGTGATAGATCTCGTCCGGTGCCTCTAGCGTTGGCGTGGTAAGGGCGTAGGCCGACCCCAGTCCGAGAAAGAGAATCAAGATCGCTGCCAGCGCCCGCTGTGCCGTCTGCTCAGTCATCGTGTTATCGCATCCCTAACTCTCGCGCTCTCCTTCTCTCCTGCTCCTTAGCTGGCTGACCGGGGCCGTGATCACGACCAACAGGGCCAACGCACGCGCGTACTGTGCCAGGGGATGAGGCTTCCGCCGTCTGACGCTCAAGGACGTCACTGGAAACCGATCCTCCGGCAGAGCTGCTTCACTCGCATTATCTGAGGCCAGTTGTGCTTTCTTCGACCTATAGGCCGAAAGCCGCTTACCAGTCCTCCAGTCGTACAGGCCGGTCGTCAACAGGTAGTCGCCTTCCGCGAGGTTTGAAGGCAGTCTCACTGTGTGGGGGTCGACGATTATCTCCCCCGGAGCCCAGCTCCACGTTGGGCGATTACCGTGGTCGGCTGCCCCGTCGTCCTGCCAGATGAGCTCCCCGGTGGGATTAAGGAGATGGAGAAAAATGCTCAGATCCTCGGTGACCGGCTCCGCTGCTTCCCAGTAGAGGGTCACCGGCACCTCGTCGCCGGGCGCTGCATCGGTGTCGCGTAAGTCGTACCCGAGAAGATCGAATCGGCCTCCGAAATGGGCCGCGACTGTGTGCTCGGGATCGGGTTCTGGCTCGATTTTCGGATAGAGCCAGGCATAGGATACCCCATCGAAGGCCACCTCTCGCTCCGGCGTGCAAGCGGCGTACCGCTCCCACACCCGTCCCCACTCCTCGACCTTGTAGTCGCGCGCCGTGTAGTTTCGGTGGAATGCGACATAGTCGGCGTCGG
>CAYQZG010000203.1:0-5484 GCA_964421785.1 uncultured Anaerolineales bacterium
GGCGACGTCGCCGGGAGCCACGCGCAGTGGCACGTCGAGCCTCAGACAGCGGGTGCGCAGCTCCAACCATGGTATCTCCAACAGCTCCGCCGCCCGGTTGAGGCTGATGCTGCCGGCCAGATAATGGGCGAAACACCCCTGCATACACAGGGTGCGCAATGGTCAAGAGGCATATGTGCCGATTTCCGCCCGGGCCGCGGGGGTTGATGCCGGCATCAACCCCCGTGCTGGACCAGAAGGCAAGTGAATTTAAAGCATAGATGGAAGATGCAGACTGCTAACTTCCGGATAGCTTCGCCGTCATCCACCTAGCCTCGACGCCAGATCATCCAGCCCCACCTCCGGCTCCTCCGCCCTCACCACCACCACCCGATACCCCAGCCCCTTCAGCCGCATCCGCTTCCGCCGGTCGGCCTCCTGCACATACTCCCGGTGGTGCGGCGAGCCGTCCACGAAGACCACGATCCTCGGCTCGTAGAAGAAATCGGCCATGACCAGAGGTGCCTCCCCGTCGTAGATCGTCCGCTGCGCCTCGTCGGGCAGCGGAAGCCCGCGCTCGCGGATCGCCTCCAGCACCTCCCGCTCCAGCTCCGACTCGCACTGAGCCGCGAGAGCCTCAAAACGGTCTTCCGACACCACCGGCTCCACCGACAGCTTCCCCAGGCTCTGCAGCCAGGGCAGCACCAGCGTCCGGTCCAGCAACCCGTGGACGCGCTGGTTGTAGAAGCTGAGCAGGCAGCCGTAGCACGCCTTCTGGCAGCCGCCCTCGGGATCGCCCTCGTGGAGCAGCTCCCGGGCCCGCTCCACCAGCGTCGTCAGCCGCCCTGGCTCCGCCAGCGAGGCCAGCACGCCGCTGCCGCCGACGGTGGTCTCGTACAGCACCACGCGGTAGGGAGCGTCGGTGTCATCGGAGGCCGGAGCTAGGAAACTGCTGATCTCCCGCTCGTCGAGGTTGAAGGCCACCATGATGGCGCGCTCCAGGGTGTGCGACAGCGTGGTATAGAACGACTCGATCTCGTCGCTTGGTAGCGGCTCAGCGCCATCTCCGGCGAGCTGACCGAGCGGCACGTCGAAGAGCGCCAGGTCGCTGTGGATGGCCTTCGTCAACCAGAGGCCGCGCACCAGGTCCTCGGGATGGGCGTTCCGAGGGCACTGGCCCTTCTGAGTATGGGTGTAGACATGCTCCTCAAGTGCCTTCTCCCCGATCAGCCAGCGGTGGCATTTCCCACACAGGGTGAAGCCCTGCGGGTCTCCCTCCTGCTCCCGCTGACCGCGATTGATGCGCAGCACCTCCCCCCCGTGCTCCAGCGTGAGCCTGAAAGCCTCCCCACGGGCGGAGCGAACGTGGTACTGGCGCTGCTCGCCGCCGGCGCGATGGTGGTCCGTCACCTCATAGCCCAGGCGCAACCGCTCCTCCTCGTCCGCCGTGATGTGCGCCCGCTGCTGAGCATACATGTCCGTCAGCTGCATGCTCCTGCGGGGGTGGATGAGGCTCAGGTCTTGACCGCAGACGCAGGCCGCCCGGCTCGTCTCCTCCTCGCCAAGGCGCGAGCGCCCGTAGGCCCGCCCGCAGGTCGGGCAGACAAGGACTCGCTCCAAGTCGAGCTCGGTATCGGGACGCGCCCCGGCGCCCGGCACCCGTCGCCGCCGCGGCCGGGCGTGGGTCACCTCGTACCGCTCGCCACGGTAGTAGACGAAGTTACCCGGCGCGTACTCGGTCAGCGCAATGTCGGGGTCCCGCGCCATCTCGCTGTCCTGATCGTCGAAGGCCAGGACCGTCGCCTGCGGTGGGAAGGCGTAGCCGGGCAGGAAACCCTCGCCGCCCAAATAGCGGTAGAGGTACCAGTCGCCAAACCCGTCTCGCATCTTCTGGAGCTTCCTCTCGATGACCACCCGCCGCCGGTTCAGGTTGTAGTCGACCCGCTCCTCGCCCAACGCGCGGTTGATGGCCTGGCGTTCGGTGTCAAGACGATCGTACTCGATGCGCCAGCGATCCATGGCGTCGTCCAGCGCATCGACGAAGCCTCGTACCTGCGTTTCGATGAAGCTCCTCTCGAACCAGACGAAGCCGTCCTCGCTCGCGATTTCGCGAGAGAAGGCCTCCTCCACCGCCTCCACGATCTCCTCGAAGGTGCCCTCAATGCCGGCCTGATAGGCGCTGCGCCAATCGGCGGAGAGGGGAAAGAGCGCCCGGTCGAGGTCGAGCAACTCGCGCGCGGCGCCAGGCAGCGCCTCGGCGCCCTTCAGCCCCATCGTCTCCAGCACCAGGGCGTGGACGTGCGCCCTGATCAGAGCCGGGTTGTCCAGCCGGAAGCGCGGCGCCGCGATGGCGCCGGCGATCATCTTCTCCGGAAAGCGGTAGAAGTACTGGTCGTGGGGCCCCCGGGCGGAGCCGACCCCGGCGAAGACGCTGACCAAGGCCGACTGCCCGCTCCGCCCGGCGCGCCCCGCCCGCTGGGCGTAGTTGGAGGGGCTCGGCGGCACGTTGCGCAGCGTCACGGCGTTGAGGTGACCAATGTCGATGCCCAGCTCCATGGTCGGCGTGCAGACCAGCACGTTGAGCGGATCCTCGTCCTCCCCGAAGCGGAGCTCGATCTCGCGACGCTCCTTCCCTTCCACCTGGCCCGAGTGCTCCTCGGCCCGTACCGGAACGGCCGAGCCCAGGGGCGTGGCGTAGACCTGGCGGAAGTAATTGTCAGTCAGGTCGTCCCATTCCAGCTCCGTTCGACACGTGGAGCCCGTGCAGACCCGCAGCGTGCGGAAGCGGTGGACCGTGCCGCACTTGGGGCAGCGCCACTGCTCCTGCTCGGGGTCGGCCCAAAGCTGCAGTTCCGGGCTCACCATCCAGACGTCGTAGCACTGCTTGTGATACCAAGGCGAGATCGTGTGCCGCACGAGGAACCCGGCCCGGGGATCGCCCAGCTTCTCCACAAGCTGCCCCACCAGCTCGACAGCCTGGGCGTGCTCTAGTGGCTCATCGATGGCGTCGAAGACCCGCTTCGTCCAGACCAGCGGCTGCGTGGCCGGCGACGTGGTCAGCCGGTAGACCGTGTTCGGATAGCCGTCGTCCGCGGTGTCGCTGTAGCCGATCGGCCCGCGGAACGTCTCGTCGTGGATCAGCGCCTCCTCGTGCAGCTTGGCGATCACCTCCTGCTCGAACTTGTAGGGCTCCAGGATGGGCGGAAGAGGCAGCGCGTGCCGCTTGCGCATCAGGTCCATCAGCCCCAGCAAGAGGTCGTAGCGCACGTCGGCGTCCATGTCGGCGACGAACGGCACGTCGGCCCAGTAGTCGTCCGCGGCCGCCGCCGCGTCCAGGCCGCGGTAGCCCACCGCGAGCAGCCCAACGTCCTCCAGGTTCTGATGCGTGCGGCGGTGGGTCCCCCCCAGCTCCCACAGCGTGAGGAAATCGAGGTAGCGCCGGTAGCGCCCCTGGGCCCCATGGTCGGCCTTGAAGAGGCTCTCACTCTCGCGGAAGCGGGGTTGCACCCCGTGGCGGTGCTGGGTCATGAACAACATGTGGCCCACCTCGCCCAACTGCGCGCCCTGACCCTCTCCGTAGATGCAGTTGGCATCGCGCAGCGCAGTGTAGAGCGCCTGGCGGAACGTGAACCGGCGATGGAGGCTGTTCATGTGCGCCGCCTGGAGCGCCGTGTCCTGCCGGTTGTCGGAGAAAGCGATGATCTTGTTTGCTCCGGCGGGCAGGGCCTGGACCTGGGCGTTGACCAGCACGTCGGTGGCCGTGGAGCGGCCCACCGAGCCGAAGGTGAACAGCTTGTTGTACTCCCTGGGGCGCCGGTCGTGGACGATGCCGCAGCTGGGGCAGATCAGGAATGGCGCGGGCAGGAAGGTGACGGGGTAGGCATTCGGATGCTTGCAGTCGGCGTCGCGTGAGACGTATGGCGTGTTGCGTAATCTGTCTTCGGACGGCAGGAGACTCGCGCAGTCGGGGCAGACGCGGTAGCGCTCCGGAACAACGTCCTGATAGCCACTCTTCCCGCCCTTCACCCTGCCGGTCTTCGTCAGCCAGGTGTCGGGGAGCTCCACGTCGGGCTGCCCCTCCAGGACGTAGCCCAGCCTTCCCTGGGCCTCGACGTCGTCCAGGTTCGCCGGGTGCAGGTTTCCCTCCCGGTCGACGGCCACGCTCCAGTATTCCTGGCCGCAGGCGCGGCAGAAGACCAGCGGAAAGGTGGCGCGCTCATGACCTTCCTGGGCGCAGACCGGACACACCCGCTCGCCGCGGTCGTTGAGATGCGGCTCCTGCTGCAGGCAGGCGGCGATGGCCCGGCCCTGGGAGAAGAAGGCATGGAGCTTGGGCACCGGCTGCTGCCCGGCAGAGAAGCGGTCCTCCCCCCTGGCGACGGGCTGCCGGAGCAGGGCGTCCTCGATCTCGTCCGTCGTCCTGTCCAACTCGTCGGCCAGCTGACGCACCGTCTTGGGGCCGGTCGCCATGCTCTCCGCGATGGCGCGCGTGAGCGGCGGCAGGTCGTCCGGCAGCGGAGCGTACGACTCCGTGATCACGTTCTCGGGGTCGAAGGGCTCCCCGAACAGCCGCTCGGCGAAGTCGGCCACCGCCTCGGCCGCGCTGACGTCCCCGGCGCTCTCCACCGTGGCGCTAGTCCCGATGCACCGTAGTTTCCCAGTGGTGTGCGTGTGCTGCTTCAGGCGGCGGATCAAGGCCGCCACGTCGGCACCCCGTTTGCCCGTGTAGGTGTGCACCTCGTCGAGCACCAGGAAGCGCAGCACGCCTGGTTTGCGGAAGAGGGTGCGATCCCGGAAGCGGGTGAGCAGCAGCTCCAGCATCACGTAGTTCGTCATCAGGATGTCCGGTGGGTTCGCCTGGATCTCCTGGCGCGAGAGGACCTGGCTGTCGTAGGGTCGATCGCGCCCGGTGGCACGCCTGTAGCGGTCCAGCGCCTCCTCCGGCCCGTAGGCCGTGTCCCCGGTATACCGGGCGATGGTCAGCCCGCTGCCGTGCAGCCGCCGGGAGAAGTCGTCGTATTGGGAGTTCGCCAGCGCGTTCATCGGGTAGACGATCACGGCCTTGATGCCCCCTATCCCCTTCTTCCGCATCCGCAGCGCCTCGGAGACGATGGGAATCCCGAAGGCGAACGACTTACCGGAGCCGGTGCCGGTGGCGACCACGACGTTGGCGCCGCTTCTAGCCCCCTCCCCCGGCCCCTCCCCCGCGGGCGGGAGAGGGGAGACCAGGATGCGCCGGACGGCCTCGGACTGGTGTCGGTAGGGCCCGACCGGAGGCGAATTCGGATCCCCGGGATCGGCGCGAAAGACGGGCAGCACACTGGGATGGAGCAAACTCTCCTCGACCAGGGTCTCGAGCTGGTCGCCGGGGGCGAAAGGACGCGAGAGCTGCACAAACGGCGGCTTCCAGAGCAAGGTGCCGTGCTCGATGCGCTCCATCACCCAGTCCTGGATGCGCGGGTTCTGGAAGCGCTGAAACGTGCGGACGTAGGTGAGGTAGTCGTC
>CAYQZG010000204.1:0-5462 GCA_964421785.1 uncultured Anaerolineales bacterium
CCTTCATGTACGTGGATTCGCCATCCAGGTTGCTCACGATTGTGTCGCTTCAAACCTCGTCTACACAATCAGCGTTCGGCGCCTCGAGAGTCTCCAGGACAGTCGCTATCAAGCCTTTGACTTGGTAGGATGGATTAGCCTGCGCAAGATGGGCAGAGAGGACGACGCCCTCCGCCGGGTTGTACACCAGCAGCGACCCGTAGAATCCCGCGTGTCCGTAGTACGTCTCACCACCCAGCAGGTAGTGATCGATCCCCCGGGCGTAGGTCTGCCCGTCTGCCTCATTCGCCGAGTTGTCCACCATGAGATGGAGCGTGGCCTCTCGCTCAAACAGCTTCAGGCGAAACAGACCTTTGATGAAGGTAGCCATATCCTCGGTCGTCGAGACCAGACCGCCCCCAGCCCATTCATAGGACGTGTTGATTCTTCTCGTCACGTTGATGGGCCCCAGATACGTGTCCAGCCGCTTTCCGCTACCGACCTCGGGCTCATAGAACTCGAAGTAGGTGTCGTCCATCTCCAGGGGACGCAGGACGCGCCGTCGGATCTGATGGGCAAGGCTGTCTCCTGTCACTTCTTCGACGATCAGCCCGAGAAGGACGTAGTTGATGTCCGAGTAGTAGTAGCCTTCGCCGGGTTTAAAGTGCGGGGCCCTGTTCAGCCCGTACGAGAAGAACCGCTCCATGATCATCTCGGGTGAGTACTGCCGCTGGGGATGGAGGAGGACGCTCAGGTTGAATCGCGCTGCGGTATCGATGAAGATGTCCCCGAGTCCTGACCGATGCTGCAGGAGATGATCGATGGTGATCTCGCCGGCGTGCGACTCGCCGTCCAAGACGTGGAGCTTCTTGAATCGCAGGTGGCCCACGTGTGCCAAGTACTCATCGACAGGATCATCGAGCTGTAGTCGGCCCTCTTCCACAAGCTGAAGGATGATGGTGGCCACAACCGGCTTTGTGATGCTGGCAACGTTGTACTGGTAGGCCTCATCTATCGGCGTATCGTCTCTGCCGACAATCCCGATGCCCTCGTGGATGGTGATCCCCTCCGACGCGTTCTCGCCGTAGAGGACGAAGCTATGCACGGGCTTGAGCCCGCTGTGAACCAGGTGTTGCCGCATAATGGACGAGATCTGCTCTGCCCTTGAAGCGCCTGCAGGGTAGTCGAGGCGCGAGGTTGGCACCGTACTGCACCAGCGAGATAGTACCCGATTGCGTCTCTTGCCACGTCCCCGTCTGGAGAGCTGCCTCATATGCCGTCTGCCGGCCGCGGTGATGGTCAGCTGCCCGTCCCCTGCCAGCCATCCTTGCTCGCGCAGCGCGTCCAGGCTCGCCTCAATCAGCTCGGCAGCCTCGCTCTGGCGATCCAGGCTGAAACCTCGCAGTGCGGCGTTGTCGCTGAAGTCGAGGGCCTCGCTGGCCCTTACTCTCAGTTCGGCCTCCGTCTGCACATCTCCCTGCTCCACCAGGCTGAGCATCCAGTCGCGCAACTGCGCACGCCGGAATCGGTCATAGCGCTCCATGAGACCCATCCGGTAGCGAGAGAGGTCCACCCCTCCCTCCTCCCACGAGCGGATGGTCTCGACGCCCAGCTCGACCGCGCTCTTGAGGATCAGAATCGCCACCACCAGCCCCACCAAGGTATCCAGCAGACTCACACGGAGCAGCGCGGCGACCAGTCCCGCCGTGACGCCGAGGGCGACGATCACGTGGTTACGCGAGTCCACGGATTGCGTGATGAGCGCCATGCTGCCGCTGCGCAGGCCCACATAGCGCTGATAGGCCCATAGCCCCAGGCAGACCAATGCCGATAGCCCGGCAGCCAGGAACGCAAACCAATCCACCTTCGGCTCAAGGGGAGTGAGGAAGCGATGTACAGCTTCGTAGGAGGTGAGCCCACCGGTGCCGAGCATCAACACCACCAGCACCACGTTGACGGCGCGCTCGCGGTTAAGCCGGAAACCGGCGTAGACCAGCAGGCTGGCTACCCCGTCCAGGAGCGTGTCCGCGGCGTCGTTGATCAGCCCCACGCTGCCCGAGAGCAGGCCTGCAGGGAGCTTGAGCGCGGCCAGGCCCAGGTGCAGGCCCAGGGAGACCTGTGAGACGGTCTGCGGCTGCAGGAACCTGCGGGCCAGCTTGCCCGCTTTGTCCAGTCCCGCCAGCCTCTCGGCGGCCTTCGCGCGACCCAACTCGGTCAGCGCGTAAAGATCGTCCTGGCGCTCCACCCATCCCGCTTCCGTCATCTGCTCCAGGCTCACGAGCAAGTCCCGGGTCAGATCACCGCGTTCGATGGATGCCTGATCAATGAGCTCGATGAACAGACCGAAGCGCCGGGGAAAGGCGATGAACTGTTGCTCGATCTCCGCCACGGTCCTCGGACCATCGGAAAGGCAGATGGCGATCATGTCGCTATGCTCGCCAGCCTCTCGCTTGTGTCGCCCTCGTGCTCTGATGTGTCTGGTCATTCCAGCAACCTCCTCCTACACCCGTTGGGTAAGCGTCTCGACATCGGAACCCCCCAGCCGGTAGAGCCTCCAGCCAACCATGATGTGCCATATCATCAGGAACAGCCCGGCGGCCGGTATGAACAGGACGGCTAAGAGCTCGCTATCCAGACCGGGCGCGAAGGCGTAGGCGATGCAATAGGCCACATCAAGCGCACCTGCCAGAATCCCCACATACGCGGTCACCCGGTTGAAGGCCGCGCTGCGCAGCATGACGACTGAGATCACGATGGAGGCAACCGCCACGAGGAGCAGGCTGACAGTCCCCGCGGCACCAGGATGCGCGCCAGGCGTGCTGAACCGATTGAGCGCCAGCATCGCCTGCCCGGCTGCCAGCAACGTGGTCCTTTGTGTCTCAGTCGTCGCGGTGGCGTATTGATCGCTGAGGGAGAGCATTGAGAAGGCCGTGTTTGACGCGAGGGCGACCGCGATGCCGGTGAGGCCAAGGGCCGTGGCGATCAGCACTGCGCTCCGGGCAACTCGCACGAGGGCAGCATAGAGGGCAAGAAACATCAAACCCAGGAGCACGTAGTTGACAAGGTCAAAGACGTTGAGATAGGCAAGCGCCAGCAGTCGATTGCCCTGCAGCAGCGCAAACCACTCGGCTACCCCGGCGGGGGGTTCGCGCTGGATGAAAAGCCCGATCTCTGCAGCGATGTTCCGCCTGAAGAAGACGCCTGCCATCAGAGCAGCCAATCCACCGACTCGGTAGAGTCTCTTCCAGGCAGCGGGTGGGGTATCAGCGTGAGTGACCTGGCTCATCTTCATCCCCCTTTTTCTGGGCCGTTCCCGATTCCCGCAGGCGATATCCGCTCCGCTCCCAGGCCGCTCGCATGTCCGGGTTGTGTCTGAGATACACATCCACGAGGTCCTTGGGTACGGCGTTCATGGGACAGGAGAAGTTGACGCATCGGCTACACACATGTCTCCGGAGGCTGAAGACACCACTGACGACCGCGGTTGCTCCGATGATCGCTAGAAGAACCTCCTGCCCGAGCAATAGGAAAGGGAACGGAAAGCCAATGAAGAGCGACGCACCGATGATGAATTGGGCCTTCTCCCATCGGCTCATCGGTCCGGGATGGTACCTCCAGAGCTTGATGACGCCGTAGTTGGCCGGACAGTGGAGAATCGGTCCTGGTCCCGCCCAATAGGGGCAATGGCGACAGAGGACCCGGGCTTCCCAGACGAAGAAGAAGAACAGCGCATACGCAAGCCATATCAAGAGATACCATCCGTAACCGGCGCGGATGGTGCCTGCTATGGCTGTAACGGCAAAGGGGAGGATGATCATGAAGAAGTTGGTCAGGTCCTTCCTGTCGAAACGGCACATCAGCTTTCCATCGGCCTGACACCTTTCGCAATCTGCGCGAGGTCGCCAAGTACAAGGGGCTTGGGACTCATCAACTGAGGATGGTAGTGAAGGCATCTAGCTCTTCTCCTTGGCACCGCTGGGAGCACTGAAACCTGGTTGGTTGATCGTGACGAAGACTCCGCTGCTCTCGCCTCTCTGTGGCTGTCAGCGCCCTATTCCTCCAGGAACGCTCGAATACGTCGGTTGAATACGGCGGGGGAGATCAGCGCGATCGAGTGCGCACCGAGCCCCTTGCGAAACACGTGGGATTGAGCATCCGGATAGAGCCGCGTCAATCCATCGAAGTACCTTAGCACGACATCGTCCTCGGAGACAGTGATCAGCATATCCCCTTCCCAGGTGGACAGATCATCCGGGTGGAAGGTGTAGTTCCTCACGAAGTCGATCATCAGATCGATGTGGGTGATGATGACATCCTTTGTCAACCTTGACTTCAATTCTCGAAAGTAGCCTCGGTACCAGTCAAGCCATTCAGCTGATTCCGCCTCTAGTTCCTCTCGGTCCGGTTTCGCGAGCAGCTTGAAGACGAGCTCGGTCAGGACGGAGGGCAGCACTCTGAACAACGTGAAGTCGTGACGATAGTAGCGACTCTCAGTAGAAGGGTAGAACGTGTGAGCCAGTACGGCCTTGTCGACCAGCCTCGGGTGATCCCGCAGGAAGCACTGGGCGATTAGTCCACCCTCGCTGTATCCGATCATGCTGAGTCTATGGACGCCTTCCCGCTCAAGGATGGCGAGAAGCGCGTTTGAATACGCCTTCATGGTTGCATTCGGCAGCACCGGACATGTAGGCGCTATGATCCGGTAGTGCTTCTCGAACGCCGTGATCTGGTGTATCCACATGTCAAAGGCAGCGAATCCGCCATGGAGGAGTAGGAGAACCCTCCTGCCTTCTCTTGAGTTGAAGTAGGTCCAAGTCGTCCCATCCACAGCCATGCTCTTCTCGGGATGTGAAACTTTGAAGTCGTCCAAGAACTCCCTCTGGGCCCCTGGAGTTCCTGAGTACTGTCTCGCCGTTGTTCTGTCAGGCACTTGGCGATCCTCCTGATCGATGTATCTAATGGCACTACCCACCGCCGAAGGATTCTAACGCTTAGCTTTCCGCTTGCCAACCAACGACGGGCGAAGCTGCTCTCGGCTCGCCTTCAGTATACCATGGAAGCCGCAAGTGTGGGTCAGCGGATCCTGTACGATCGTTTGGTAGCCCGTTCACGGGCTGCGATGGCATAAGGATCGCCCCAGGAGGCGAAGCAGACCCGCAAGGTCGCAACGTGCGGTCCATGCACCACCGTCTCAGACCTCCGGGGTCTCGCGAGGTGGCCTCTCATCGAAGTCCTTGGGCGACTACGGTGGGCTCCCAGGAACCCCGTTCCGTCGGAGACCCCGGAGGTCTTGTCATACTCAGTGCCCGCATCCTCGCACTCACGCGTCCAGGTCCTCCAGCCACGCTTTGACCACCGGCCGCACGCTGGGGTCGACCACGGAGCCCATGTGGCTCACGCCCTCCAGCAGCTCGACGTCCGCCGCCGCGTACTGGGAGATGACGGGCTCGTACTTGTCGCCGTAGAACCCCTCGTCGTCCGTG
>CAYQZG010000205.1:0-3359 GCA_964421785.1 uncultured Anaerolineales bacterium
TGTTCGACGTGTGGAAAGGACGTATAATAGAGTCTTGAGCTAGACGTAACCAACTCTTTCTTGTTTACGTCTTGGGGTGGCTCGCTCGAAGTCGGTTACGACTCGAATACGACTCGGTTACGAAAAAGCGTAACCTGGTCTTTCCCTCCCGCGAGGGCACTGAAACGGGTGCACGTAGTACCGATTTGCTCCCCGGCGAAAGAGCTGCATGCGTCGCAGAACACACAAAGCCCGCGAGGGCACCATCTGAGCAGGGGAGCGGGGGAGAGGGGCAGCACGGGTGCGCTGGGTGACAAGTGGGGGGATTCAGGTCTGAACCGCTGAGGCCGCTGAAACGGCTGAAGACGCTGAAAAGGCACGGAGCAAGGGAGCAGAGGAGAGTCAGTGGTTCAAGCGGGTTGTCGCCCCTCAACCGCAGGTTCGCGTGGAGCTAGGGGCGGGCACGGTCACGTTTGCAGCTTTGTTTCAGCACGCGGATGCCAGGAAAGCAATGGACCGAACCGCTGTGTCGGGAGGAATCCGTTGCTTTCCTGAGATCCGTTGTTCTTCGACAAACGTCGGTCTTCTGCCTTCTCTGTGCTCTCGGCGTCTCTGCGGTGAGTTCTTGCCGGAAAGCGCTCTGGCTCAACCATCTTCATCGTCAAGCTTTTCTCTGCGCTCTCGGCGTCTCTGCGGTGAGTTCTTGAGCCACTGTTTGACCGAAAGTCGACGACGTGATGAAGCCGATGGATCAACACCATTCAACAAGGAGGTAGGCCCCACCATGCTCGTCTCCCTCGTCCTCACCCTCACACCGACCACGTCCGCCGACGTCCCGGCGTTCCTGGGGCGCGCGGTCCACGCCTGGTTCCTGGATCAGGTGTGCCAGGTCGACGCGGCGCTGGCGCAGAGGCTCCATGCCCCGAACACGCCCAAGCCCTTCACCGTCTCGCCCCTGTGGTGCCCATCGTCGCGCCCACGCCGCGGCAGCATGCCGCTTGCCGCGGGACAGCCCTGCTTTCTGCGCCTCACCAGCCTGGAGCCCCGGCTCTCCGCACGCCTGCTCGATACCCTGGTCGACCGCTGGATCGGAGCGACGGTGCGGCTAACGGGCGTGCCGCTCCGGGTGACGCGCTTGGCCTCCAGCCCCGCCGAGCATCCGCAGGCGCGCTGCGCGCCTTATCAGGCCCTGGAAGAGGAGGTGGCCCGGCGAGCGCCGCCGAACCAGGTGACGCTGCGCTTTCTGACGCCCACCACCTTTCGGCGCAGCCCGCCGGCCGACGGGGAGTTCACCGACGCCCCCTACGACGTCCCGCTTCCCCTGCCTGACGTCCTCTTTGGCGGGCTGCTCAGGGTGTGGAACAGTTTCGCCCCCGCGCCCTTGCCGGAGGCGCTGGAAGGGTTTGCACGGGACTGCGTGGTGGTGAGCCGCTACGATCTGCACACCGAGCTGGTCGCCTTCGGCAGTGGGCGGCGGGGGCGCGTGGGTGGGTTCGTGGGGCAATGCCGCTTCGCGCTGCGCTGTTCCGACGCGAGGTGGCGGCGGCGCATCGGTATGCTGGCCGGCTTCGCCCCCTTCGCCGGGGTGGGCTGGCGCACCACGATGGGGTTGGGTCAGGTGCTCTCGCCAACTTGACGACGAACGACGGCCGGCGCGTCCCGGTTCGTAGTTAGGCACGTAACGACGTGGCGTGCCGTCGGCTAGCCCCAGTCCCAGAACCAGTAAGCCAACCCCTTCCACGGCCCCCAGGCCTCGAAGGCGGCCTCGACCTCGGCGTTCCCCACCGGCTCCCCGTCGTGCCACTCGCCGGAGACCATCGTCCGCGCCCAGGAATCGATCGGCACGGCGTCGTAGCGGCCGAGGAGCATCAGCAGGCTCGCCGCCGCGTAGTCCCCCACCCCCTTGATGGCCAACAGCCGCCGACGCAGCTCGGCGGTCGGGAGCTCCGCCGCTTTCAGCCCCTCCAGGTCGCGGGCGCCCCCAGCGACGGAGCGGGCCAGCTCCAGCACGTAGGGCGCTCGATAGCCCAGCCCGGCCGCGCGCAGCGCCGCCTCGTCCGCCGCGGCCAGTCGCTCCGGCGTGGGGAAGGCGCGGCGGGCCGGGTCAGCGGGCAGCGGGGCGCCGAACCGCTCCACCAGCGCCCGCACCATGCGGATGGTGCCCGACCATTGGACGTTGGTGGTCAGGATGGTCTTCACCACGTCCTCGAAGAGGGTCGGCGAGCGGAGGATGCGCCCCTTCGCCTCGCGCTCCAGATGCACCAGGGGCGGCTCGTGCCGGGCCAGGGCGTAGAAGGCGGAGAGATCCCGGTCGAGCTGGAGCATCCAGCGCACGCCGTCGACCACCTCCCGGCCCTCCGCCGCCGTCAGGTCCCAGCACGGTCTGTTTACGGCGGTGCGACCGACCTCGTCGACCACCCCTTCAGCGGCGCGACCGACCACCTCCACCCGCACGCCGCCGCGCTCCTCCCGGACGCGCAGCGCCACCACGCGCCCGCCGCTCAACCGCTCCACGCGGGCGAGCAGCCCAAGGTCGGCGTCCCAATCGAAAGGCGGCAGCTGGACCCAGCCGTGGGACTCGGCGACGGCCGAGAGGGAGAAAGGAGGGTGGGCGGGAAGGGTGTAGCGCATACGCTGGACCTACTGGACAGACATCATACCGACGGGCACCGCCCAATCGCCCCGAGACGGGGCTCAGAGCAGAGTGGGCGGGAAGGGTGTAGCGCATACGCTGGACCTACTGGACAGGCATCATACCGACGGGCACCGCCCAATCGCCCCGAGACGGGGCTCAGAGCAGGGTGGCAACGTTCCAACGTTCCAACCTTCCAACCTTCAAACGTTCCACCGTTCCACCGTTCCACCGTTCCAACCCTAAAACGTCTCAACGTGCCAGTCGACGACCTGTACCTCGGGGCGGTGCGTCTGCACCCACTCCACGACCTTCTCCAGGAAACGCTGCACGTAGCCGGGGTCGTTGTTGGCCACGGTGACCAAGGCCACCTCGGCGGTCTGCCACATGTCGTTGTAGCCGACTTCAGCGACAGAGACGTTGAACTCGCGCCGCAAGCGCGTCAAGAGCGGCTTGAGGACGCTTCGCTTCCCTTTCAGGGAGCGGTTGCCCGGGATGCGCAGCTCGATACTGCAGGCTCCGATGATCATAGGTGTAAAACGTGATGCGTAAAGCGTGAAAACCTTCCCGAAAGCTTCCAGATACTATGCACTCGGGCGAGAATTCACCGACAAGCGATGTCTGTGTGCGCTTACGTTACCTCTCCCCTAGCTTTCGGGAAGGTGGCCGACCACCGCGTAATGCGTAAGAATAGCCATTGAAGACGCTGTTCGAACGTCCCAACCTTCCAACCTTCCAACCTTCCAAC
>CAYQZG010000205.1:3459-5457 GCA_964421785.1 uncultured Anaerolineales bacterium
TTCCAACCTTCCAACCTTCCAACGTGTCCACACGGAGTATAGCACGGCGGCGCTGGACGTCAAATCTGCGTGGTCCACCGACGGGTTGCGTATTTCTCCGCGCGCAGCTCCCCGGCCGCGGCGCGCTCCCCGGCGGTCAGGTCGCCCGGCGCCAGGTGCAGGTTGAGCGTCTCCGCGAAGCCCTCGACCAGCGCCTCGGCCGCCTCCTCCCAGCTGACGGCGCGGCCCAGAGCACGCTCGACCGTGGTCGCCCTGGCCCGGACGCGATCGCGGTCGGGGCGCCGGGCCAGGAGGGAGCAGATGCGGGCGATGTCGCCCTGAAGCGGCACGGTTCCGTGCTGGAGCACCACGCCCCGGGCGCGCATCTGCGCGCTGCCCACCAGCTTGGCGCCCGCAGCCGTGATCTCGTAGTCGGAGGGGATCTCGAAGCAGACCGGCCCCTCGGGATCGCGATGCTTCACCCGCCGGTCGGCCACGATCCGCTCCACACCCAAGAGCTCGAGGGCGCGCACCAGGCCCGTGCTGAGCCGCCGGTAGCTCTCCACGATGGAGCCGGCCACGCGCGGGTCGTGGTGGGGGGCGACGACGCTGTAGGTCAGCTCGTCGATGTGGAGAATGGCGTGGCCACCGGTGGGGCGGCGCACCAGGTCGTATCCGGCGGCCCGCACGGCCGGGCGGTCGACATCGTCCACCGGCTGCCCGCGCCCCAAGGAGAGGCAGGGAGGCTCCCAGGCGTAGAGGCGCAGCGTCGGGGGGGCCTCCTCGCGTGCCACGGCGCGCAGGATCGCCTCGTCGACGGCCATGTTCGTCGCGCCATCGGCCGGCCCGGAGCGGATCAGCCGCCACGTGGCCTTTGGATAACCCGTCACCGATGTATCCCTCTGCAGGCCGCTTGGTCGACCCACGTCAATAGCTCATCGCCAGGGGATCGCGGGCAGCCTGAGCGCGACGCTACCACCGGTATTGCTCAGGCGCCTCGCCGTGGCTCTCCAGAACACGGGGGTAGCTCTCGTCCTGCGGCGCCTCGGGGTTGACGTCGATCAGCTGCACCTCGAAGCGGTGCCCGTCACCGTAGTCGTACAGATAGAGGAAGCGCTGCTTCATGCGCAGGTTCAGGTCCGCGATCCTCACGCCGTCCGCGCTCCGTCTATCCGTGTGCCGTGAACTGTACTCGCCCAAGTCATCCCAGGCCCGATTAGTCATGAAGAACGAATAGAGATGGTCGCTGTCGAAGCCGACAGCTTTCAGGATCTCGCGGTGAAGCCGATCCAGCGTCTGATCCGCAGCGATCTCTATGGTCCGCCAGATCTCCCGTCGGTACAGATAAGCCACCTTGAACGTATACGTGAGGACCGCGCCAGGGCGAGGCGTGGGTTTCTCCGGCCGAGGGGGCGGCTCAGGCGGCAGCTCCCGGGCCTCGGCCAGCGAGGGATCCTCCTCGAAAGCGGTCAGGCTCTCCGCTGACCAGGCCGCCCCTACGGCCTCCGCCGCCCGATACCCATCTGCATAGCCTCTGACCCTCTTCTGCACGCTCGGGAAAAGCGGATGCAACTCCTCCAGCGCGGCGTCCATCTGCGCGGGGTGGATCAGCCCCAGGTGCGCCAGGAAGTGCAGGTAGGCGGGTAGAAGCTCCATCAAGGCGGCGGCATGATAAGGCTGGGCACCGAACATGCGAAACAGATCGACCAGCTCGTCGTCCAGGAACTCACGGCGAGGTACCAACGGCAACGGGGCAGGGATCACCGTCTCTCCGCCTCTCCTCCCCCCGGATCGTCCCTTCGCTCTGATCTCGAACGGCTCGGCGGGCACGATGAGTTGATGACTCAGGATATCGCGCAGCACCACCCGCGCCATATCCCCCCGACTGTAGGGCACACCGGCGCGGCGCCGATCGGCGAGGAAATCCAGCAGCAGAGTGCTAAGGTTCTCCTGCCATTGATCGGCGTCCACCGCCGGGCCGAAATCCGCCATCTCCCATGCGGAGGGAGCCGCTTCGCT
>CAYQZG010000206.1:0-3596 GCA_964421785.1 uncultured Anaerolineales bacterium
GCGCAGCAAGGTGACCTATGACTGGTCAACAAGAAGAGGGGCCTACCTCGCCAAGAGGGAGCCAGCTCCGCGTCCGTCTGCTGGGTTTCCCCACGGTCTCCTGGCGCGGACAGACCTTGGACGTGCCCCGGCGCCAGGTGCGAGCCCTCCTCTTTCGGCTGGCTGCGACGCCCCTTCCGCTGCCCCGGGAAAGGCTCTGCTATCTCTTCTGGGCCGACACAGCGGAGTCCGCCGCTCGCCGCAGTCTCAGCCGCCTCCTCAGCCACCTGCGCGGGGCGCTGCCGGATCCACGCCTGCTGCTCACCCCCGCCGGATCTGTGGCGCTCGACTCAGAGCGGGTCTTCTGCGACGTGGTCGCGTTCCAGCAGCTTGCAGACCGCGACGAGGATATCGACGCGCTGCGCCGGGCCGCCGAGCTCTACCGCGGACCCTTCTTGGCCGGTTTCTCCTTGGCCGGCAGCCCTGAGTTCGAGGCCTGGATCCTGGAGCAGCAGCGCGTCTATGAACGACGCTATCTCGAGGCCCTGAAGGCGCTGATCGAAAGCACTACCCGTCGACAACAATACGACCAGGCCATCGCCTACGCCCAGCGTTACCTAGCCACGGACGAGCTGGGGGAGGATGTCCACCGCCGATTGATCCACCTGTACGCGGCCACGGGTGACCGTATGGCGGCTCAACGTCAGTTCGAACGATGCGTGGCCGTTCTGGAGCGTGAGCTGGGCGTCCGTCCCCTGCCGGAGACGCGGGAGGCGTACGAGAAAGCCCTCGACGGTCGGCGTCCGCGGCAAGCGCGCACTGCCCCGCACCTCTCCTGGGCCACCCTGCCCACCAGCCTGGACGTGCCTCTGGTGGGACGTGAGAAGGTCTGCGGCCGCCTGAGGGAGGCCTTGGCCCAGGCGCGGGCGGGCCACGGTCAGATCGTCCTCCTATCGGGGGAGCAGGGCATCGGCAAGTCCCGCCTAATGGAGACGTTCGCCGCCCGGTCGAAGGATCGCGCCCTGGTCCTGGCCGCCGCAGCCCTCGCCAGGGAGCAGGCCCTACCCTACCAGCCCGTCGCCGAGGTTCTCCGCTCCGTCCCCCAGCCACAGATCCTCACCGCCGCCACCCAGCCTGTCTGGCTGGCCGAGGCCGCTCGCCTGCTCCCGGAGTTGCGCGACCGCCATCCCGACCTGCCGCGGCCCCTGCCGACCGAGCCGCTGGAGGCGCGGACCCGACTCCTGGAGGCCCTCTGCCGCATGACGCTGGGGTTGGCCCGCCGCCAGCGTCCCCTGCTCATCTGCCTCGACGACCTTCACTGGGCGGACAGTGGCACGCTCGATTGGCTCCTCGGCCTATCTCGCCACATGGCCCAGGCAGCCGGAGCGGGCTGTCCCATGCTCGTTCTGGGGACCTACCGGACGGAGGACCAGGAGGCGATGAACGAGCTGCGCCACCATCTCACGCGCCTTGGGGTGCTGTCCGAGGTTCGCCTCACGGGCCTGAAGCCCGATGCGGTCCTTCAGATCGTCCGCCATGTGACCGAAGCTCGCCCCGGCGCCGCGGCCCTCTCCCGCCGGCTCCACCGCGCCACCGGCGGCAACCCCTTCTTCCTTGTGGAGACGCTGCGCGTCCTCCAGGAGGCGGGAGACTTGTCGGAAGACCTGACTGCTTTGGAGACCATTCCCCTCCCCAGCACAGTGCAGCAGGCGATCGAGGCACGCCTGCGGCGCCTCGACCCGCAGGCGCGGCAGGTGCTGGAGGCCGGGGCCAGCCTCGGTGATCCCTTCAGCTTCGAGCTCGTGCGACGTACGGCGGGACGGAGAGAGATGGAAACCATCAACAGCCTGGATGATACGGTGGCCCGACAACTCCTCATCGAGGACGCCGCTGGTTACCGCTTCCGGCACGCCCTCATCCGTCAGGCTGTGGAGGCAACTCTGAGCCCTGTGCGCCGCCATCTCCTCCATCGTCGCGCCGCTCGGGCGCTCAAAGAGATCGATGCCCAGGCCACCGGCCGGATCGCGCGCCACCTCGAGCTGGGCGGCGAGGAGCAGCACGCCCTGGAATACTACCGACAGGCCACCCGGCGGGCCAGGGAGCTGTTCGCCTGGCAGGAGGCCGAGAGGATCCAGGGTCGGATGCTGCGGCTGTTGGATCGCCTCGACCCCGATCATTCGAAGCGGGAGTACCGCGCCGTGCGCGGCGAGATCTTGACCGACCGCGCCCACCTGCGTTACCTGCAAGGACGGCTGGCGGACCGAGATGCCGACCTGGCCGCCTTGGCCAGCCTGGCCGAGGCCAACGACGACGATGACCTGCGCCTGCTGACCGCCCTCCACCGCGTCCGGTATCTTAACCTCGGAGGCAGCTACCAGGAGGCGATCGCCGAGGGCGAGCAGGGTCTCACGCTGGCGCGGCGTATGGGCGACGGCTCGGCCGAGGCCCGCCTTCTGGCCCACGTGGGCTTCGCGCACTACTTCCTGGGGGAGCCGCAGCCCGCTCTGACCGCCCTGGAGGAAGCCATGGAGGCCTCCGGTGAGGAGATGACGCTGACCATGCGGGGGCGCATTGCGCACATCCTGGGGTACGTCACCTATCACCTGGGACAGTACAGTGAGGCGCTGGCCCATCACCTGGAGGCGTACCGGTGCAGCGCCAGGATGGCGGACCATAACCGCACGGCCTGGAACCTGATGGACGTCGGCTTCCTGCATCTCAAGCTGGGGCGTCTCTCCCAGGCCGAGGCGTGTCTCAGAGCTAGCCTGGCCCTGGCCCGCCAAATCGATGCCGATCCTGCTGAGGCCTATGCAGAGACGTTGCTGGGCGACTGGCACCTCTGCAGGGGCAGCTACGCCGCCGCCCTGGACCGCTTTCGGGCCTCCCTGGATAGGCAGGTGGCGGTGGGCAGCAGACACGGCGTCGTTGCCGCTGAGGACGGAGCTGGCTTCGCGCTCTACCACCTGGGCGAGCTGGATCGGGCTCGCAAGACCCTCCAGCGTGCCCTGGATCACGCCCTGGAGATCGGCCACCGACGGCATGTCGCCCTGGCCTTGATCGGCCTCGGCCTGGTCGAGATGGCCAAGCCCGCTGAAGGATCGGCCCATGCCGCTCGCAAGCATGTGAAGGAGGCGCTGACCGTCGCCCGGGAGAGCCAGTGTCCGGAAAACGTGGCGTACGCGCTGGCCGCGCTGGCGCGGGCGGATCGGCAACGGGGGCGTCCAGCCGCCGCCCTGGATCACGCGCGGGAGGCCGCGCAGGTGGCGGAGCAACACGACTTGCCCAGCTGCCGGGTCTGGGCCGATGTTGAGACCGGCCTGGCCTTGTTAGCGCAGGAGAAGCCGCAGGAGGCACTGGACTACACGAAATCATCCCTCGAAGCGCTCCCCCACATGCACCAGGACTGCATCGGCAGCGAGGAAGTCCGCGGCGCCAATACCCGAGTTCTGGAAGCCCTGGGGTGCGCCGGAGAGGCGCGCGAGCAAGCTGCGTTGGCTGCGGCGGCCATCCAGGCCAAGGCCGAGCGCATCCCCGATTCTCAAAGGCGTGAACGGTATCAGCAGTTCGCCCGGTCGCGCATCCGCTGATCCCCTCCCCACTCCCTCTAGAACTTGGCG
>CAYQZG010000206.1:3696-5375 GCA_964421785.1 uncultured Anaerolineales bacterium
GCGTCCGATGGAGTGGAGGTCCGATGTCGCCAACGATTCAGTATGCATCCTTCCTCATCCGTCTCTGGCGCGAGGAGAGCGCTGATCAATCTGAGGGAGCCATCGACTGGCAGAGCGAGGTTGAACACGTCCAGACGGGGGAGCGCTGGGCGTTTGACACCCTGGAGGAGCTACTGACCTTCCTCCGCAAGGCGACGGGGAAAGGGACGGTGAGGGCCATTCTGGAAGAGACGTGAGTTGAGCGGATCGCATAGGAGCACCCGAGAGGCGGCGCCCGGGTGGAAGGGAACCGAGATAGCACGGCGAACTGAGGGGAGTCGATTGAACGTGAATGGATCTCTAGAGCTTTCCACGGAACGTGAACAGACGCAGCCCTCTGTGCCGCAACGTGCTCTACGGACGAGCAAACGGAGATAGGAGGAAAGATGATGATGAACAAGAATCTACGTCCCTTTGAGGGCTTCTTCAGCCCGGGGCTGTACTTCACCAGCGGTCACGGGATGCGTCTCTATAACTTCACGTCTACGCCAAAAGGCGTGAACCCTTTCTTCCAGATTTGGATGATGACGCCTGAGGGAAAGAGGATCCTGTACATCGACCCCGAGAGCGCCGAGGCCATCGTCTCCACCTGGTACAGATTTGAGGACGTCGTGGGAGCCAGCATCAACTGGGAATGGTCCAATTCGGACGTGCTGAACATGAGGGTGGACGGCGCGGAGGGAACGGGCCTTGATCTAAGCCTGCGCCTGGGTTCGTCGCTGCCGACAAAGCTGCTCAACGCCATCGTGGCGGTCACACCGCAGGCCCTTATGCGCACCCGCCCGATGCTGGCCGTCTCCGACGTCAGCTTCAACGTCTTGTTGGGCCTGGGCGGGGTGCACATTATGGGGAAGACGGAGACGGACAAGCCCTATGTGACCGAGGCGGACAGGTTGATGGTAGTGAAAGAAGCTTCGGCGCTGCTGAACGACGAGGACCTGGGTAGCCTCACGCAGCCGCCCAAGCCGCTGTACTTCGGGCCGTCAAGAGTTGCCGACCGCGCCGTCTTGGCCCTTGGCACTGCGTACCTTGAGGTCACAGACGTGTGATCAATCCAACAGCCCTGGCGACGCCTTCTCCCAGTTCGACGGGTCCATGATGATCAGGGAGGAAGCCCATGAAGCTCAAAACCCTGTTCATCTTCAACGCGGTCGCCACGGACCTCTTTCGCGGGGTGGAGACAAGGCCCAGGTGCCTCGCACGATCCACGTGCAAGGCACCCCACGCTGCCACGGTGCGTTGCACCTCCCGGGTGCGACGTACCTCTGGCGTCGCCTCGTTCAGGGGTGACGCTGGCAGATAAGGGTAGGACGTTCAGCAAGGAGGAGACATGTCGTTGGAACGACGGCTAGCCGCATCTCTGATCTTCGCCGCCATCAGCACGGCGATGATTCTAACCGCCTTCCCGGCGGCCCGCGCGATCGTCGACGGAGCTGACACGCTTTCGAGCAGAGCGCAGTCCACCGTCGTGCTGATGGCCGAGGCCGACGCGACAGTGAGAAGCTGGGAGCCCAATGAGAACTTCGGGGGCGAATCCATCCTTAACATCTCCTACTTCGTGGAGTCCGAGGTCGCGCATGAGGCAGCCACACTGGTCCGCTTCGATCTTTCGTCGCTGCCCCCCGACGCCGTCATCGACG
>CAYQZG010000207.1:0-5302 GCA_964421785.1 uncultured Anaerolineales bacterium
GTGGAACGTTTCCTTGCCAAGGAAAAGGTTACGGGTTCGAATCCCGTCGCCCGCTCCTCACAATAAAAATGAGTCTACATCAAACCCAAGAGGTAAATCCCCTCGCCTCTTGGTTTTCTGTTGGAAGGGCCCTCACACGCTCTTCTCGTTCTCTTCCTGCCCCGGGGAGAGGTTCGGGGAATCCTCGTCCCGCCAATGCTCGATCAAGCGCTCCATGCGGATACGCTGCGCCTCCAACCAGCGACGAGGCCCCAGAATGCGACGCCCCATCTCCGGCGGCGCGTCCGACAGCCGCCTCAGCGTGCCATCCTCCACCAAATGGTCAAAGAAAGCCAGGAAACGATTCTCCAGCTCCTCGTCGCTGAAAGGTTCACCCCGCCGATACGTCTCTCTGGCCAGCTCTGCCACGAAGTCGGAGGTGCACGCAATCATAACCTCGACCGGCTCAAGGACAATCCCCCAGGCGTAGATAGGATCGAGCGGCATCGAGCTCAGCTCCATCGCAGACGGCGCTCCCTCCTTCATTGAGGCACCATCGCCCCACGCACCGTGCTCCGAACACCTCGCGTGCCCTCTCTCACCATCTCTCCGGGTCACCCTATCCCCCTTCCTCCGCTCCCCTGCTCCCCCCATCACCATTCGCTCACCGCGAACGTCGCCTCCAACAGAGTCCTTCGCTCCTCCGCCGTCATCGGCCGCGGGCGCGCATAGTCCTCCAGCATCGCCGTCAACAGCTCCGTGCTGATGTGCCGTCCATCGTAGAAGACGTGCCGGTCCAGGAACTCCTGCCGGTACTCAAGACGCTGCATCTGATCAAAGAACAGATTGCCCAGTCCATAGTGAATGAAGGACTCAGCGTGGAGCTCAAAACCCTGAGGCCAATGGGCCTGGCTGCCGCTGACGATCGCCGCCCCTGCCTCCGCCAGCGCACGGAAATCGGCCTGCTGATGCGCAGTAGGGGCATATTGATCGACCTCCCAGTACTGAAGGGTGACGATGGGGATGACCCCCTTCTCACGCAGGCCGCGCACCTGAGCAGCAAGAAGATCGTAGTCGCAAGAGGCCGCACCCGGACGATCAGCGGTGGCCCACGTGTACGACGGCCCGATCGGATTGCAGCCCAGAAAACCAAATGTGTGCCCGCCGTGCGTCACGGTCAACGGCTGCCGCGCCTCTTCGAGCGTCCATCCCCCGCCAAAGACGGGGAGGTCTCGCTCCTCGTATAGCCTGAGCGAGTTCTCCATCGCGCTTACGCCCCAATCCAGCAGATGATTGCCCGTCAACTCCAGGACGTCGGCGTCCACATGCTCCAGCAGCTCGAAGTAGCCGGGATCGGAGCAGAAGACCATGGCCGACGCTGCCTTGGGGGTCGGGCAGTTCTCGGCGAAGGAGACCTCGTTGCTGATATGCGTGATGTCGGGCTCTATCAGCCAGTCCCGCACATCCCGGGCCGGATAGGTCACGCCTTCCCGCTCCATCGTCCTGGCCGTGCCCCGGGTGAGGGCTGTGACGCCCGTCATCATCACCACCGTCATCCTCTCCACGTCACGGTTGGTGAAAGCCTTCGGCAGCATAGAGAGAGCATGCGGACGACTCTCGGTGCCCAGATAGAGGGATGTCGCCAGCGGATAGGCGTCCACATCCAGCTCTCGATCCAGCGGAGACTCCCCGTCGACGCGCAGCACCTTCCACCGCGGCTCCAGATCGTGGAAAGGGATGATCGCCCACGCATCGCGCTGAATCGCCTCGGTCAGCATCTGAGACGCCTCGACACCGTGCACCTCACCTGTGGGCGGACCCAATCCTAGGGCCCTCTGCGTATCCACAGAGGCCAGCAGCGGATGCTGGCTGAACGGCCCGGCCGGCTCGCCCGTCCACGTGGCCTTCAAGTCACCTGTGGAGACGCCATCCTCCAGGGTGAAGAAGGGAGCCACAAGAGCGTAGACCCAGGTCGCAAAGGGCCGCCGGCTAGGAAGAGCCTCTGTGCCCAACCGGACGTCGGCCAGGGTCGGATCCTCGACCCAGGCGAAGTGCTCGGGATCTTGGCTGACCGCCTCGTGGAGGGAGGAGCAGACCTCCTCCGGCACGTTGTCCCCACAGCTCGCTGTGACAGGCCAGGCGGGCGTCGGCGTCAGCGAAGGAACCGGCGTTGGCGTGGGTGTTGGGGGGCGCGGCGTGCGGGTCGGCGTCGGCGTGACATGTGGCTCGGAGACGACGCTACAAGCAACGAAAAACGCCGCGGTCAGGCCAAGCCCGGCGAGGATTGCCAGCCAAAGCGCGCGGGAGGCCGGCCCTCTGCGCGAAGGAGACGCCGTTGCCATCAGCAATCAGCAGGTCAGGAAAGCGCCAAAACCTACTCAAAAGGCGAGCTGTAGTGCGCCCAGACCCACGTGCTCGGCGCGCCAGAGTCGATGTAGAGCGCCTCCTGCCCCTCGGGCATGGGCGGATCGGCCCAGTGGAAGAACCACTCAGCGTCCCGGGGCGCTAGGTTGACACAGCCGTGGCTGCGCAGGAAGCCAAAGGCGTCGTGCCAGAAGGCGGCGTGGATGGAGTACCCTCCGTGGAAGTAGAGCGTCCAGGGCACGTCCTCGATGTAGTACCACGCGGCGCTCCCATCCTCCACGTCGGGATTGCTCATCTTGCCCTCGCGAAGCTTATAATACGTGCGGTACAAGCCCGTCGGAGTCGCCGTGGCCGTCCGCCCACTCGATATCAACGACGCATAGACCATGCGAGCGCCCTCGTAGGCAGCGATGGTCTGCTCGAACAGATCGATCTCAATCCATTTCTCGCCCGGGCCGACCTCCGGCGGCGGCGGATCGACATCCACCCGAGACACATTGCTCTGTTCAACCCACTGGTCGTGCCCGACCAGGTACCAAATCTGGCCGTTTCCGCGACGCTCCTCGGCGAAAAGCGTCACCCGCTGATAGCGCTGAAGGGGCGGCACAGACCCATTCACCTCGCCCTGAGGTACCACCGACGGCTCGGCCCAGCGGTTGATCCAGGCAAAGGGGTGCTGCGGCTGCTCCTGGAGATAGACGCCCTGAAACTTGGACGGACTGGCAAAGCCCAACGTATCGGCGGGGACGAACTCATCTTTGTTGATTCGATACCATCTCTGCCCCTCGAACTCAACCATCTCCTCCACGCTGACCCACCAGTCGCCGGAGAGCATCGTCCGCACGGGGGGCAGACCCTGTGCGGCCTCCATCGGATGGTGGTAGATGTTGAGCGGCAATTTGTTGACGTGGGCATACGTGTGGGGCAGGAGGTCATCGTCCTCGTCCACGGGAAGCTCGCGAACTGGCAACTCGGGAAGCGACTCCGGCAATCTGATGGAGGCGATGCGATAGGCCGTGGTGGCGGGACCATGTGAGGGACACAGGGCGCGGTCCTGCCAGACGACGGTGGGGACACAGACGTAACGAGCATGAGCAGCGCGTCTGGGCGTCCCCGGATTGTGCGCACCGGAAGCTGCGACAGGTTGGATCCTAAGCGCCAAGAGAATCAATGAAGCGAGAATAATGAATAAGAAGCGACGCATGCCCTATCTCCGTGAAAAGCTGAGGTTGAATTCTACCATGATTCCAGTCTACCGTCCAGACACGCCCTTGAGCTTCCAGGAGCACTTGTTCTAGACCTTTAGGGTTTCTGTGTGGCGTGTCGAGCCCCGGAGGTGTTGATAAACTCCAACATGATGGCCTCCTTTCAGGGAAAAGCGTCCTAGCGCTTCGTTTATCCCCGATTGTGAGGCCATCTTCTTCGTTTGTGCAGGCCTTCCCCTACTTGTCCGAACTCCTGGGCGAAGCTCAGGCCCTAGTTCTCATCCTGCCCCATCGAGAAACTGATCGGTGCCGTGCCGGAGGCCAGCACAACCTGGGTATTGGATCGTATGAAACCTGGGATCGACTTGATCTTGCGATAGATGATGTCCCGCAGGTGATCGATGTCGCGGGCATAGACGCGCACTGCAATGTCTGTCCCCCCTGTCAAGACCAGGAACTCTGTCACCTCGTCGATGCCGCGCAGCACAGCCAGCGTCTCTTCCAGCTCCATGTTCTGCTCCATGGTGACCTGGACGAGGCAGGAGATGATATACCCGACCTTGGCCGGGTTGATGACCGCGGCATATCCCTCGATCACTCCCTCTTCCTCAAGCCGCCGAATCCTATCCCTGACCGTGGGGTGAGGCACGTCGATCCTCGCTCCGATCTGGGTAACTGGAATTCTGCCTTCCGATTGCAGAATGTCGATGATCCGAATGTCGAGAGCGTCTAGCTTCTCCATATCTCCCTCGCCGCACTCTATGCCCCCAGCCGCTTGCGGCAGCGATTCTACCACAAGGTCGACGGTCACTCCATCCGTTGGCGCCGCCTCAGACCCTCAAGAGCTGGCAGATCTCGACACCGACAACCGGAGATACCTCTTGACAAGGACATCCTTGATGTGCTATAATTACGTTTGATCGACCTACAGGCCGTCATAGTTATGCGAGCACCTACCTCTAGGCACGAATTTAACGCCAGTTGCAGGTCAGTATAGCATACCTTGCTGCTGGCGTCAACGGTCGGATGAGGGCCCGAGCCGAAGACCTCGACACACACCAACAAGGAGACTCGTCTATGACAGACATCAGCGACCTAAAGGGGTTCTCGTACCCGCTCACGCCCGGCGGGACGTCTTCTGTGGTGGGCGACCTGCCCTGGACCTTCGCCACAGAGTTTCTCAACATCGTCTACCGGACGGATGTCGAGAGCATAGACGCTTATCTTCCGCAGCCTCTCCAGCTGGGCGCCCATCCAGACCACGTCTGCGTATCCTTCAGTAAGTGGTGGTCGTTGTGGGACAACCAACTCGACATGCCGTTTATCAACCCCGAGCGGACCTGGTACACCGAGACCGTCGTCTGGGTCCCGTGCTCTTTCCAGGGCAAGCAGGGGCAGATCTGTCTGCACACCTGGGTCGACAACGACTTCACGTTGGCACGAGGCCACTTCATGGGTTTCCCCAAGAAACTAGGGAAGACGTACAAGACGGACTACAACCCCATGCACCCGCACATGGATCCGCCCCACCCAGGATCGAAGTTGAAAGGATACGTCGTCGCGCATGGCGAGCGTTTGATCGAGGGAACGGTGGAACTGGTGGAGCAGATCGAGCCCAACGACCTGCCCGCCCCGATGGGCCTCCCCGTCTACAACATCCGTCACTTCCCCAGCATCGAAGCAGGTGCGCCGCCATCGATCCTGGAGCTCGTGCAACTCGACGTCGAGGACGTCGAATACGGCGACGTCTGGAG
>CAYQZG010000208.1:0-5280 GCA_964421785.1 uncultured Anaerolineales bacterium
GCAGCGAAGTCGTAGGCCCATCTTTCTTGTTGGGCCTCCGCCAAGTCATGCCCACCCAACTGCATAGCCAGCTTGAAGTGCGCCACTGCGTAGGGAGCCATGAGCAACTCGAAACCGAAGATCCGCGGCAAGAGATGGTCACGCACATAGCCTGACCACATACCGGCGTTTTCAGCGCCTATGAAGCTCTCGCGAATCAGATCGATGACACTGTACAGGAACGTCGCTGTTCCACATGCGGGATCGAGCACGAGCACCTTGTGCGTGCCATCAGGCAGTCTTGTGGTATCAGCCAATCCATCCAGCTCGAACTTCTCTCTCAGCAACCAATCAACAGAGCGCACGATGTACGACACGACCGGGTTTGGCGTGTAGCGAACGCCGCGACGGTCGCGCAGCTCCGGATCGTACGCCGCCAGGAACGTCTCGTAGAAGTGCACCGTCGGATCTTCCTGACGCGTCCGCTTCCCGAAATCCGCCAGAATCTCGTCCATCTGTGCCAACGCCAGGAGCTGTACCAGATCCTCCACGAGCCCGGCGTAGGGTTCGTCGTCCAGGTGAGGCCCTGTGATGTAGTAGAAGAAGTCGCGCAGGAAGGGGTTCGTCTTGGGGATCAGTCCCTGCGCTCGTTGTCGCGTGAACCGCCCCCTGCTGTGTCGGATGCGTGCGGAGAACAGCCCATACGCCAGCGTCTGAGCGAACATGTCCGCGAACTGGCCCACGTTCTCCGGCTCGTCCAGCTCGGCCACCAGCACCTCGGCAAACGCCTTCCGCCAGTCGGTCAGCAGGTCGGACGCCTTGCCCCTCTCGAACGCGGTGATGATCACGTCTCGAATCAGGTGCGTCAGCCTCGCCATCCGCTCCGCAAGCTCGCGAGGTGTCCCGATCGGCTCTGGCTCGTGGGCGAGGAAGTCGCACAGCAGATCAGCCACGTTCTGCTTCCCCGCTCTGTCTGGCTTGATCCTGTCATCGGCCCCCAGACGCCCCAGCTTCGCGGTGCGGCGATGCTCACCCTCAACGTACCAGCGGAACGCCACGTAGTCCGTCAGGATCACGTTCGGCAGGGAGTCCAGATACCGCCTCAGTTGGTCGGAGCGTTCGGCCACGTCTAACGGCGTGCCGATGTCCTTCGCCTCGACGTGACCCACCATGAACCCGTCGCGCAGGATCGCCAGGTCCGGCGCACCGCACGCGATCCGCTTGGGCTCGTTGACCGCCACGATCCCATCGCCCAGCGACTCAATCAACTCCTCCAGGCTCGATCGGTGGGTGTGCTCGGTGGCGTCGTGGGTAGCCAGCTTCTCTTCCAGCTTGCGCACGTACAGCTTCAGCGGCGCGGCATCCACCATCGTCAACCTCCACATCAGTCCGTGCTTCCGGGAAGAAGGCCGTCACGCACACATTGTACGTCCGGGCTGCAGGCACGTCAAATCGGCTCAACCACGAATCAGCGTTTCAGCCCCCCGATATCCCAAATCCCCGCGCCATTTCCCAAATGGTATCCAAAAAATACCCTATTGGCAAACCACCCCCCACGTGGTATACTTGACCCATGAACAGGAGCAACACGGCGTCCATCATGCCGCAACCAACCACGACACTCTCGCCGGAGATATTGATCCTCACGTTTTTCCCCCTGCCCGCGCCGCCGCCGCCGTCGCCGTCCGCCGCCGGACCTGTCCAGAGCCGCCCCCGAACCACCTCCCAGGGCCGGCGGGGTCCTATCATCTTCAAGCGGGACCTTGCGAGGTTTGACAACAAACGCGCGCGAAGGTGACCTACGGATGCTCGGACCGTGGCGCGTCCCCCCCGCCAGTTGACAGACGCGCGCACCTGTAGTATCCTGCCTACCGTGCCCTCACGCGTGGCATACGCGTTCAAGCCGTGCAGCATGGCGGCGCAGGAGCTACGACCGATGACGCAACGTGAACCGCTCTCCCTCGAGGCCTTCCAGGCCATGCTGGCGGAGCTGCTGGACGTGGACGCCACCCAGCTCTCGCCAGACACACACTTCGTCACCGACCTCGGTGCCGACTCGCTAGACATGCTGGAGATGCTCCTCCGGCTGGAGGAGCTGGGCATCGACCTCTCGCTCGATGCCGCCCGCGAGATCCAGACCGTGGGCGACGCCTACCGCTGCTGCCAGCAGCAGTCCCGGTGAGCCGATGGGCAGGATCGAGGTCCGAGATTTCGACGACGACCTGCAGGCGCTCTCGACCATGGCGCGCGAGGCCTGGCTCGAGGCGCACGGCGAGGAGACCTGGCCCGATATCTATCGGCCGGAGCTCACCCGACACCTCTTCGCCGACGTTGCCGATCCGCGCCTCCTCATGGCCGCCTACGACGGCGCCAGGCTGGTCGCCTTCGCCGCCAACCTCCCCAGACGCTACCGCTTCAAGGGCCAGACCTACAAGGGCGTCCTCTCCTGCATGCTCGTCGCCCGCAAGGGCTACCAGGGCGCCGCGGCCTACCTCTTCGTCGACGGCCTGCGCCGCAACGAGGCCATCGGCGCCGACCTCGCGCTGATGACCATGGAGAGGAACGGTCGCATGTGGCGCGCGTTCGATAGGCACCTGAAGCCCCGCAAGCGCATCCAGGCCTTGACCACCATCTACCCCATCTTCCGCGCCGTCGACCTCCACCGCTTCGTCGAGGCCGAGGATCTCAGTTGGTACGAGGCGGCGGCGGTCCGGCTTCTCGGCGCCCACCGTCCCATCGCCCCGCCCTCCGTTGCCGGCGCGGTGCGGCCCTACAGGCCCTCCGATCTCGACCACGTCCTCGCGCTGACCGGGCGGTATTCGGACCAGAACAGCCTGGTGCGCATCTTCGACGCGGAGCCGTTGGCCCGCCAGCTCCACACGGAGGGGGTCACCTCGACCGTGGTCTACGAGCGGGGCGGTGCTGTGGCGGGGTTCGTCAACTTTTCCGCCTACCCCATCGTCTCCAGCCGAGGCGAGCACCGCTATGCCTGGGTCGATTTCCTCCACTGGGAGAGCCTCACCGGCAGGGAGAGGAAGGCGCTGCTGGCCGGCGTCTGGGAGGCCAGCCGGAGCAAGGGCTACGTTGGCATCCTGGCCTGGAACACGGGCTACTACGCCAAAGGACCGCTCTTCCGCTCCCATTTCATCCCCTACCCTCGCTTCGCCGAGCTGGACGTCTGGATCCTCAACCCCCATCTCTCGCTGGAGGGGGTCGAGACCGTGGTGGAGCAGGTGCTCTAGGTGCCTGATGAGCGGGATCTCCCCATGAGGAAGCTCCTCGTCATCACCTGGAACGGGATAGCTCGGCGATTGACCGACCCCATCGCCCTGCTGCTCGCCGTCGTCGTGCCGCTGGCCGTCGCCGCGCTCATCCACCTGGCCTTTGGTGACGTCGTCGTCGGCCGCAACATCCCACAAAGAAGCGTGCCCGTCGGCGTCGTCAATCATGATCGAGGGGGGCCGCGGGGGGCGTTCGGTCAGGTCTTCGTGCGCGCTCTCATCCCGGACCCCGAGGCTCCGACGATCCTGGACGAGTCGTATCAGGCGCTCTTCTCCGCTCGCGAGATCGAGGACGAGGCGCGGGCGAGGCGCATGGTCGAGCGGGGGCGGCTGGTCGCCGCGCTGATCATCCCCGCCGACTTCTCCCGGGCCCTGGCCGCAGAGGGCGCCGCTCTGGAGGTGGTCGTCGACGGCAGCGAGGAGACCCTGGGCATGGCGTTCGGGAGCGTCGTCGAGAGCTTGGCGAACGCCCTGTCCAGCGGGGAGGTCGCCGCGCGCACGACGGCCAACGGACTGCTTCGCCACCCCCGCACCAGGACGCGCTTGATGGCCGGCGCGTTGGACGAGGCCATTGCCGAAGCCGCCTTCGCCGCGGCGCTCCCGGACGCCGGTCCCATCCGCGTCGAGCGGGTCGACGCTGTCCAGGCGCCGCCCCGCCTCAACTTCAGCCATTACCTCGCTGCGACCATCGCCGTCACCTTCGTCAGCTTCACCACCTTGATGATGAGCGCCGGGCTCCTCCAGGAGCGCGAGCAGTGGACGCTCCAGCGCGTCTACCTCACGCCCACCCGCCCGGGGATCATCCTGGGTGGGAGGGCCCTGGGCACGTTCCTGACCGCCCTGATCCAGATGACCGTGCTGACCGGCGGCATGGCTGCGCTCGCGTGGGCGCTGGGGGACGGCGGGCGGAACGGCCCGGGCGTCAGCGCGCTCGGCCTGTCCGCCCTCATCCTTGCCGTGGCGGCAGCCGCGACCGGCATCGGGTCCGCCATCGCCGGGTCGGTGGGGACCTATGCCCGGGCCGCGACCTCCGGCGGGGCGCTCCTCCTGCTGATGGCCCTGATGGGCGGCGTCTTCTTCCCGGTCGAGCTCTTCCCCCAGCCCTTCGATCTGCTCTCCCGGGTCACCTTCCACTACTGGGCCATCGACGCCTACTGGGAGCTGGCGCTCGGGGGCGGTGTGAGCAGCGTCCTGCCCCACGTTCTGGTCCTGGCGGCGATGGCCGTCCTCTCCTTCGCCGTCGGGAGCTGGATGCTGAGCCGACGGATCGAGTTCCTGTAGCTGGTCATCGCCGATGCGCAAAGCGTGGATCATCGCCTGGCGCGACCTTCGCATGACGCTCCACAGCGGGCGGAGCTGGCTCCTGCTGCTGGTCGTCCCCGCGCTCACCATCTACGTCGCCGGGTTGGGCGCGCGGGGATTGGCGCGCAGCCAGGCGGCAGCCATCCGCATCGACGTCCTCGGCCGGGATGGCAGCGCCGCTTCGGGCGCCTTCCTGGCCGCTCTGGCCCAGGCCAACGAAGCGTTCGTCCTCTGTCCGGCGGATGCCGCTTCGCTTCCCTGCCGTCGGGACGACGGCGCTCCACGGGGGGCCGCTTCGCTTACTTTTTCTATGGCGGGCGACGCCCCGGGCGATCCATGCCTTCTGGCGGGGGAGCCGCTCTCCGTCGAGCTCGCCGAGGAGCGTCTGGCCGACGAGGTGACGTCCGCCCTGCTCATCCTGGAGGGCTTCGATGCCGCGTTCCAGAGGGATGGCGAGGCGACCGTCGTCTTCCGACCCGGCCAGGGCCTGGCCAACCCGGAGATCGCGTTCAACGCCGTGCGAGACGTGGCCAGTCGCATGAGCGGGCCTCTCCTTGCCGCGCGCGTGAGCACCCGGATGGCGGCATCGCACGGCATCGAGGCCGACGCGGATTTCTACGCCGCGCGCCTCGCCGAGGCACAGGCGTCCTGGGGGCCTCTGGTAGCGAAGCGGCTGGAGCGCCGTCGTCCCGACGGCAGGGAAGCGGCTGGAGCGCCG
>CAYQZG010000209.1:0-5267 GCA_964421785.1 uncultured Anaerolineales bacterium
GCCGCGCTGGGGGTGGTCGTGATGGGGCGGGTGATGCAGCCCCCCACGTTCGACGTGGTGGTGGCGACGGGGGAGATCCCGGCCTTCTCCTCGGTGCGTCCGGGCGACGTGGCAGTGGACACCCAGGCGGTGAGCCCTGCCGTGGCGGAGAAGTACGTCAAGGCCGACGAATGGGACGCGATGATGGGTGAGGGGCCGGTGGCGGCGATCGAGCCGCTCCATCCGGGCCAGCCGGTGCTGCGGGAGCAGGTGATGTCCGGAGCGGAGGCCGAGGGCTTGAACCGGTTGGCGGCGGCGCTGGACGACCCAGACCAGGTGGTGGTCTCGGTGCCAGTGGACCAGGACCGCCTGCCGGGGCTGGTGCCCGGGGACGTGGTGGCGCTGTACTTCAGCGCCGGGCGGGTCCAGGCCCAGCAGCTGGTGACCGAGGTCGTCAAGGGCCCCACGCCCACGCCGACGCCGGTGGTGACGGGCACCATCGACGCCCGGGCGGTGATGAAGCGGGTGACGGAGACGGTGACGGTGGACCTGCCCCTGGCGAAGCAGATGGCCGAGGGGGTGGTCTATCGCCTGAATCGGGAGCAGCGCGAGAACCCGAGCTACGGGGCGCCTGGGACGCAGGACGAGGCGAGGTACGTGGAAGGGAAGGTCACGGCATTGGACGTGGTGGTGGACAAGGTGACGGCCGAATGGGTGGCCTTCGCGCTGTCGCACGGCGAGGTTCAGGTGGGCGTCCTTCCGGCGGTGACGCGCCCTCAGGTGGAGGCGGGGACGCTGCCGGACACCGAGGGGGTGACCTGGACGGACTTCGAGAAACGATTCTTCGACGACCGGGGCGTGGGACGAGAGGATGTCGGCGACCTGGATCGGCAAGGAAGCCAATGAGCGAGGATAAGGGAATCGCGGTCGTCGTCGGCCATTCGGCCTGGAACGACCTGCAGATGATGGGGCGGGCGCTCGAGGAGGCCGGTATCGGGTTGCTGGCCGTGGTCTCGGGCGCGGCGGAGCTGGCGGACCAGGCGCGGACGTTGGGGGCCGACTGTGTGCTGTTCTCCCCCACGCTGCCGGGGATGAAGCCCGCGCTGGTGCAGGAGCTCCTGCTGCACGAGGATGGGTCGATCGCGGCGGTGGGGCTGATCCCGGCCGGATCGGGCTACGCGGCGGAGTATCAGCGGTTCGGGATGAAGGGATACGTGACCACCCCGTTGGATCCGACGCAGGTGCAGCGGCTGCCCGACCTGGTGGAGGAGGCGGTGCACCTGGCTGAGGAGGAGCGGCAGTCGAGGAGCTTCACGCCGGTGACGGCCGAGGACGCCCTGTCGATCCTGGATCGCGGGGGATGGCAGCAGCAGACCGTGGCTGTCTATAGCCCCAAAGGTGGGGTAGGGAAGACGACGGTGGCCACGAACCTGGCGGCCGCATTGGGGGTGAAGGCCCAGCGTCCCACGCTGCTGATCGACGGGGACATGAGCCGCGCGAACCTGCACGTGCTGCTGGACCTGGACATCGACCGAGAGCCGAAGAACCTGTTCTCGCTGTACGATCGAGTGATCGCGCGGGGGAACCGGACGGGGCGGTACGTGGTGCGGGCGGAGACGCTGCAGGGTCACGTGCGCCAGTGGCGGAACAAGCTGTACCTGTTGCCGGGGATCCCGAAGATGCACATCGCGGGGATGAGCGAGTTCGTGGAGGATCAGGATCGAACGATGGACATCTTCGCCGAGATCGTGCGGGAGGCGAGGGGGTTCTGGGAGTTTCGGGTGGTGGACGTAGGGCCTGACTTCAACATGCCCATCCACTGGTCGGCGATCGAGAACGCGGACACGGTGCTCTTGGTGGCGACGCCGGAGCGGACGACGATCACGGACGTGCGGAACATCCTGCCCGCGCTGGAGAAGGCCTTTGGCACCCTGCAGAAGTTCAAGCTGGTGCTGAACGGGTTCGACGAGCGATTCGGCATCAGCCCGAAGGAGGTGGTCAAGTTCCTGGGAGGGAAGGTGACCATCGTGGGGACGCTGCCGTGGGCGCCGGAAAAGGCGCGGCTGGCGATCAACACGGGGAGGCCGTTCGTGTTGGAGAAGAAGCTGCCGCCCATCGGCGAGGCGGCGATAGAGCTGGCGACGACCTTCTACCCGCCGCTGGAGGCGTTGGGCCGGAAGACGGCGCGTGAGAATGGGAGAGGCCCGCTGGGGAAGCTGGCGGGGATGTTTGCTCGATGAGGGGGACGGAGTGAGAGGGCGTAAGCGGGAGAAAGGGTCGGTCTCGCCAGCGGCTGCGGCGATACGGCGGCAGGTGCGCCAGGGGAAGCACGACGACCTGATCACGTCGGTGCTGCAGGAGGCGCGGGAGCGGATTCGGCAGCGGATGACGCCTGCGCAGATCGAGGATCCCTCGGACGAGGACATGCGGCTGGGTCGGGACGTGATCGAGCCGCTGGTGGAGGGGGCCTTCCGGCAGGCGCGGCAGCAGGGGATGAGGATGACGCGGTCCGAGGACGAGACCGTGCGACAGATCATGGACGAGATCTTCGGTTTCGGTCCCCTGGCGCCGTACCTCAACAACCCCGAGGTGGAGGAGGTGGTGGTCAACGGTCCCGACGACATCTGGATCATCCACGCGGGGCGCGGCAAGGAGCGAACGAACGCGGCCTTCCGCTCGGTCTCGGACGTGGTCAACTTCGTGAACCGGGCGGCGTCGGCCACGAGCGGGCGGTGGCTGGATCGATCGACGCCGAAGATCGACGCGCGGATGCGGGACGGGAGCCGCCTGCACGCGGTGGCCGAGCCCTTGACCGTCAACGTGCCCATCGCGGTGACCATCCGGAGACACCGGCTGGTAGCGCGAACGCTGGAGGACCTGGTGGGGCTGGGGACCGTGACAGCGCCGGTGAAGGCGTTCCTGCGGAAGGCTGTGGACGGGCGGTTGAACATCGTGGTGGCGGGGGGCACGGCGAGTGGGAAGACGAACTTCCTGAACGCGATGTGCGACGCGGCCAGCGATGCGGATCGGTTCGTGGTGATCGAGGACACGCCGGAGCTGCAGGTGGACAAGCCGGACGTGGTGCAGCTGACGACGCGGGATCAGGCCGAGGAGGCGGAGGCGTTCACCATCGCCGACCTGGTGATCGAGTCGCTCCGTATGCGCCCGGATCGGATCATCACGGGGGAGGCGCGAGGGCCGGAGATCGCGGACGTGCTGATGGCGGCGAACACGGGGCACGATGGGCAGATGCTGACGGTGCACGCCAACTCGACGCGGGACGTGATCCAGCGGATGGAGACGATGTACCTGCTGCGAGGGCACGAGATACCCATCACGGCCATCCGGCGACAGATCGCTGATGCGTTTCAGCTGATCGTCTTCTTGAAGCGGGTGTTCATCGGGGAGACGCCGAAGCGCTTCGTGACCGAGATCGCGGAGATGCAGCCGAGTCAGTTTATGGAGGGGGACAAGGTCGTGGTGCAGAACGTCTACGAGGACACGGGGAACGGGCTGGGCTGGACGGGATACTATCCCGAGCGGCTGTGCGACCGGCTGGAGCGGCAGAGCATTCACTTGCCGCCCGCGTTCTTCAGGTCGTGACGATGAGAGGATGACGGTGAGATATCAGATAACGTATGCGCCGTGGCAGATGGTTGGGCTGTCGGGCTGGAACCTGGTGAGGTTCGGGGGCAGCAACGCGGACGGCTTCGTCGCTACCAAGACGGAGAGGTTTGAGGTCCAGCGGGAGACAGGGCCTGGATACTGCTTCAGCTGTGGCGAGGCCGTGCCAGTGACATACGACGTGGTCTGGGCCGCTACGCGCGAGCGGCCGGTGACATGTTCGGTTTGTGGGGAGCGGGACGCAATCGTACTGGAGCGACTGTCGAGACAGCTCCTGGCGACACTCGAGAGAACGGATGAGGAGTGAGCCGTGGATCCGATAGTGATCTTGGCCCTGATCGGGGCAGCTGGCGTCTTTTTGGCCTTCACGGGCCTGGTGATGCCGCCGAGCGTGCGATTGGAGAGGCGAGAACGAGGCTGGATGCACCGGCTCCAGAAGCGCTTGGACGCCGCGGAGCTGCCGGTCACGGCGCAGGAGTTCGTGACCTTCTCGCTGATCCTGATGGTGATCCTGGGGGGTGCATCGATGCTGCTGGGGGCACCGGTGCTGGCCGTGGCGGGGGTGATCGTCGTGCCGATGATGGTGTGGCAGCGCTACGAGGCGCAGCGCGACGCGTTTGGAGAGGCCTACAACGAGTCCCTGGCCGAGGTGGTGCAGATCCTGCGCGAGGGGTTCTCGGCCACGGGGTCGATGCGCAGCGCGCTGGATCACGCGGTGCACAACGCGCCGGACCCGGCGGCGGCGGACTTCCGAGAGGTCTGGTCGGCGCGGGCGGCGGGGGCGACCCTCGAGGAGGCCTTTGCGCCGGTCCTGGAGCGGCGGGGCAATCCGTACCTGCGGATGGTGGGCGAGGCGTTGACGTTGAAGGCGAAAGAGGGAGGGAACATCGGCGAGGTGCTGTCGGGGCTGGAGACGATGATCCGGGAGCAGACGCAGCTGCGGCGGGAGATCGCGGCCAAGCAATCGCAGGCGAAGCTGGAGAGCACCATCGTGAGCCTGGCGCCGGTGGGCTTCTTCCTGGCGATGAAGCTGCTGCCGTGGATGAGGGGGTACGCCCAGGGGTTCTACCGGACGTTGATGGGGCAGGCGGTGCTGGCGCTGGCTCTGGTCTTCTCCGTGGCGTCGTACTTCATGGCACGCCGCCTGGCGACGCAGGGGTTGACGTTGGAGATCAAGCCGGTCTCCACCCCTCACAGAACGGAGGTTTAGGATGTTGGCCTTTCTGGCAGTTGCGGCTGGGACGGGTGTGTTTCTGACGGTCACGTCGCTAGGCCCGCGCCGGGTGCGGGTGCGGCTGACGGACCCCGACGAGCGACCCTTCATCGATCGGATGTTGGACGTGTTGTTCGTGCCCGCGGCCGAGCGGGTGGTGACCGCGACGGGCCGCGTGGACCTGGAGGAGCGGAAACGGAAGCTGGAGCAGAGGCTGAGGCGGGCCAACTACCCCGCTCCGTTCACCAGCCCGGAGGCCGTGCTGGGGTATCGGATGCTGACGGCGGTGTTGGCTGCCGTCTTCGGCGGGGTGTTCGCCCTGCTGGTGGGCCTCGGGGGGATGGCGTTGCCGCTGATGGCGGGCCTGGGAGCGTTGGGATGGGTGATCCCCGGTCGCTCGATCCATCAGGCCATCGAGGATCGGAAGGAGCAGCTGACGCTGGATGCCGCC
>CAYQZG010000210.1:0-5251 GCA_964421785.1 uncultured Anaerolineales bacterium
ACATACACGTACTCGCACTTTCCCCCTGCTGCACGTCTAAGCCTACTTGATAGTTTGGGCCAATTCCCGCGCCAATTCTCAAGGGTTTTGTGGGGGGACATCCAACCCATTGCCGTCAAGGTGACAAAGTACAACCTTTCACCTTTTGCCATAAGGTTTTCAGCCCCCCAACCAATTCGCGCTTGCCACTCTCTTGCCTTTTCGCGCCCACAATGCGGGCATGACCACAAGCCACAATTTGGGCGCGTTATGTAGGCAGACATTGCATCGCGATCTAAACCAAAGAGGAACGGCCTACCTTTTCTCTTACAGTATTCACCTTTTTCCTGTACTGTTTCGGTGTCCACTAGGCTGTCACGTTGGATTGTTCTTTAGGAGTACCAAGCCGTGCGTCTTGCGACGCACGGACTTGTTTCTTGTTTCGTTACTGCACTAGGTGAAAAAAGTTACTTTGTCTCTGTTTTAACCACGTTTTTATCGTTGCGCGCCACTTGGCCCGCCCGCTGTAATCAAGTCTCCCCGACAAACCCGATGCTTCCACCTTCTCTATGAAGCCCTTCTGCTCTATTGCCTTGCATATCTCACCCAACGACTTGCGCGCCGAAGCCCTATCCATCTTTTCCATTGCCTCTACTCGGTAGGCCGTGGCGGGGTGAATGTCCGCTACTGCGCCAAGAAGTTTTACCCTTTTCCACCCGTACCGCTTTAAAGTTTCCCTCACGGCCTCCCTCCAAAAACCACAACATTTTCTTTCTTTTCCTTTGGCAACATGCTATGGTACCAATCCAGTGCGCACGCGTGAAAAGACTTCCCCGACACTGGTGTTATCAGGGATATTATGTAATCCCTTTCTACATCCGCCCGAACATCGCCCTCGTGATCACGCGCCGGTTCCTCAAGCACCACCGACACAAGTTTCCACAGACCGGACGATACGAATTCGTTCAAGAGATAGGCTACAGCCCACTCAGGAACTTCGGGAAATTGAATCAACGCCGGTCTATCGCTACCGTCCGCATACCTTGCCGCGTATAAATTACTCTCATCCAGAACTCTACGCGCCCACCATACGTACCGGCGTTTATCTTCGCCCGGCGGTGGGCAAACAAATCGTTCGGAAACTTTCATCGCAAACCTCCTTAAAAAAAATAAGGGAGGGGCGCCCTCCCCTATCCACTACCGACTACTCACTAAACACCACGTCAATTTTTTCCAATGCCTCTTGCGCACTTTCTGCCAACCATTCTGCATTGCCGTTAAACTCTACGTAAAACCAGCCTTCTTTCAGCAACCTTGCACTCCACCCCCACACAACCAACGGATGTCTTACCCCAAAACCCACCAGTTTGTCGTATATCTCTTGCCTACCCAAATGCCTCTTGTCCCGTTCCTTTACCACTCTACCCTCCCCCTCAAGCCTGTAAACCTTTGTCTCTACCGGTATGTCCATCATCATTACCCCAATGCCTCTTTAATCGTTTGCGCCGCGTGGCGCGCCAATGTCGTCTGTGCGTCCTTGTCCGTGCTAACCACGCCATACTCGGACCACGCTATTTCGTACCCGTAATGCAAAATCCCCACATACTGCAACCGGTTTTCACTAAGCCTACGCTTTGCGAAAGATATTGCATCCCGTAAGGACATTTTACTCGTGCGAAAGCCACTAAGTCTTACTTGAAACATTTTTTTACCCCCTGTGTTCCTTTCCTGAACCTTTTCATTTTGAGAGTTCACCTTACGTCAACTTGCCATAGAGATGATCCTTTCCCTTTCTATTCTCATCCTTTCTAGAACCTGACTGTGTGTCTCGCAAGTCTCACAAAACCTGCCAACAATGGCGGATAACTGCCAGCCAGTCAATTGCCGTAACGCCATCTCTAAAGACCCGTCAAGAACCCCACGCACCCTTGCTTGAGAGATAGCATAGAGCACCATGCTTTGCGCAGCAAGTTCCTGCTTACGCTCAATGTTTTTTATCGCGAACGAAAGCCATACGTCAGCCTTGAACCGGCTTGGCCTTGAATTCCAAGCGCGCATGCGCAGCGCACCCCGTAGGTCTTTGGTGTATTTACTCGTGTTCATCAGGCTCCAAACTCCTATTTCCCTGCTCAACCTTAGCGATAATCAACCTTACCATACCGCAAAACGTTTGTCAAGCCACTTAGCGCAAAGCCTCCCCTCCCCCACTAAGGGTAGCACAAAAAAAAGGCTCTAGCGTGCGCTAGAGCGATTTTTCAGCAGGGTAGGGGGCACGATATGCAGTCACGCCCCAAAAACGCTTGACGGCGATTAGGGCGGCACAAGAATGCAGTCTGTCGAGGGATCAAACTCGAATTCCGCCCAACAAGACGGCGGACTATCCCCGTCTGGTCCATCTATCGCGATTTGGTAACAATCCTGCCAGGGGAATGGGTGGACACCCTTCTGCCTATAACCACTCACGTTACTGTATGCATAAACCACGTATGGCAACGGCCCCCCATCCGATATAGACAAAATGTCAGCCCCGGTAGGGCGCAACCCCAAAGTGGGCGAATAAGTGTCTACAATCACGCGCTTGTTCAGGCCAAAAGGCCTCGAAATAGCGCCAGTGTCAACGCGCAGGGTGTGGGGCAAAGTCCTTACTGCCGTGCTTAGCTCGCCACTTATGTTTCGCTGAATCTGCCAATACCAGATGTCTGCCGTGCAAGGACAATCGTAGTCCAATGCATCCATGTATGCTTCCGCGATGAAGTCCACAAAGGCAGAATACGAGTATGCAATCGCCGGCGCTATTGCACCAGCCAACTGCGCTTCTGCGCTTCCAGCGGTAAAACAACATCGGTCAAGTCCGTATAGCAGGCTTTCTTCTGACACCCCTTGTTCCTGAATTGCAGAAAATAGACAGCATGCTACAGCCTCTTGCGCGTCTTCATCTTCGAGTACGGCCTCAGACAGCAAGTCGAACGCGCCAATACCCGCGCCCAATGCGGCAAGCGCAAGACCCGCCAATGCCGCCGCCGGCGCAGCGGCGAAAGCAAGCCCCGCGCCGATTACTGCCAAAAGCGCTTCAGCGCCTACTGCGCCGGCTTGCCTTTTTATAAGCTCCCCTCGACAAATTGCCGCCACAAATCTTTGGGTGGCAAGGCATAAAACCGCCCGCCGTTTTTCCACTTCAGCACTTGACGCGCCAGTATCCCCAATCCACCTTTGGGTTGGTGAAGCCGGATTTATTTCCGTAGGCAGTACTGGTGAAGCAGGGTAGGTGTTTATGCGCGTAGTGGACAGGTTCCCCACAAGTGCCCCTATGCCTACTTCTATCAGTGCCCCGCCCCCACAATCCTGCAATGGCATATTCTTCTCCCATATCTCCCAAGCTATTCCCTGCGCATCTCGAACGCTTCCTGTCTCCCCGTCCCAAAACCTCCCACGCGTGGGGGCGCTGAGAAGTCCTTGCAAAATCCCTAGCCATTTTACCGAATTGGGCCACGCTATACACGCGCAAATTGTACTCTCCCCATCCCAGTCATCCGGTATCTGGACTTGCGCTTTCTGTCCCACGTCACCTCGCCTTTATTAGCCATGTCGCTCCCATTGACGGCGGTACGTTATTGTGGGGATTGCCGCCCCCGGTTATCCCAGTGTTGTTTGCCGCGGGCACAAGTCCAGTCGCCGGTATCTCCCCTATCGCCGTTGGGGCTGCGACCACGCCTTGTTCAGTATGTGAGTGTCCGGGTATTTCCGCCACGGATAGCGTGTGTTCCGCTTCTCCAAAAAACGCGCCGTTCGGCTTTGCCGTCGTGGCGCCAACAACCGCACGACTACGTAAGTCGGGTACCGCAAGGGTTGACCCGGCTACCCCACCAAACAAATTCCCAATCTCATCATACAACAACGGGTAATCCGCCACGTCGTAAAGACTGCCGTCACACACAAGCCAACAGTCGCCGTGATCACCGTTTCTTAAGCTAACCTTCATGTCGCCAACACGCATACAACCCCCATCTACGAATTCCCTCCACATATCCCACATTGCGCCAGCAATGTCTTCTGGCGCCACACTCCCAAATCCCTCCCAGTTTTCCGCCTCAGTAAGCAACAATAGCGCGCCACTTACGGCGGCTATTATCTCTTCACTGTCCGGGATAGACAAAACCCGGCACGTTTCCGCGCCGGGTATACTGTCTGGCGTTAGCCAAGCTTGCATCAAACGTTTCGCCCCACGTGGCGCATTTCCAAAACCGTCACACTCTCTCCAGTAAGGGGATCCTGATAAATCGCCTCAATGGAACCCGCAAGGTCCGCGCCGGGACCGGTACCGATGTCTACCGTTCCCCTGTTTGAGGGATTCAACTTAGTCAAATCGAGACCCGGAATCTCTAGTCGTCGAGAAGCCTTAGTCGTGTCGGTTTCCATAACGACCAACAACTTGTTTTCCCTTTGGTTAAGCGGATTGGTCGACGGAGCCTTGTTGGTAGCCGTCGAGTAAGCACGTACTTCAGTAGGAGTGCCTTGATCAATCATCAGCACCTCCAGAAACCCCTTAAACGTGTCTAGTTCGGCGTCAAAAGACGCCAGGGTAGTCTCATCATGTTCGGCAGTGGGGATAGTAATCGTACTTTTCTCCCCGCCATAATCGTAATAAGTGATAGTATATCGCCCGTTAGCCATAAAGCACCTTCCCTTGATAAATTAATTTTAGGTAGGTTTCTCGCGAGAAACCTACCTAAGGGTACCGCAATGCTGACTATTTGTCAAGCGACAAATTGCGCAATTGCTCAAGGTGCTATCCGCCCCAATTCCTCATCGTCTAGCTCCAACCCTGCCTGCTGAAGCAGGCTATAAAAGTCCCCGAAAACATCAGCGTCAACATCGATACTGAAACCCTGCTCATAGATACTTTCGTACTCTATGCGCACGTCTAGCGCCTTTTTCGCTACCACCCACTGCCTACTATCTTCTAATTCCCCGCTTTCTGGCATAGGCCAACTGCGAGAAGTTGAAACCCTTCTCCACCCCTTAGGCCAATTTTCTCGCAGTGACTTGACTAGATACTTTGACACATATGCCGCTACCCCTGCACTACTTTCTACCTCTTGCACGTCATTCATGTAACCAAAACCGCAACTTGGGGGTACGTCTTTCCACCAACGACGGCCAAGACTGGCGTTGGTCACGAAGTGGGTGTGCAATCGGCCGTCTTTGTGGCGTTCATGCACATACACGTACTCGCACTTTCCCCCTGCTGCACGTCTAAGCCTACTTGATAGTT
>CAYQZG010000211.1:0-3190 GCA_964421785.1 uncultured Anaerolineales bacterium
TCAAATCCTGGCCCAGCGTCGCCCCGCTCAACGCCGCCGCCTCGGCCGCTCGGTAGGCCCAGTTGCGGGTCTCCTGTAGCCGATAGATGTCCACCGCAGCTGCTACCACTAGGAGTAGCACCATCAGCAGGAAGATAGCCGCTCCGACGGCTTGCCCGTCCCGCCTTGCATTCTGAGCGGGTCGCGACGTGTCCTGGTGGTCTGTCGTAGGAAGTCTTGGGCTAATCACTATACGAAGCATCGCTTACTGCCCTGCGTATGGGGACGCTGCTGGTCGTCCAATCCCCCTGATTCCCTGTACCGGTCCCTGTATGCACGCCGTCGAGTCTGTTCCTCACGGTCGAATCCTATCCACCACCCCGTGGTGCATCGAGACGATGGTCGCGTCTCCCGCATTCATCAACGGGATATCGGGCGTCCAGACCAGCTCTGTGCCCACCATGAAGCGATAACCAAATCCCTCGGAGGCCAGATCAGCGGCCGTGATCTCCGTCACTGTGCTGGCGTCATACAACCTCACCGTCACCTGCGAGCCGTATCCGTGGCCCAGCAGATTGCCCGTCACCTCGTCGCGGATGATGGATTCGGCCGTGGCGTAGTCGCTGGGATTGATGGCCAACACCCTAGCCGCCTTCTCCGTGCCCACGTCCAAAGCGTGCTTCAGGATCACACCCTGGGCCACCTCAAGGCCGCCGAAGACAAGGAGGATAAGGACCATCAAGACGAACAGCGCCTCAAGCGTGCCCTGCCCACGCCGATCTCCCATCATCTGAGGCCTCTCTCGGTGAACTCGACCGCGTAGCCTTCTTGCTTCATCGTCACAGCAGGTTGCATCCCCACACGTAGGCCAGGGCACCAGCGGCCAACAGTGGCATCCCTGGCACTTCAGTCCCCGGTCCCTCTCCGCGCAGCGTGAGCCAGAGCGACGCCGGAGCCGCCCTCCCATGCTGCCAGACCAACAAGGCCATCCCAAGCACCAGCTCTGCCAGAACCACGCAGGCCACCAACAATGGATCAGGGAAGAGGACGATCAGGATCATCATCACCTTGGCGTCGGCCTCCCCCATCACGCTCAGTTTCGCCAGGGCCAGCGAGACGAGCCACACCAGCGCGACGACCTGCATCGCTTCCGTCCCCACCCCAAAGGCCAGTCCCAGGGCCGCTGCCGCCGGGTGAAAGGCAGCCCACCCATCCGACAGCAAGACAGCCAGGAAGGCTAAGCCCATGGCCAAGCCATCCAAGGGCCTCCCTCCACTGGCCCCGCCCCACCAGGACCCGCCCGTCGCCAGCAAGGCGACGGTGACCCACGTCACCCCGACCAGCGGCCACGTCGTGGCCCAGTGCGGCAGCTCGCGGCGACGCACGTCGATGACGGACAGTGTCACCAGCCATACCGTCACCACCACCCGGATCACGGGGCTACAGCCCATCGCTACAGCCCATCTTTGATCGCCTGGAGCTTGCCTTTGATGGCGTCGAACAGACCCAAGAAGGTCGGGGCCAGCACGAGGATCAACAGCGCCGCGATCACGATCCACTCCAGCGTCGACGTCGCACGGCGGCCTCTGAGAAAGCTCATAGTTCCTCTCTCGACCCTGGCCCAGACCCGTGAGCCTGAGCCAGGGCCACTTGCTACACGACTTACCCTACGGCACGCTGGGCACGCTGATGCCGCTGACCCAGTCGGAGACCTCGGTCCCCTCACTGCTGGCGCCGGTGGCCACGGTGTGGATCGCCGCGCCAATGACCAGCGCCACAATCCCACCACCGATGATCCACTCCAGCGTGTTCGTGCCCTTCTTACCCTTCAAAAACGCCATGCATTCCTCCCTCTACTCAACCTGATTCTCCATGTAACCGTCGATCCAACGATCTCAGACCAACCCTACGCTCGCTTTCGTCTGATAGACATCACCTCCAATACGTGCTAGGGGAGAGAGCCCACCGTGATCGATCCCAGCAACTGCGCTGCCAGGGGGTAGACCACCAGGACGATCACGGGCGTGAAGAGGAAAAGCAGCATGGGAAACAGCACCCGCACCGGCGCCGCCTCGATCTGCACCTCAGCCCGACGGTAGACCTCCTCCGTGGCCGCCTCCGCCGCCTTGCCGAGCGCCTCGGCGTACGCCCCACCCCCTTGCTGGGCCGCGCGCAGCCGCACCAGGAGTGTCCTCAGCTCCGACGCGGCCTCGCCGAACTCCTCGATCAGCCGTTCCATCAGATCCTCGGGCCGTGAGAACCTGATCAGGTCCTGGTGCGCCCGGAGCCGATCGTAGACAACCCCCTCCAGGCTTTCCTCGCCTGCCAGGTCGACCAGCGCCGCCCCCAGGCTGCCGCTGAAGACCAGGCGCAGCCGCATCTCCACGATCAGATCCGCGATCTGCCGCCTGGCCTCCTGACGCGCGTCCTCCAGACGACGCCGCTTCCACAGGATCGGCACTAGGCCCGCCCCGGCGCCGAGATACCGCATCACCCCACCGAACAGCGTCCAGCTCAGGCCCAGCCCCAACAGGGCAGCGACGGGCATGTACGGCGCCACATCCGGAACGCCATACAGCTCGTCCTCCGATAGCACCGTGGGCGTCTCCTCCTCCCCACCCAGCAGCCGCTCCAGGGCCAGCAGATCGCCGGTCCACGCAGTGACCCGATGTCGACTGCCCATACCGTACCGAAACAGGTCGGCCATTGCCGACAGCACAACGTGCGTCAGCAGTCCCGCCCCGGCTGCCGCCAGCAGCGGGGGAGCCAGTGTCAACCATCCCGCCAAAGACATCACCATCGGCCTATGCGGCTCACCTCCTGCGAGAAATACCAGCTGCCACCCACCGCCATCGCCGTGATCGCCATCAGCATCAGCGGACGCGCGACGTAGTAGTCGCGCCACAGGCCCAGCACCGCCACGCCCGCCAGGGCCGCCGCGTTCAGCGCCTGCAGCACCCGCAGCGTGGCTCGATTCAACGTCAGCACCGTGCGAGCCCGGTCGCGCAGCTTGCGCGACCGCCGCACCTGCTCCTCCAACCGCTCCAGCACGGCCTCGGCCACCTCGCTGTCCGCCTGACCCACCCGCGACAGCATCGCGGCCAGGCGGTCGAGCTGCGGCCAGCCAGCCTCGTGCAGCGTCGCCAGGGCCTGCTCCGCGTCGGCGTCCGTTCGATACCGACGCACGGCCTTCTCCACCACGTGCCGTAGC
>CAYQZG010000211.1:3290-5246 GCA_964421785.1 uncultured Anaerolineales bacterium
GACAGCTGCCTCCAGAGACGTGAAGATGCTCTGACTGACCGAGAAGACGCTGCGGAAGGCAGAGATGAAGGTCTCCAGGGTCTGCATCTCCTCCCGACTCATCGAGCTCCGCGACACGCCCATCAGCCACCCGGCCGCCCCTCCCAGCGCCAGAAACCAGGGCGAGAGCAGCGGATGATGCCAGAGAAGCGCCAGGGCAGCCCCACCGCCCATCCCCCACCATAGGCTTGACGGCAGCTTCTGAGCGTCATCTTGCTCCATCTGCTCGTCACCCTCTTGGAGATGGTGCCACAGTCTCTCCGCTCGGCTGCGCAGCCGCCACCGGAGCGCCACGCCAAGCTCGAGGGCGGACGATAGCGCAACCTGCGCTAGGAGATAGACGCCCATAGCAGCAAGGAGCACCGGTGGACCCAGTAGGACCATCACGGGCATGGCGAGATTGCTCATCCGTTCACTCTTGTGGTTATCACGCTGCTAGCTCCTCCCAAACCGCCTCCAACGTCGTCGCCCCCGCCTCGCCCACGTCATACAGGGTCTTCAGCCGGTACCGTCCGTCACCATCCAGGCCCCGGACCTGCACCGCCTGGGCCACGTATCGGTCGCCGGTCCACGCATCCTGCCGCAGGTGAATCACCAGGTCCACCCCGGCAGCGATCTGCTCACGGATGGCCCGATGCGGCAGGCCCGTGGTCAGGGCCTTGGTCTCCAGTCGATACAGGGCGCCCAACGCGTCGTTGCCGTGGATGGTGCTCCAGGCCTTCTTGCCCAGGTTGATGGCGTCCAGAAAGCGCGGGGCCTCGCCCCGCACGATCTCGCCGATGATCAACAGGTCCGGCCGCATGCGCGTCACCACCACGTTGAGGATCTCGTCCATCTGGGGGAAGTCGGGACGATCCTCCGGCACCACGACTCGCAGCGGGTGCGGATGCCGTATCTTCAGCTCCTCGAAGGTCTCCACCACGGACAGCTGGACGTTGGCGGGGACGTAGAGGCTCATAGCGTTCATCAACGTCGTCTTGCCCGAGCCGAACTCCCCACTGACGAGCACCGTCGCCAGGTTCCCCGCCGCCACCTGCGCCAGCAGCTTGGCCACCGGCGGAAGAACCTCCAGGTCACCCTGTCCGGCCTCGTCGATCAGCCGACCGGGCGTCGCGCGATCCGGCGCTTCCTCAGGCTTGTCGAACGCCCCCAGATCGCTCAGGTCAGCCAGGGACAGCGCCTGGCGCGAGAAGACACGCACGTTGATGGCCGTCCCCCGCACTGAGAGCGGAGGGATGACGGCCGTGAAACGACTCCCATCGGGCAGGTCGACCAGCACGAAGGGCCGATCGCCCTTCATCGTGCGTTGGCCTAGATCCGCTGCCCGATACGCGACCCGATTGAAGTGCAGGTCGTCGGCCATTGCCCCCCGATCCTCGATCTGCCCTCGGCGCTCCACCTGGACGAAGCCATTGCGGACGATGATCTCCTCCACCCCTTCCTCACTCAGCAGCGGCTCCACCACGCCCACGCCCGTCATCATCCCCGACAGCCGTCGGGCCAGGTGCGGCAGTCGCCCATCCACGTGGCGGGCCAGGTTCGACTCCACCAGCACCTGGGCCACGGCAGCGCGGAAGCGCCCGTGCTCCTCCTCCCCCGCTCGCCAGCCTGGCGGTTGGATGCCCTCATCCAGGATGCGCTGACGGACCTGGGGCAGAAGCGCCATCACATCCACAGTCACGGGCTGACCACCTCCACCTGCTGCTTGGTCACCCAGCCCTTCATCCCCCCGGCCTCCACCATCTGCCAGTGGACGTCCTCGTGCACCACCGGCCCTTTCACCAGGACCACGGACGAGCCAATCGACAGGGTTCCCACCACCTCCCCGCCTGGGGCGGCGTGGACATCCACGGCCTCCCCCGTGCCGCTGATGACGCCTCTGGTGGCCACGAAAGGCTCAGCGGCCGCCACCGTCAC
>CAYQZG010000212.1:0-5184 GCA_964421785.1 uncultured Anaerolineales bacterium
CACCGCTCCGCTCCTCTTCGCCGGGCACGCCTTCCTGCTGGAGGTCTACAAAGGCCCCTACCTCCAGCCGGGCTACGTCTTCAAGGTGCCGATCTCGATCACGATCCACTACAGCGACGAGGACGTGGCGGGGCTCGATGAGGCGACGCTGACGGTGGAGGTCTGGACGGGGAGCGGGTGGGAGGATGCGGCGTGCGACGGGTACGAGCGGCACCCGGACGAGAACTGGCTGTCCGTAAAGATCTGCCATCTGAGCGAGTTCGCACTTCTGGGCCCGGGGCAGCCCGTTCCGGTGGGTGGGGCGACGCTCGCTGTGACGCCGCTGGCATCGCTGTGGCCACGGACGATTCTGATGGTGCTGGTGATGACCGTGGAACTGGCGGCGGCTATGGTTCTGACCAAGCGTAAGGAGGGAGACAGAGAGGCGTAAATCGTCCGTGCGTGGCCGGAACAGCTGCATTGACATCCTAGCTCTTTCATTGTATACTCTTCCCGTCGAGGCAGAAGCTTCAAGGACGTGAGTGTATGCTGGTGTTATCTGTTCTCAGCCCGCCTATCCCTAAGCGGCCAGACACAGTGTCTGGGTAGGCGTGCTGCAGAGCAGACCGGGGATGGACAGCATCCCCAGGACGTAGGCCAGCCCTCCAGACTGTGAGGGCTGGTTTTTGTGTCATGGTGACCAAAGATGTCGATGACCATTCAGGAACTGACCGAGGAGATGAACCGCTTCGTGGAGGCCATGGGGTGGTATCGGGAGGCCTCGCCGTCCCCGCAGACACCTCGTAACATCGCCATCTCGCTCTGCCTTGAGGCTGCGGAAGTTCTGGAGCATTTTCAGTGGGACGAGGAGGCGAACCGGGAGACCCTGGCCGAGGAGCTGGCCGACGTCGCTCTCTATCTTCTCCAATTGGCCTACCTGGAGGAGATCGATCTGGAGCAGGCCGTTCTCGACAAGCTGAGGATGAATTACCAGCGCAACTGGTCGAAGGAGTAGGTGGGTGAAGATCCTCGCCGTCAGCGACCAAGTGGTTGATGCCATCCATGGTGGTTGCATCTGCGCGCGCTTTGGCGACGTGGACTTGGTGATCTCCTGCGGCGATCTCCCATATTCCTATCTCGAATACATCGTGACGATGCTGAGTGTGCCTTGTTTCTACGTTCACGGCAATCACGATCATCCAGAGTACTTGTCGAACGGCGTTGTGCTGAACGAGCCCGGGGGATGGGTTAACCTGGACGGCAGCCCGGTTGAGGAGAACGGCGTATTGCTCGCTGGCCTGGAGGGATCCATTCGCTACAAGCCGAATGCACCCTATCAGTATACGGAACGCCAGATGGCCTGGAAAGCCTGGTGTATGATGCCTGCGCTGTTGATGAACCGTCTATACTACGGACGCTATGTGGATATCCTGGTCACCCACTCGCCGCCCCATGGGATTCACGACGGCGACGATTTAGCACATCGTGGGTTCGAGACGTTTCTGGATCTCATGGATTGGTTCAAGCCGCGCTACCTGCTCCACGGTCACAAGCACGTCTACGGGCCGGAGCCGACGCGCACCCGCTATGCTGAGACCGAGGTGATCAACGTCTATCCATTTCGAGTGATCGAGTACTGATTGTTCATTGTTTTATGGAGAGAGACCGGGTCGACGTTGTCGCGTCGCCGGGCATTGTGGAGGGTCTGGACGTGCCAGATCTCTGTGGTCGCTGCGGCCGGTGGTGACCGGAGGTATGGTATCGAGAAACTCCCGGGGGAGCGCTGAGCTTTAGGCCCGGGAGGTCACTGAGATTGACCGAGGACTAGCAAAGGAGAAGACCATGGCAGAGAAGATCACGCCCCGCAGCGAGGACTATTCTCGCTGGTACACGGACGTTATTCAGAGGACGGACTTGGCCGACTATGCACCGGTCAAGGGCTGCATGGTGATCAAGCCCTACGGGTTCACGCTCTGGGAGAACATCAAAGAAGGTCTTGATAGCCGCTTCAAAGCGACCGGTCACGTCAACGCCTACTTCCCCCTTCTGATCCCGCTGAGCTTCATTCAGAAGGAGAGCGAGCACGTGGCCGGCTTCTCACCCGAGCTGGCCGTGGTCACCCACGGCGGCGGCAAGGAGCTGGAGGACCCCTTGGTCGTGCGCCCCACGTCGGAGACCATCATCGGGCACATGTATGCGAATTGGATTCAGTCTTATCGCGATCTGCCGGTGCTGATCAACCAGTGGGCCAACGTGGTGCGCTGGGAGATGCGCACCCGCCCCTTCCTCCGCACCACTGAGTTCCTCTGGCAGGAGGGGCACACAGCGCACGCCACGGCCGAGGAGGCTCGTGAGGAGACCCTGCGTATGCTCGATGTGTACGTCGATTTCGCGGTCGAGGATGCGGCGATCCCCGTCATCGCCGGCCGGAAGAGCGAGAGCGACAAGTTCGCCGGAGCCGTGAACAGCTACACGATCGAGGCCATGATGGGCGATCTCAAGGCTCTTCAGGCCGGCACCAGCCACTTCCTGGGCCAGAACTTCGCCGAGGCGTTCGATATTCAGTACCTCGATGAGAACAACGAGCTGCAGTACGTCTGGACGACGAGTTGGGGGGTCAGCACACGCATGGTGGGGGCCGTGGTGATGGTCCACGGGGACGATCAAGGCCTGATCCTTCCCCCCAAGCTGGCGCCCCATCAGGTGGTGATCGTGCCTATCTGGAAGAGCGAGGAGCAGCGCAGCGCGGTGCTCGAGGCGGTCGAGCGCGTCAAAGGCCTCATCGGCGACGACGTGCGCATCCACGTGGATGACCGCGATGCCTACTCGCCGGGTTGGAAGTTCAACGAGTGGGAGATGCGGGGCGTGCCTCTGCGAATCGAGATCGGCCCGAGAGACGTGAAGCAGGGCCAGGTTATGCTGGTACGGCGCGACCTCACAGGCCGCGCGAGAAAGGAGGCGGTCTCCATCGGAGAGGGACTGGGCGAGGCCACGCGTGAGACGTTGGACGAAATCCAGGAAAATCTCTATCAGCAGGCTCTTGCCTTCCGCGAGGAGCATACCTACTATCCCGAGGACTATGATCAGTTCAAGGGAATGGTGGACGAGGGATTCGCCAGCGCCTGGTGGTGCGGCGACGCGGCGTGTGAGGCCCAGATCAAGGACGACACTAAGGCAACGCTGCGCTGTATCCCGCTGGAGCAGGAGTCGGGCACAGGGACGTGCATCCGCTGCGGAGAAGAAGCTGAAGAACGCGCTGTCTTCGCCAAGGCGTACTAGCCGGAGTTGCGGGAGGCGCTGCGCTTCCCTTTCTTGTACCGGGAGACGTCATCAATGATTCAATCTGCTCGTCGACCATTTGGTTGGCATCATCTCCTGACGCTGGGGATAGTACTCGTGATCGGGCTGGTTGCAGCCTGTGCGTCCGATGGGGGGCCTGACGCCACGCCGACGTCGGAATCACCGACACTGGATCCTCCGACGTTGGATCCACCGACGTCCGTGCCGTCAGCTGTGCCAAGCCCTGTGCCCACCGGCACGCCGACAGCGACGCCACTGCCGCCCAAGGAGCTCACCATCTGCCAGGGGGAGGAGCCGAACACGCTCTTCATCTACGGCGGGCCCTCGCCTGCTGCGCGCAATGTGCTAGACGTGGTCTACGATGGTCCCATCGACACGCACAACTACGCGTTCGAGCCGGTGATTCTGGAGCAGCTGCCCAGCTTTGAACGTGGTGACGCCGAGCTGCGGACCGTCTACGTCGGGCAGGATGAACGGGTGCTCAATGCCGGCGGGGAGGTGGCGGAGCTTCTTCCCGAGGTCACCGTCTACAACGCGGATGGCGCGGAGGTCGTCTTCGATGGGGACGTGATCAGTATGACGCAGATGGTTGTCACCTTCACACTCCGTGCCGACGTCACTTGGGCCGACGGGGAGCCGCTCACGTCCGAGGATTCTTGGTTCTCGTATGCGCTGGCCGGCCAGCTTGACGATGCTGCGCTTCAACGACGGCTGGATCGCACCGCCAGCTACGAGGTGGAGGACAGTCGGACGATTGTCTGGACCGGCGTGCCCGGCTACAGAGACACGTACTACATGCTCAACTTCTATCATCCCCTGCCTCAGCACGTCCTGGGGGGCACGAACGTCGAGCAACTGCTCGATATGGACGTGGTCCACCATCGTCCGCTGGGGTGGGGTCCCTTCGTGGTTGAAACGTGGGCGGAGGGTGATCAGATCACGTTGGTGCGGAACCCTCATTACTTCCGTGCCTCGGAGGGGCTTCCTCATCTGGATCGCGTCGTCTTTCGCTTCCTCGACGATCCTCAGCAGGCGATTGAGGGGCTGCTCGCCGGCGAATGCGACATCATCTCCGAGGATCTTTTAAGCGGTGGGGCGGCTAGTGCGTTGCTGGTACCTCCGCGATACGAGGGCGTAGATCTCATATCCGCCCCCAGCAGCGAGTGGGAGCATCTAGACTTTGGTATCCAACCGGCTCGCTGGTCGCAACGGGTGACGTTCTTCGATGACCGGGGGGTGCGCCAGGCCGTGGCGCACTGTGTCGACCGAGAGCGCATCGCCGCCGAGGCGTTCCCCTACGCGGATGCTGCTGTGGCACACAGCTATGTCTCACCCCAGCATCCGATCTACGCCGAAGAGCGGCTTCGCCGTTGGCGGTACGATCCGGACGTCGGTCGATCCATGCTGGAGGAGGCCGGCTGGCAAGACGCGAATGAGGATGGCATCCTGGAGGCTCAAGCTGTGCCCGGTGTCGCCCGGGGGACCGTTTTCTCGGTGACGCTGTTGACCACTCGGGGCGATGCGGCTCGCCGGCGTGCAGCCGGGATCTTGGAGGAGAATCTGGCGGATTGCGGGATCGATCTGGGTGTAGAGTACCTTGCGCCCGACGTGTTCTACGCCGACGGACCGGACGGCCCCGTCTTTGGGCGCCAGTTCGATCTGGCGCTCTTCTCCTGGCTGAATGGCCTCGACGCCCCGTGCGCGTTGTATGTGTCGGCGCAGATCCCCACAGAGGAGAACTGGTGGTCCACGAGCAATAACCCAGGCTATGCCAGCGAGGCCTACGATGAGGCCTGCCGGTCGGCGCAAGAGGCGCTCTATGGGACGTCCTCCTTCGCCCGCTTCCATGGAAGGGCTCAGCGCATTTTCTCCCAGGACTTGCCCGTGCTCCCCCTGTACTTCGTG
>CAYQZG010000213.1:0-5119 GCA_964421785.1 uncultured Anaerolineales bacterium
TCGTCCTCGAGGGCGTCGCAGGCGAGGGAGCAGAGCTATTGGGGTTATTCACGCCGAAGGACGACCCCGAGACGGGGCCTAGGAGCGCGCGATGTCCATATGCGATTGCCCTGCAGCGGAACGATCCTTGGGTTGACAATCCATGGCCTATGCGGTAGCATGACAATGGGCCGTGCTAGATGGGGAACTGGCGGTGCCTTGTACCCGCAAACCGCCATAGCGGGATCGAATTCCCTTCCGAGGGTCGAGACTTTCGGGACTGCCGCGGTCCAGAGGCGTTGAGGGCTGGGTCCTGCGCGGCAGGAGCCTCTGAACCCCGTCAGGTCCGGGAGGAAGCAGCGGTAAGGAGTTCTCTCCTGGGCGCCGCAGGGGCGCCTGGCCGGAGCCAAAGGGCTTCGGTAAGCCGGGAGTCCCGATTCGACGGAGGGTGCACGGCCTTTCTATCCTATGGAGATAGCACCTACTACCCCACGCGACGGCTCGCTTCTGCTCAAAGCCCTGAAGGCACTTGGCGGCCTGATTCTGGTTATTGGCTCGCTGGCAGCAGGCTATCGCACCAGCCTCACGCCGGTCACCCTGATGATCAATGACACCCCCCGCCAGATCCAGACGCACCAAGATACCGTCGCCGCCCTGCTCACGGACATCGGTATCCAGCTCCATCCTGAGGACAGCATCTCCCCTCCCCTGGCGACGTCGCTTAAATCGGGCATGACCATCCGTGTCGACCAGGCCCGCCCCGTGCGCGTCTCCGTCGATGGGCAGCACGTGACGCTCAAGACCCGCGCCACCTCGATCAACGAGATACTGAACGAAGCCAAGGTGACGCTGGGTGCCCACGACGAACTGAGCATCGAGGGCAATCTCCACGCCGGCGCGGCAGAAGGGGAAGCGCCGCGGATCGTCATCCACCGCGCCGTGCCCCTCACACTGCACGAAGATGGTCAGACCACCAGGCTCTACACCACCGCCGCCACCGTCGGAGAAGCCCTCCACCAGGCCGGACTGACCCTCTATCTGGCCGACCGCGTGCGTCCCGGGCTGAGCACGCGTATCTCCCCCACTATGGAGGTAACCCTGAAGCGCTCAACGCCGGTGATCGTTCGGGCGGACGGTCGCTCGGTCCGCACGCGCACACACAGGCAACAGGTCGGTGACGTCCTCGCCGACCTGAACATCGTGCTCACCGGCCAGGACTACACGAAACCCCCTTACGACGCGCCACTCGGGCAGGAAGCGACCATCGACGTCTTTCGCGTTAGCGAGCGTTTCCGGATCGAACAAGATCCCATCCCCTTCGAATCCGTGTGGCGTCCCGATCCAAATCTGGAGATCGATCACCGACAGTTGCTCCAGGAGGGCTCACCGGGGGTTCGAGAACGACGCATCCGCGTTCGCTACGAGAATGGCCAGGAGGTATCGCGCACCCTGGAGAATGAATACGTCGCCGTGCCACCCACGACGCACGTAAGGGGCTACGGAACCAAGATCGTGGTTCGCACGCTCGATACCCCCTCAGGTAAGGTCGAGTACTGGCGCAAGATCCGTATGCTGGCCACCTCCTACTCCGCCGCCACGTCCGGCGTCTCGAGGTCAAACCCCAATTACGGACGCACAGCCACAGGCCTGACCATGCGAAGGGGTATCGTCGCCGTCGACCCACAGTTGATCGACCTGGGCAGCAAGGTCTATGTTCCGGGCTACGGCGTCGGCCTCGCGGGAGACACGGGCGGAGCCATCCAAGGCAAGCGCATCGATCTGGGATACGACGACCATAACCTTCAGCTCTGGTACCGCTGGGTCGACGTCTACTTGCTGACGCCGGTGCCTCCTGCCTCTCAGATCGACTACACGCTCCCCTAACCCGACCATGAATGTCCACAGCTTGCTTCGCACGTGGAACGTGCGGCCGAACAAGGCTCTGGGCCAGAACTTCCTGGTCGATCGCACCATGCTCCAGAGGATCGCCGCCGCCGCCGAACCTAAGCCCGGCGACGTCGTGTTGGAGATCGGCGCCGGGACGGGGACCCTGACCCGGCTCCTGGCACAGGAGGCCGGACACGTTCTGGCTCTAGAGTTGGATCAGCGGCTGATACCGATTCTGGAAAGCGAGCTCTCTGAGTTCGACAACGTCACCACGATCCAGGGAGACGTGCTTGCCCTCAACCCCGCTGCCCTGATCCACGACGCTCGTGAGAGGCTTGGAGCCCCCGACGCGAGCTACAAAGTAGTTGGCAACCTCCCCTACTACATCACCTCGGCCATCCTGCGCCACCTATTGGAGGCAGAGCAGAGGCCAGACCTGATGGTGATCACCGTTCAGTATGAGGTCGCAAAACGCATTATCGCCGAGCCTGGCGACATGAGCGTCCTGGCGGTGAGCGTACAGGTCTACGGCGATCCGCAGCTGCTCTTCCGCATCAAATCCGGCAGCTTCTACCCATCGCCAAAGGTCGATTCCGGCACAGTGCGGGTAGACGTGCACCCCTCACCCCTCCTGCCTGATGAGGAGATCGATACCTTCTTCCAAATCGTGCGGGCCGGCTTCTCGCAACGCCGCAAGCAGCTCCACAACGCGCTGAGCGCCGGGCTTGGTGAGCGGATCTCCAAGTATGAGGCTGCTGCCAGGCTGGAGGAAGCGGGCATCGATCCTCGGCGGCGCGCGCAGACCCTGTCGGTCCAGGAGTGGATCGACCTCACCCATACGTTGAGCGCCGCGCTCAACGCCTGAGCCATCATTTGCAGCCCCGCAGCCCCTGTAGTACAATAGGCAGGTATTCCTTCCCAACCCATGGTATAATGTAAGCACAGCGTGAACCACGCATCTCGTCGCGAGACAACATAGCTGAGGACGACAGGAGGGGACGATGTCCGATCGTCAGTACTACGGCAAAGAGGAAGAGAAAGCGGAGAAGGAACGAGGAAAACACGAAAAAGAGGACATGACCTGGGACGAAAAGTGGCGCAGCGATCCCGTGAGCGCGGCCATATGGGCCATCATCCTCGTCTGGGCAGGCCTCGTGCTCCTGGCGGACAACCTGGGCCTCTTCGCCGCCTGGGAGTTGTTCGACGCCTGGGGCCTGATCCTCACCGGCGCCGGGTTGATCGTGCTGCTGGGGGCGGCCTTCCGGCTGCTTGTGCCCGCCTATCGACGCCCGGTGGGCGGCAGCCTGATCTGGGGCGCCATCCTGCTGGGCATTGGCTTGGGCAATCTGGTTGGGGGAGACATCGCCTGGCCCTTGATCTTGATCGCCATCGGCGTGGGCCTGCTCCTGCGCGGCTTGCTCGGCCATCAGTGATACACCATCGTCCGTGACACGCGCTCAAAGCCGTCCCAGGTTGAGCGTCGTGAACTCGTGCCAGGCGTAGCGCAGCGGCGTCCACCAACGATCGCGCCCAATGCAGCGGAAGAAGGGCGGGCGGAAGGCCACGATCAAGTCGCCGATCTTATAGCGCGGTAAGACGGGCGTTGAGACCACCAGGCTGCCCATCTCGCCCGGCTCCATCTCGTGGAGCATCTTGATCTTGGAATCGGTCCCCAGCGCCGTCTTGACGTCGGACGGGAGGCCTACCTCGACCTCGAAGAAGAACAGGTCGTAGTTCGGCACCCAGGCCCGCCGCTCGTCCCGCTGCTGCCCGAATATCCCTTCCGTCGTGCCGTAGATCTCGCGGATGACGACCGGGCCGTAGAGCGCCCGCAGCGCCGGTCGATAGCGCGTGTTGATGCCGGGCACACTGCCCAGGGTGACGATCTCCGTCTGCCACAGATCCCTCGGGTAGACGCCGTGCTCGCGGTGGAGATAACGCGCGAAGCGAATCGCGGTGGGGGCCACGCCGCCGACCAGCGTGACGTTCTGGTCCTTGCAAGCCTGATAGGCCAGCTCGAAACGCGCCTCCCAATCCCGGATCGTCTTGCCCCCTCCCAGCGCGTCGATCTCCTCCTGAGTCGGCGCATTCTGAATCGGCGTGTAGGCGGAGACGTGCTTGACGTAGATCCCGGAGCTGTAGCCGTACGCCACCTCTCGCTCACCCATCAGAACCGTCCCCACCACCGACGGGAAGTTCAGGTTCAGGTTGACCCCCTCAAACAGAGCGTAGCGTCCGCTGTCGGCCACGTAGTTCATCACGGCCCGTCCGGCGCTGGCCCGCATCATCAGATCGGTCGGCGTCATCGGGATGTACTTCTGCTCGCCCGTGGTGCCCCGGGTGATGGCCCATCCCACCGGCTCCTCGTTGAGCAGCAGATCGATCTCGCCCCACATCACGCGTCTGACGAGGGGCTCGTAGTCCTCATACGTCGCGACCGGGAAGGCCCGGCGGTAGTCCTCCACCGTCTCGACCTCGGAGGCCCCGTGCTCCGCGCCGTACGCCGTCTCTGCGTACCCCTCCACCAGCCGAGCCAACGCCGCCCGCTGCGCCTCGGCCGGGTTCTGCACCGCCTCGTGCCAGGGCTGCAGAAGCCCTTCCAGCATCGCCTTCCTCATCTCAGAGTCTCTTGCCATCGCTCTTCACACCTTTCGAATTGAACGTAGACCCCATCAGACAGCCACCACCGTGCCGCGCAGCTCCTCCTCCACCGGATCGTGAGCGCGCAGATACCGCCGCAGCGCCTCGATAGCCGAGACGGCCACACGCCCCCGCTGGCTGACATACCCCTCCGGCACACCCTGGCCGGTCACGAAGGCCGCCCGGTAGACCGCGTCTGGCCGCACCCACCGGCATCCACCATAGAAAAGGTTAGCGCAGCGGCATCCACCATAGAAAAGATTAGCGCAGCGGCATCCACCACCGTGTAGGGCTCGAAGACTCATTCGGAAGTATACGAGACACCAGAACATAAGTCAAAAGGATTGACAGCGCGCTCCAGCCCACACATACCGCTCGCAGCCACCGTCCCGGGGGGCGCCTTGCGCAGTACCTCAACGCTCCCCATCATGCTCGTTGGACAATACCCACCTTAAGATGTAAAATGCCCCACAGCAGAGACCGAGCAAGACCACGCCCGGCGACCGATCCCGCCCACCACGTCGCGCCGGGCCAAGCCCTGAGGGAGAGAACATGTCCACCACAGCCACCCGCCTCATCACCCTCATTATGCTTCTGCAGCGCAAGCCGAAGC
>CAYQZG010000214.1:0-5060 GCA_964421785.1 uncultured Anaerolineales bacterium
TGGAGCGCCGTCGTCCCGACGGCAGGGAAGCGAAGGGGCCGGGGACGGGCTTGGCATCACGCCTGTGACGAGCGGCTCAACATGCCGCTTCGCTTACGGCAATGTGATGGTCACGCTCGTCCCTTTCCCCTCTGCGCTCTCCACATCGATCGCCCCGCCGTGGGCCTCTGCGATAGCCTTCGCCAGAGCGAGCCCCATCCCACTGCCCTCAATCCCGAATGCGACGGCGTTACCTCCGCGGTGGAAGACGTCAAAGATATGCGGAAGGTCCTCGGCTGGGATACCGATCCCGCTGTCGGCCACAGTCACCACCGGCCCCTGTCCCCCGTGCCGCAGCGAGACGATGACGTCTGCCCCGGCCTCGCTGAACTTGACGGCGTTCCCGATCACGTTCTTCAGCAGGATCGACAAGGCATCTTGGTCGGCCATGATGAGCTGGTTGGCACCCCCGTCATGGTCACCTGCATCCAAGACGAGCCGCACGTCCTTCTGGCGGGCCTGAACCTGGAGAGCCGCGACAGCCGCCTCGGCCGCGTCGTGCAGCGAGACGGGCGTCTTGTTCATCTTGAGATAGCCCAGGTCCTGCCGCACCAGACTGGTCAGATTGACGATCAGGTCAGCCAGGTGGCGCGTTCTCTGATCGATTACATCCAGGAACTCCCGACGCAGCTCAGGATTGCCATCATCGACCTCGTCGATGAGGAGTTCGGTGTACGCGCAGATCGACGCCAGGGGGCTGCGTATGTCGTGTGAGATGTCGGATATCCTGTCTGCCTCGAGCTGGTAGAAGGCGCTTATCTCCATCAGAACGAGGCTGATCAAGTGCCCCTCACGGCTTGAGATGGGGGCTGCCCCGACGAGTAGGCGCCGTCGATCTTGCTGGCCCGTCCTGAGCGAAGCGGCATCGTGGCTGGAGGGCCGTCCGGCCTTCGCGGCGTCGCTCGCGGCCGCTTGGGTCACGAGACTCACCCTCGGCTCAACGCGCCTGCCTGTCTCCATAGCTTGTTGAAGGGCGCTGTTCTCGGCCCAGAGCTCGGGGCCGAACAGGTCGGGTAGGCGCTTTCCGACCACGTCGGATGAGGCGTAGCCTGTGAGCCTTTCTGCCGTCCGGTTCAGATGTGTGACGTGCATCTCCCGATCCACCACGATCACGCCCACCGGGAGATTCTCGACGATATCTTCGGGTATATGGCTCTTTTCGGTCATCTGCCTACCTCCATCGACGCCCTCACAGCGCGGGCCGACGGGTGATCCGCCCAGGCACCGTCGCTCCTGCGGCATCTCTGCCAGGGGGCTGTCATGCTCCGGTGATGAAAGTGATGGCGGAGCGCCGCCCATCGTGTAGCCGTCGTGGAGCGTCGTCGTCCCGACGGCAGTGACAGCGCGGACGTTGCCCGACATGCGTGATGTCCCCTCTCGGCCTGTTTGAGTATAGCATAGTCGAGTGCTCTTGACAAAATCGACTGCGCCCGTGTGCTGTCATGCTCCGATGGTGAAAGTGATGGCGGAACGCCGTCCGTCGTCCAGCCGTCGTGGAGCGCCGTCCGTCGTCCAGCCGTCGGGACGACGGCGCTCCACGACGGCAATCACTGCCGTGAACACAGCGCCCCAGAGCGCAGCTTTTCCATCGTGCCACTGTGATGTATAATGAACGGCCAGCGAGTGAAGCTGCTCTAGAAATCACGGATCCTAATACACGGGGGTGACAGGTGGAAGCTCTGAACTACGCGCGGTCTCATCGAGATCAGTTCCTGGCTGAATTGAAGGCATTCTTGCGCATACCCAGCGTAAGCACTCAGGCCGAGCATGCATCGGATATCGAGCGCGCAGCGACCTGGTTGCGAGACAAGCTGTGGGACGCCGGCTTCGCCGAGGCCGAGGTGATGCCCACGTCCGGCCATCCCATCGTCTACGGCGCGTGGACGGAGGCTGGCCCCGAGGCGCCCACCATACTTATCTATGGTCACTACGACGTTCAGCCACCCGACCCCTTGGACCTCTGGGAGACGCCCCCGTTCGAGCCGACTTTGGTGGACGAGGATATCTTCGCCCGCGGTGCCTCGGACGACAAGGGACAGCTCTACACGCACGTAAAGGCCATTGAGGCTTTCAACGAGACCCGCGGGGCGCTTCCGATCAACGTCAAATGCATCTTTGAGGGCGAGGAGGAGAGCGGCAGCCCCAGCCTCGAGCCCTTCATCCGTGAGCACAAGGAGCTGTTGGACGCTGACGTGGCGGTGATTTCCGACACCGGCTTCGTCCGCAAGGGGACTCCATCCATCGTCTACGGACTGCGCGGCCTCGCCTACCTGGAGCTGGAGCTCACCGGTCCCGATCACGACCTCCACTCGGGCATCTACGGTGGCGCTGTTCTCAACCCCATCAACGCATTGTGCGCCATCATCGCTCAGCTCCAGGACGAAAGCGGGCATATCACCATCCCTGGCTTCTACGACAACGTCCGTGAGTTGTCTGCGGAAGATCGTGCCGAGCTGGCCGACGTGCCCTTCGAACGTGAGGCGTGGATCGAGGAAGCCGGTGTGACGTCGGATTGGGGCGAGCCCGACTATACCATCACCGAGCGGACGACCGCCCGCCCCACGCTGGACGTCAACGGTATCTGGGGGGGCTACATTGAGCCGGGAGCCAAGACGGTGCTTCCCAGCAAGGCCTTCGCCAAAATTTCAATGCGCCTTGTGCCGGATCAAGACCCTGCCAGAATCGCAGAGCTCGTCTGTGGACGTATCGAGGAGCTCGCGCCGCAGGCCGTCCAGGTAGTGATTCGCGACCTGCATGGCGGTGAGCCGGCCATCGTCGACCGGGACAGCCCGATGATGGAGGCCGCGTCCCGGGCCTATGCGGAGGCGTTTGGCCAGGCGCCGCTTCTCGTCCGCCGCGGCGGCTCGATCCCCGTCGTTGCCAAGTTCCAGAGCATGCTTGGCATGGAGACCATCCTGATGGGCTTTGGCCTGCCCGACGATCGGCTCCATTCCCCCAACGAGAAATTCCATCTGCCCAATTTCTACAGGGGCATCGAGACGAGCATCCACTTCATGAGCTTCCTGGGCGAGCATTCGCGCTAGGAGGCTCCTCTTGTCAGACTTACTCGAGCGACTGGTGAAGCTGGAGGCTGACGTCCGCTATCAAGAGCCGCCCCGGGATGGAGCTTCCAGACTCGGCCTGCTTTCGGGCTCTACCCCCGTCCTCCTCTCCGCGCCTCACGGCGCCGTCCACACGCGTCGGGGGGAGGCGAAGGAAGAGGAGGAGTTCACGGTCGCGATGGCCTGCCTGGTGGCAAACCTGACCGGCGCTCACGCCCTCTACGCCCGCCGTCGCTCTCCCACCGACCCCAACTGGTATCCCGACGTACTGTACAAGCGACGCTTGAGGCGCATCGTGGCGCGGGATGGGGTGCGGTTCGTGTTTGACATCCACGGCACGGCCCCGGATCGACCCTTCGGTGTCGCGCTCGGCACAATGGAGGGACGGAGCTGCCCTGAGCAGCGGGCTGAGATCATCCAAGGGCTGGAGGCGTGTGGCTTTCAGCGTGATGCTCCCTTCCCCGATCGCCTCGACGTCGATCACACGTTCACCGCGCGGGGCTTGGCCGATCAACAGACCATCACCCGTTTCGTCTCGCAGGATCTAGGCGTGCCCGCCGCCCAGATCGAGCTCCATCCTCTGCTCCGCGTCGTCGAACGCCGCGAGGATGCCACCCTGCCCAGGCCTTTTCACGGCGATCCTGAGCGCATCAAGCGCGTCGTGCAAGCCCTTGCACGGTTGGTCGAGTCCTTGGCGACTGCTTCAGGTCTCGCTCTCTCCGATCGCTCAACCGCGATCGCCCGTGGAGCGAGATCAAGCCCAGACGCATACCCTTAGCTTTGATCGTGACTTTACCAGCCCTGGAGGTAAACGATGGCTGAACGCCCTACGGGTCGGGATCGGTCGGGAGACCGTCCCTTCCCACCCGATCTGATTCTCTACAATGGGAAGCTGCACACGCAGTCTCCTCAGACGCCCGATGCCACCGCGGTTGCTATAGCTCGTGGCCGCTTCTTGGCCGTCGGCAGCGACGACGAGGTTCGAGCGCTCGCCGGCCCCGGCACGCGCCAGCTTGATCTCGGTGGACGCCTGACGCTCCCCGGTCTGACGGATGCCCATTTCCACTACTACGGTTGGGCGCTCAGCCGCCGCCGGCTCTCCCTCGTCGACACTCGCTCGCTGGAGGACCTTCGCCGGCGGGTGGCGGGGGCTGCGGCTGACAGACCTGTGGGTGACTGGATTATCGGCCAAGGGTGGAATGAGACCCGCTGGCCCGACCCACAGATGCCGACCCGTGGCGATCTGGACGAGGCCGCTCCCGATCATCCCGTCCTTGTCTGGCGCAGCGATCTCCACCTGGCTGTGGCCAACACCCGCGCGCTTCAGGAGGCCGGCATCGACGCCGAAACGCCAGATCCACCTCAGGGGCGCATTGACCGGGGCGAGTCGGGCAGACCGACGGGTATCCTGCGCGAGTTGGCCATCAACCTAGCGCGGGACGTGATCCCCAGGCCCCCCGAGGAGCAGGCTGTTGCAGCCATGCGCGAGGGCTTCGGCGTGCTTCATCGCCTGGGGCTGACCGGGGTGCACGATCATCGCATCATGGGCGGGGCCGACGGCCCGCCGGCCTTCCGCGCCTACCAGAGGTTGCAGAGGGCGGGCGAGCTCGAGCTCCGGCTCTGGATGGGCATTCCCGGTGAGCGCCTGGATGAGGCGATTGCCCTGGGTATGCGTCCCGGTTTCGGCGACGAGTGTCTCCGCGTGGGGCACGTCAAGCTCTTCGCCGACGGCAGCCAGGGTGCCCGCACCGCCTGGATGCTCGAGCCCTATGAGGACACCGACGACGCCGGTATGCCGCTCACCCCGATGGAGGAGATCGCGGAGGCCGTGCGAAAGGCGGATCGGGCCGGGCTGGCCGTCGCCGTTCATAGTATCGGCGATCGCACCAATCGAGAGCTGATCGGTCTCTTTGAGCGGTACGCGTCCGGGCGCGCGCCAGGGCGTCCGGCCCGGGGACG
>CAYQZG010000215.1:0-1739 GCA_964421785.1 uncultured Anaerolineales bacterium
TGTAGAGGCGCTCACAGAACGATTCCAGGCCTGTCTAGCATTGTCGTGCAGACTTGGGAAGTCTGTTGCGGGAAATGAGGTAGTAGTACCAAGACACCAGGGGTACCAGGACTGTGGATGACATGGAATGGCTCGAGGTAAGCGTTGAGGTGGACCACGAAACCGCGGAAGCGGTTGCCGAGGTTGTTTCACGGTACGCGCATGGTGGTGTCGTCATTGAGGGCGGCCCCGATGGTTGGCAGACGGGTCCGGTGGTGGTCAGAGGCTATTTACCTGCCGCCGATGACCTATGGGACCAGAAGAAGGGCATTCGGGAAGGTTTATGGCATCTGGGGCAGATACGCCCGATTTCCGATCCTTCGTTCCGCCATGTTGCTGAAAAAGATTGGGCTGAGGCCTGGAAAGAACGACTGGAAGTCCTGCGTGTGGGGGAACGACTTGTGATTCGTCCATCCTGGCTCGATTACGACGCGAGGTCGGGAGATGTCGTCATTCAGCTTGATCCGGGCATGGCCTTCGGCACCGGTCTGCACCCGACGACCCAGTTATGCCTATGTGCGCTGGAGGAGTTCGTCGAGCCCGGGATGAAGGTGTTAGATTTGGGGACGGGTTCCGGGATACTTGCCGTGGCGGCGGCGAAGCTGGGTGCGCAGAGCGTTCTGGCTCTGGACAGCGATCAGCAGGCGGCGAACGTGGCCCGCACCAACGTCATCGACAATGACGTCGATGATCGTGTCAGCGTGCGGCGGGGATCTCTGGTGGACGTGTCTGGGGTGTATGACCTGGTGGTGGTCAATATTCTAGCCCGAGTCATCGTGGAGATGGTAGAGGGGGGACTTTCAGAACGGCTGCAGCCCGACGGCGTTCTAGTCACCGCCGGTATCATTGGCGACAAGACCGCCGACGTTGCCGCGGCCTTTGAGCGAAATGGCCTTGAGCTGATTGACCAGAGACAACGGGGCGATTGGGTCAGCCTGCTTGCCAGGCGGGCCTGATGCCGGGCGGAGGCCGCTTCGCTCCCGGAGGCCGCTTCGCTCCCGGAGGCCGCTTCGGTAACGGAGGCCGCCTAGGCGCTTTGCTTCCTTCGCTTATCTTTCTATAGTGGGGGTCCACGCTACTTTCGATCTGAGGCCTTGTATCGATAGACGATGCGGCCCCGTGACAGATCGTAGGGGGACAGCTCAACTCGGACGCGATCACCCAGTAGCACTCGGATGTAGTACCTTCGCATCTTGCCCGATAGATAGGCCAATACCTCGTGACCGTTGTCCAGCTCTACCCGGAACTGTGTGTTGGGCAACGCCTCAACAACAGTGCCCTCCATATAGATCTTCTCTTCTTTACCCATTCCTTCTGCTTCTTCTCCTCTTAGCGACTGCTTACGACGTTAGCAAGAAGATAGGCGTGTCGCCTCCAGAGTGGAGGCGACACTGATCCAGTATCTCTAGCTTGCACCTTCCTCGGGTGCGGCGAGCTCTTCTTCGAGCTCCGCCTCGGGGGTTTCCTCTGTTTCGGTCTCTTCCTCTTCTTCCTCAGTGTCTTCCTGGGGGGCCTCTTCACCTGCGGCCTCGTCCTCGGTGGGTGATGCCGCTTCAGCCGCTTTGCTTCCTTCGCTTACTCCTTCTATAGCGGGTGATTCCTCGGCGACGTCCTCGGCGGTGACGGCCTGGTCCTCGACGGGTGGTTCCTCGGCGACGTCCTCGGCGGTGACGGCCTGGTCCTCGACGGGTGGTTCCTCG
>CAYQZG010000215.1:1839-5053 GCA_964421785.1 uncultured Anaerolineales bacterium
ACGGGTGGTTCCTCGGCGACGTCCTCGGCGGTGACGGCCTGGTCCTCGACGGGTGATTCCTCGGCGACGTCCTCGGCGGTGACGGCCTGGTCCTCGACGGGTGGTTCCTCGGCGACGTCCTCGGCGGTGACGGTCTCGTCCTCGACGGGTGGTTCCTCGGCTACGTCCTCGGCGGTGACGGCCTCATCCAGGGCGGTTTCCTCTTCTGCGATCTGCTCGGCTTCGGGGGCGGCAGTCTCTTCCTGGGGTTCCTCCCGAGTCTCTGGTGCCTCTTCCTGCTCCTCTTCAACCGCGATCTTGTTCTCCGCCATCCAGCGCTCCCACTGATCCCGATGGACCTGTCGGGCGCTCAGCGTGATGCGTTGCTTGTGGGTATCGATGCCGATGATCTTCACCAGCACCTGCTGACCCGTGCTGAGGATCTCCGTGGGGCTGAGCTGGGACGCGCCGGTCATCTCGCTGACGTGGAGAAGACCCTCTACACCTAAGCCCAACTCGACGAAGGCGCCAAAGTCGAGCACGCGACTGACCTTGCCCTCGACCAGCTGGCCCACTTCGTAGTGACCGGCTACCTGAGTCCAGGGGTTCGGCTTCAGCCGCTTGAGGCTGAGGGCGATGCGTGTGCGATCCCAGTCCAGGTTGAGGACGTAGACCTCTACTTCGTCGCCTACTTCGACGATCTCGCGAGGATCGTCCACCTGTTTCCAGGAAAGCTCTGAGATATGAATGAGGCCATCGGCCCCGCCCAGGTCGACGAAGGCGCCGAAATCCGTGATGCCCGTGACCGTGCCCATGACGTTCTCGCCCTCGGTCAGCTCTTCCATAACGCGCTTACGCTGGATCTTCTGCCAGGCTCGGCGCGCCTGGCGCTGCGACAGGATCAATCGGCGGCGGTGGCGATCGACCTCGATGATTTTGAGTCCTACTTCGTCCCCTACCATCTCGGCCAGGCGCTCACGGCGTTCTTCTCCCTTGAGGCCTCTGGGCATGCCCACTGTGTGAGAAGCGGGGATGAAGCCGCGGATTCTGCCGAACGGCACGAGAAGCCCGCCACGATTGAAGCCAGATATCGTGCCTTCGTAGAGCTCGCTCTCTTCCATCATCCGCTCGGCCTTACGCCAATCCTCCCGCACCAAGGCCTGGTAGACGGAGAGGATGAGACGCCCTTCATCGTCCTGGGGCTTTCTCACCGTCACCGTGACTTCGTCTCCAGGTTGGATGCTTGCGCGGGTTTCCTCATCCAAGCGGTCTAGATCGCCGGCTGGGACGATGCCATCGCGTTTGAACCCAGCATCGACGATGGCCCCGCGGTCGCCGATCTCAATGACGATGCCAGTGTGGATGTCCCCGCGCTTGGGCAGCTGGTAATCGTATTCACCCTCGCTGAGGTACTCCTCAAACTGATCCATCATTGTTGAGACGGCTTCTTCTTGGTCGGCAGCTTCTTCGTTGATCGGTAGGGTTTCCTCATTCATCGGCTTAACTTGCTCCTATATCAATTACTTAACCTTCGCAAAGAACCCGACTTGCCTGCCACCCAGAAGCGCGCAGACAATGTCGGGTTCGGGAACCTCGGACACAGCTGGATGCAAAGCGGATTCGCTACACTCTGCGCACCTCCAAGGATGTTAAGACCGGTTCGCCAAAGCGAAGGCTTGCGAAAGCTTATTCTATCACGTCACAAGGGAATGTCAAATTATCCGACGATACGCTCACCACCATCCACCGGGATGATCGCGCCGCTGATCCAGGTGATCTCCGGGTCGGCCAGGACGGCTAGGGTGTTCGCTATGTCTTCGGGCGTCGTGAGGCGGTTGCCGGGGTTTCGCCTCAGCGCCTCCTCCTTGTAGGCTTCGTGCCCCGGTATGGCTCGCAGCGCTGGCGTGTCGGTCACCCCGGGGCGGAGGCAGTTCACGGCGATACCTTGCGCACCCAATTCCAAGGCAAGCTGTCGCATATGGCTCTCCAAGGCGGCCTTGGCTGCCGACACCGCCCCGTAGTTGGGAGCCATCCGCTCGGCACCCTCACTGGAGAGGGCATAGACCCGGCTGCCACGGGACAGCAGGTTGCGTCGCACGAGGTCCTGCACCCAGTAGACGAGGGTGTGTGCCATCACTCGGAGCGTCATCTCCATCTGTGATTCGTTTACCGCCTCGCCGGGGTCCTCGGCGATGAAGGGGAGGAGGCTCCCGAAGGCGAGCGAGTGGAGCATGAAGTGGATGCTGTCGGCTGGGTCGTCGGCCAGTATTTCCTCGATCTGATCCAGCACGCGCCCTCGCCTGCGGGCGGAGGCTGCGTTGGTGTTGAAGAAGACAGCCTTGCTTCCGGTCCTCTCGATGTCGGCGATGACTTCATTCGCACGAGCGAGCCGGGACCGAGGGTCCAGGTGGACGCCGAAGATATTCATCCCTCTCTCGGCTAGTGCACGCGATGTAGCCGCGCCAAACCCGCTCGATGCACCTAGGATGAGGGCCCAGCGTGTCGTGGCCCACTTTTTCTCTTCCAATTGCTTCTTAGTCATGTTACCTCCGTTTGAACGTTTGAATGTTTGAACGTTGGGGCGCTGGGTATTCAGGTATGATAACCCGCCGCGCTTGCTTTCGATACGCTCTTGCAGGTATGGCGGGGTTCCGGTAGCATGCCACGGTATGGAGGACGTCACTGTTCGCAAGCTCGATCATGCTGGACACGAGGTCATCTCCTATCCGGGAGAGGTGATCGCACGGCGTGGCAACGCTATCGTGCTCCGTACTTCGTGGGATCGAGAGGTCATGGACCTAGGTTTCGTGGTGCTTGAGCCGGGCGATGGTTGGATAGAGACTTTCTATGCTGATCGATGGTACAACGTCTTCGAGATTCGGGCCAAGGACGGCCGTCTCAAGGGATGGTACTGCAACGTGACACGCCCGGCTCGGATCACCGAGGACGAGGTCTCCGCCGAGGATCTGGCACTGGATCTGTGGGTAGATCCCGGTGGAGAGATGAAGGTGCTAGACGAGGACGAGTTCGCCGAATTGGACCTGTCCCCGGGGGTGCGAAGGGGAGCTCGGGAGGCCCTGGCTGAGCTGAAGGCCAGGGCCGAGGTCGGTCTCTCTCCTTTCGATGGTGAACCCGGGGACGGGTAGCCTCCCTATCGTTCACGCGGATGCCGGGCGGATGCCGCCTAGTACTACAACCTCATTTCCCGCCAAGAGACTTCCGAGGTCTGCAAGAC
>CAYQZG010000216.1:0-5042 GCA_964421785.1 uncultured Anaerolineales bacterium
GTGCGGTGACGAGGTTCTTGGGGTTGTGATGCGCTGCGCGAAAACCCCAAAGGTCGAGAGACAGGTGGTCCTGGCCGGGTGAGCGGGGGCATCAGTTGGTGCATCTGGTGGCCTGTGACGCTGACGGGAACGAGGGGCGGAAGCCGTGGGTGAGAAGCCAACGGTTGAAACCGATGGCTGATACGAGAAGTGCGTTGGAAGCGCACTTTGACTACAGACAAGCGCTCCGAGTTGTGATATACTAGGCACTGCGGTTCACGGCTAACGGGCAGCGCGATGCGATGCAGGAGTGAGATCAGTTGGGATGAGGACAGCGGTCGGTAAGAGCAAAGAGTCTCTACGACAGGGCCAGCTCCGAGGATAAGACTCTGCGCGTCTACGAGGGGCGGTCCCACGAGGTGTTCAACGAGTCGGAACAGGCCCGGGTGTAGAAGGAGGGTCACTATGCGCTGTGCAGCTTTGCGTCGGTACGTTCTGTTCATCGCTTTTCTGGTCCTGCTGACCGTCGGCCCCAGCGGCCACGTCTCCGCCGGCGCGAACGTCTGGACCAGCAACGGACCCGAGGGCGGCAGAATCCAGGCTCTCGCCATCGACCCCGCTACGCCGGCTACCCTCTACGCGGGCACCGATGGCGGCGGTGTCTTCAAGAGCACCGACGGCGCCGGGAGCTGGCGCCCCGCCAGCACAGGCCTCACCGCCACCAGGATTGAGACTCTGGTCATCGATCCGATCACGCCGTCCACGGTGTATGCGGGGACCGACGACGGCGGCGTCTTCAAGAGCACGGACGCTGGCAGCAGCTGGAGCCCCGCCAGCAGCGGCCTGACGGCGGACAGGGTGCGGTCCCTGGTCATCGACCCCTCGGCGCCCGCCATCCTCTACGCGGGCACGCTGGGCGGCGGTGTCTTCAGGAGCGACGACGGTGGGGAGAGCTGGAACCCGGCGAATACGGGCCTCACCGAGGTTCAGGTCGATGCCCTGGCCATCGATCCGGAGACACCGACCACTCTCTACGCGGGCACGCTGGGCGGCGGTGTCTTCAGGAGCGAGGACGGCGGCGAGAGCTGGAACCCTGCGAGCGTGGGCCTGTCGGAGACTATCATTCGGGCGCTGGCCATCGACCCGGAGACGCCGACCACCCTCTACGCGGCGACGCCCGGCGGGCCCTTCAAGAGCACCAATGGCGGGGGTACCTGGAGCCCAGCCGGTACGGATCTGATCACGACGTACACCTACGATCTCGCCGTCGACCCGGAGACGCCGACCACTCTCTACGCGGCGACGAACAGCGGGGTATACAAGAGCACCGACGGCGCCGAGCGTTGGGACGCGGCCAATATCGGGCTGAGCTACCTCGGTGCGATGGTCCTGGCCATCGATCCGGCGACGCCGTCCACCCTTTACATTGGGACAGGCGCCGCCGGGATGTTCAAGAGCAACGACGCCGCCGATAGCTGGGTCCCGGCCGACGCCGGTCTGAGCGGCACCGACGCCTATGCTGTGGCGGTCGATCCCGCTTCGCCGCATACGGTCTACGCCGGCACGTGGGGCGGGGGGGTGTTCAAGAGCGACGACGGCGGGGGGACGTGGGCCTCCATCAACGTCGGCATCACCCGCCTCTCCGTCTACTGCCTGGCCATCGACCCGACCGACCCGGCCACCCTCTACGCCGGCACGGTGGGGGGCTGGGTATTCAGGAGCACTAACGGTGGCAGCAGCTGGGCGAACGCGAGCACGGGCCTCGTCACGGTCGACGTGATCGATCTGGCGATCCATCCGGCGACGCCGTCCATCCTGTACGCCGCGACGAGCAATGGTGTCTTCAAGAGCACCGACGGCGCCGACAGCTGGGCCCCGGCCAACGTCGGCCTGTCCGCTACTATCGTCTGGAGCCTGGCCATCGACCCGGCGACGCCGTCCACGCTCTATGCTGGGACGCATACAGGCGGGCTCTTCAAGAGCACGAATGGGGCCGGGAGCTGGGAGGAGGCCAACGTGGGCCTGACCGCCAGCGAGGTTCGATCGGTGGTCATCGACCCGGCGACGCCGACCACGGTCTTTGCAGGCACGCGCAGCGGTGTGTTCAAGAGCACGGACGGCGGGGGGAGCTGGAGCCCGGTCAACGCGGGCTTGACCCATCTGAGAGTCAGGGCGCTGGTGGTCGACCCGAGCGCACCCTCGACGCTCTACGCCGGGACTCACGGCGGCGGCGTCTTCAAGAGCGAAGACGGTGGGGAGAGCTGGACTGCCATCAACGCTGGTCTCAGCGCTCCCTACGTGCGGGCCCTGGCCGTCGACCCGCTGAGGCCGTATGTCCTCTACGCCGGGACCGACGGTGGCGGCGTGTTTCGGCTGGGTCAGTGGCCGTTCACGGTCTATCTGCCGCTGATGGCGCGCGCTCACTAGGTGTTATCGGCCGCATTGTCTGAAGGCCGATTGGCCGAACTGAATGGATGGACAAGGGAACAAGAAAAGGGCCTCGGGGGCGCTTGGTGAGAAGGCAGGCATCAGCTGGTCGGGCCTTCCAGGTCGAGAATGACGTGCTTGAGATCTATCTCATCAAGGATCCGGTTGCACGCTGGTGGGCTGAATCGCTTTTACCTATGCCCTGAGCGCGGCGCGGTGAGGTAGGGCCTTTGCCCCGGCGGGGCAACCGTTGGGGCCGGGTGAGCAGGGACAAGGGTTTTGACGTCCGAGACCTTTGGGGTTTCTGTGTGACAGCTCGCAGCGCGCCATGTTGTGTGCGGTGACGAGGTTCTTGGGGTCGTGATGCGCTGCGCGAAAACCCCAAAGGTCTAGACTATGTGCCGCGGCGTGGAGAAGGCGGAGCAGCTGTTGGCCGAGGTGTACGTGGCACATGGGGGTTGAGCATTACGTGGCTGAGGAGGAGCGATGACCAAGAAGGACTACTTCAACCGTTGTCCAGAGTGCGGCGAGGCGCGCATGGATCATCTGGAACTGGAAGGTACGGAGATCACGTGCCTCAGTTGTGGGCACGTCTATGGGCTCTCTTTTTCGCCGCAGCCCAGCGCCGTGTTTCCGCGAGAGGTCTATGAGGAGATGAAGGCTAAGGCGGAGGGCGATGGGAGCTCCAAGGATGCGGATGTGAGCTAGCGCAGCCACTGGACTGAGAGAGTCCTAGAGCGGGTCTAGTACTACAACGTCACTTTGAGCAACGACAGACTTCCGAAGTCTTGTAAGCTGCCCAGAGAAGGCAATCGGACCCGCCTCTGGGAGCGTTCGGCGCCTTGAGAGGGCACGATGAAAGACTTCGGAAGTCTTGCAGACCAGAAGTCACGTTGTAGTACTAGACCCTCGCCCGGGCCATCGAAACCCTGGAGACTGTAGAGCCGACCGGGCCTATCGAGCGAGTACAGGTCTGGTTCCTGTTGCAGGCGTATCGACGTCGGCTGCGAGCGATCGTGGAGGCTGCGCCGGCCTGGCTGGCTGAGGAGATTCTGAGCGCCAGCCGCGCGACCGGCAAGGGCCTGGCGACAGTACCTCTTGGTTTGAGTGCTGCCTGGTCATGGATGTTCTTTGGGCGGCTTTGGGATTGAGGACACCTCGCTTTTGACCGATTTGAGCGGAGCCATCCCCTTGCCTTTCGCAAGTCTTTGAAGCATAATGGATTATCGGATTCTCAGGATTTCTGTACAAGGAGGTGGGTATGACCACAATGACCGTTCAGATCCGGCGAAGAGGGGTCCTGACACTCCCCGCCGAACTCCGTCGGCGCTACGACATTGACGAGGGTGATGCCTTCACCTTGGTCGATCTCGGTGAAGGATCGTTCCTGCTGACCTCGCAGGTCTCGCGCGTCGCGCATCTGGGAGACCAGGTCGCGCGTCTGATGGAAGAGCATGGGGTGACCGTGGACGAGATCCTCGAGACGCTGGACGAGGAGCGAGAGGCCTACTACCGTGAGCACTATGTCCAGGATTGACGTATTCCTGGACAGTAGTGCTCTGTTCGCCGGTGTTGCCTCCTCGACCGGAGCGGCCCGGGCTCTGTTGCTCCCATCTCCCCGATGTCGCCATCGTCGTCGCAGCTATGAAATCAGACGTCGGCTTCATTGCAACCTTCAATCGACGCCATGTCATCGATGATCCCCACGTGACGTCCAAGGCGGGGATACGCATAGGCACGCCGGGTGACGCGTTGGCCTGGGTGCGCTGGAAGCTGACCCCGGAAGCTCGCTGACGCCCGCACATCAGCTAGCGCAAGAGGGGGAAACGGTGGGTGGATTGCCAAGAGAGGGAGGACCGGAGGGTGATCTCCCCTCCCCGAGCTGCTTCGAAAACCCAGCCGCATTGCTTGTTTTCCTTCTGAGCGCAAGTGGTATAATAGGCACAGTCATGCCCTGCGCACTGTGGCGCGCAGGGGCAGCTTGGCGGAAGCGTGGTCCCAGGAGGAATCTTTGGAGGCGTTTTGCGCCGGTTTCTCACCTTCGCACGGCAAAGGAGTAGCGAGATGAAGCATCCTAGACTGGCAGAGCGACTAGATATCTTGATCGATCAGGGCGTCTTTGAAGACGAGGAGAGTCTGAAGAGGTCGGCCTATCGCAGCCTACTGACGTTGCGGCCGGAGTTGAAGGTGGAGATTGCTCTCTCGCTGTACAAACGTGAGGAGATCTCCCTGGGCAGAGCGGCCGAGATTGCTGGCCTTTCGCGTGAGGAGCTCAAAGAGGTTATGGCCTCGCGAGGCATTGAGCGAAGAATACCCTCGCTTTCCTCCGAAGAGGTGGAGGCGGGCGTGCGGCGCCTGCGCGTCACCCGCTCGCGCGCTCAATCGCGCTCTGCACGAAGGCCTGTGCCTCGCTCCGGGTGTGGCGCAGGCCGGTCAGGACCAGCTCCAACACGTCGGGGTCCGCCTCGCCGATGCGGCGCAGGTGGTCCACGATGCGCTCCTCGTCGGCATCGTCCCCAGCATGATCTCCGCCTCTAGGCCCTCGAGCTCCGCGCGCAGCTGGCCGCGCGCCTGGGAGACAAGGGGGGAAAGCCGTCGGGACGACGGCGCTCCATACCGGGTTCCCGCGCGCCTAG
>CAYQZG010000217.1:0-4988 GCA_964421785.1 uncultured Anaerolineales bacterium
ACCGCCGTCGTCCCGACGGCAAACGACTGGACCGCCGTCGTCCCGACGGCAAACGACTGGAGCGCCGTCGTCCCGACGGCAAACGACTGGAGCGCCGTCGTCCCGACGGCAGGGAAGCGACCAGGCGACCTCCGCCCGGCATCCGCCGGCTCCATCCGATCTCCCACGCCCCTCCTGCATCGCTTCACCCCTAATCCCCCTGTCCAATAACAACTCTCTTTCTCCATCCCATCGCTCTTCCTGTCTCTTTGTGACAATGTTGTAACATCTCTGTAATGACACTGTGACTAAGTAGATGTAAGATGTACTGGACAAGTAAGACAAGCGGCCTCCGCTATAGAAAGAGTAAGCGCAGCGGCCTCCGCCCTAGAAAGAGTAAGCGTAGCGGCATCCGCCCTAGAAAGAGTAAGCGTAGCGGCATCCGCCCTAGAAAGAGTAAGCGCAGCGGCATCCGCCCTAGAAAGAGTAAGCGCAGCGGCCTCCGCCCGCAAAGCGGCTGGAGCGCCGTCGTCCCGACGGCAGGGAAGCGACCAGGCGGCCTCCGCCCGGCTTAGACCGCTGCGCTCCCGATCACGCTTGGCGAATTCGCCCCCTTCCATCCAGAGAGCTTATCGTCGAAAAAAGAGGCGCTGTCCGCACCTTCTCTATGATTTGAGGCCAAACAGATCAGCCCGCACACGCGGCGCCCGACAATCCGGCGGCGTTTCGGGATGGCAGCTATCGCCCTGAAGAGCCGAGGGAACCGCCAAGCTGGTTTCGCCCAGCCGCTGGCCCTTACTCAGACCGCCGAACCTGATGACGCTTGAGGGGGTTGGATTGCAGGTTTTCTCCTTCGTCGTTCGGATCAAGAAGCAAGTTACCCCAGCTGCAACTGACTATCGAGGCTGGGTTGAATACGTGCAGAGTGGAGAGAAAACCTACTTTCTCGGGCTGGATCAGTTGCTGCCTATCATCGCCAAGCACGTGACCTCCCCACCTGAGGAAGGAGAGACCGGGAAAGTTTCCGATACTACAGCGAATATGGGCGATGAGACAGGATCGCCTGGAAAGAAGAAGATGTAGGCTCAAGTCTATCTGGCGTAGTCAGCGACGTCAGGTAGCACGAGGGCAGACGACGTGCGGTCGTTTAGAGGAGGCAACCTATGGATTCAAACGCACTGGTGATGTTCTTCGTCGGTATCGCGGTGACGAGCGGGCTCTTTGCTTTGGGGGTGGTGCTCTACCCCAGGCTGAGGCGGGAGAGGCAGGGGTACCCATTCGAGGCCGCCATTGAGGCAGCACTGCTGCCCATCATCTTCAAGGGGATATGCGCTGCCTATCGACTGAGCGAGAGAGGCGTGGACGAAATACAAGAGCGCATCAGAGGTGCGAACAAGAAAACCATCGCCGACAGTATCTACAGGATGTTGCCGGAGGAGGTGGGGGATTTTGACTTAAGCCTCGTCAAACGCGTCGTGACCCCAGAGCGATTCGAGCAGCTTGTGCAAGACGCCTTCGATCGCTTCGATCGCTTCTTCGTCGAACACCAGAGCCACTTCGACGAGTTGTTTGAGACATGGAAGGAGGAAAACACGCCAGCCTGAAGCTCGTACGCACGTCTGTCCTTGAAGACACCCCGTCGGTGGGGATGGAATTGGATTAGGCGGCGGGTGCCGGTGGCACCACGGTGCACACCGGAGGGCCTGTCCTGTAGTTCGACAGGATCACCAACCGCGCCGCCAGTTCTGAGGAGGACGCTTCGCTTTTCCGATAGTGGTGAAAAGGAGGAAAAATGGCTAGAATACTACCTGGTGTAGAAATAAAGGTGGTGAAGGAGATCGTCGCTCCAGCCGTCGCTCCATCCGGAGTGTTGGGCCTGGTAGGCATCACCGACCGTGGATCCATAGACGTGCCAACCCCCGTCAGCTCTTGGCCAGCCTTTCTGGGAACCTTTGGCCCGGCCAGCGCCTATAGCATGCCCGAAGCCAAGCAGGCCATTATGAACGGCATCTTCGAACTGGCGGTCGTGCGGGTTGACGACGATGGGGCCAGCAAAGCCACCCTCAAGCTGACCGACACGGAGGGCGCCGAAGTAGCCCGGCTGCAAGCCCGAGCCAAGGGAACTTGGGCCAACGACATCACGGCTTCCATCAAGGAGAACAAGGACAGTGGCGGCGACGTAACCAGCGTCGACCTCGCCTTGAGCTACGGAGAGATTGACGAGGCCTTCACCAGCCTGGTGATGGCCCCGGGCGACGCCAAATATCTCTTCGACGTCATCAATCGCGACTCGACCCTGGTCACTGCCATCGACCCGGAGCGCTTGGTCAACCTGCCGGCCCCGCTGGCACAGACGGACTTCGTCCCCTACGACGCCGACGCCCGGCCGGACGAAGCGGCGGCTCACCTCTACCTGCCCCAGACAGAGGGCGATACCGATCACGTCATGAAGCTGGAGGCCAAGTCCCGGGGTGCGGCCGGCAACGACCTGAACCTGAAGGCCCGGGTGATGGAAGGGGCAGAAGCGGGGACTGTGGATCTCCGCGTTTACCGCGGCACCCGCATCGCCGAGGATTATGAGGGCATGACCATGAACCCCGACGATCCCAATTACCTGGTCTTCGCCATCAACGACAACGCCAAATCCCTGGTCAAGGCCATCGACCTATATGAGCCTACCTTGGGCGGCCTGCCGGCAGAGGGGGAGTATCTCGTCATGGAGGACGATCAGGGCACGGATCCCGACGAGAGCGCGTTCACCGACGCCGTTGACGAGCTGGAGGCAATGCCCCACGTAGATCTGGTGATGGCTTCGCTGCCCACAGCCTTCTACGGCGAGGACGACGAAGCGGCCACCATCCACGCCCATATCGACGCTCACTGCTCGCGCATGAGCGACGAGGCCAAGAACAGGATCGGTCTGGGCACCATCACCCCCGACGATAACGATGATACGGCAGCCATCGCCGACCGGGCCATGCCGTTGGCCAGCGACCGGTTCGTGCTCGTGGCGCCCCACGGCGTAGTGGGCGCGGTGGCCGGACTGATCGGCAGTCTATCCTACTACGAATCGCCCACCTTCAAGCGCATCAGCGGCGTTCCGAAGCTCGAATATGCCTACTCTCCCTCCCAGCTGCGTACCCTCCTCCAGGCCAACATCCTGGCCATGGAGTTGCAGCGGGAGCGGGGTATCGTGGTGGAGAAGGGCATCTCCACCTCCGGCGAGCAGATCAGTGTGACCCGAGTGGCCGACCACGCTGTGAGAGGGGTCAAGGGCATTGCAGATCTCTTCATCGGCACCTTGAACACCGCCGATGGCCGCATGGCCCTGAAGCAGAAGATCACCGAGTTCTTCTTGGGGATGGAGAAAGAGGGCGCCATTGTTCCCAGCGTGGATGGCGAGGAGCCGTCTTTCAAGGTCGACGTCTACTCCTCGGAGCAAGACTTTGGTCAGGGTATCGTGCGGGTGGACATCGCCGTCAGGCCCGTGCGGGCCATTGACTACATTTACGCTACCATCACCGTCGAGGTGTAAGGGAGGGAGAAATGCCAAACATACTAACGGCTACCAGAAGCAGCGTGCTCCTCGATGGGGAGTCCATTGAAGGGTTACAGTCCATCACCTACCAGGAGATCAAGCACCAGGAGGACATTCCAGCCATCGGCACCGACGAGCGCATCGACGTCAGCTTCGGCCTGAAGGTGGTCCGGGGCACGTTGAAGGTCAAATCCACCAACACCACTCTCAATGAACACTTGCTCAACAATACCTCCTTCCAGATCGTGGCCAACCTGAAGAAGGAGCTGGGGATGACTCAAGCTGTCCAGGCAGTGACCTTCGACGGCTGCTACCTGGAAGACAAGGACTTTGGGCTGGACGCCAACGGCGTAGCGGTGACGACTTACACGTTCACAGCGACCAGGGTGAGGGAAGAGTAGTAACGTAACGCAAGGTGCCTGGTGTAAGGTGCCAGGCACTAACGACAAGTGCCAGGCACCTCAACGGGGCTGAGGGAGGTGTAGCAGCGTGACGTTCGAACAGACCTACGACACGGAGACGGGACTTCACACCTTCAAAGACAGCGCCGGCACGTACCGTCTTCGGGAGTGGACCTGGGGGCAGAAGAACAACGCCACCGACGCCAGCGTCGTCTTCGACGAGCACACCGGTGGGTTTCGCGTCGAGACGGCTCGCTTCAACGAGTCGATGCTGGCTGCCTCGCTGGTTGAGGCCACAGTGGCCGGTCAGTCGCTGGATTCGAGCCCCTCGGCTTTGAGGAAGCTGAGGGCGAGCCTGGGCGACAAGCTCTTGCGCCTGGCCCAGCAGGTCAACGGCCTGGTGGATGGGGAACAAGCGGGGGGCGCTACGTTTACGACAGTCACCCTGACGGGATTGGATCCCCACTTCGACCCTCGCACCGAGACCTATCACCTGACGTTCGACGGAGACAGCTACGTGCTGAGGGAGTGGACCTGGGGAGAGAAAAACGACGCCAGCAGCCGCAGCGTGGTCTACGAGCCAGCCACCGACAGCTTTCGCGTGGGGATGGCTCTGTTCAACGAGCTGATGGTGCAGGCGACTCTAGTGGAGGCCCCTTTTGAGATCACGCTGGATAACCTGCGGAATCTACCGGCTACCAGAGGTGATGCCTTGTTGGGCGCCGCCCAGCGCATCAACGGCCTCACGACGACAGAAAAAAAAAGATCTTAGGCGCCCTGCAGGGCAGTCAGGTCCACCATGGAAGCAAAGCGGCTGAGGCCGTGACCACTTTCCGGCTGTGCCGAGAGTTCGGCTGGACGCCACGACAGGTGCGGCGGCAGAGCGCCAAAGACATCGAGCGCTTGCTAATCATCCTAAACGAATGGCACGCCCTGCAAGAAGGGCGGGGCACCGTGGGACATGGATCGACCACAATCCTGGTGACTGAGGACTGAGATGCGCATGCACGACGAGAGAGCCTTTTCTCACCGGCAAACTATGGAAGCGCAGGAAGCAAAGCGGCTGGAGC
>CAYQZG010000218.1:0-3348 GCA_964421785.1 uncultured Anaerolineales bacterium
CACGCACGGAACGTGCAACGCACCGCCCTCCGTCTCGGGGCGATCTGCCGGGGTGAGGGGGCGACAGGTGCGTCGCACGCACGGAACGTGCAACGCACCGCCCTCCGTCTCGGGGCGATCTGCCGGGGTGAGGGGGCGACAGGTGCGTCGCACGCACGGAACGTGCAACGCACCGCCCTCCGTCTCGGGGCGATCTGCCGGGGTGAGGGGGCGACAGGTGCGTCGCACGCACGGAACGTGCAACGCACCGCCCTCCGTCTCGGGGCGATCTGCCGGGGTGAGGGGGCGACAGGTGCGTCGCACGCACGGAACGTGCAACGCACCGCCCTCCGTCTCGGGGCGATCTGCCGGGGTGGGGGGGCGACAGCGGTCACCTTTGATCAAGCCCAACGCGTCGGGGCGCTCACCACAGGCGGGGTGGCCCCTGTCGCTGGTCACAGCGACGACCATGGTAGTCCTGGGCGTCTACGCTCTGGGAGGGATTCTGGTGCCGGCGTTCGCGCCTCCTCAGCGGTTGAGCCCATCCGAGATCGAAGCCATACCGAATCCTATGCGCGTTGATTTCCGCTCAAGAGGGGGGACTGCAGAGGCGGCTGTAGCCCGTCTGTTGGGCTATCAGGTCACCCCAAGAGATCTCACTCCCGGGGCTGTGGTTGAGGTCACGCTCTATTGGAAGGCGCTGGCTCGAACCGAGCGGAATCACGTTGTCTTTGTTCACCTTATGAGCGATACAGGGGCGATGATCGCTCAGCGTGATACCTATCCCGGCTTAGGTCGCTACCCGACGACGGCGTGGGATCCGGGGGCGGTCTTCGCTGACGTCTATCGGGTGCACATACCAGAGACAGCCTATGCGCCGGATCAAGGGTACGTCCAGGTGGGGCTCTATGTCCCCGATGGGCCTCGCCTCATTACTGGGGACGGAATGAACGCTCTTCAGTTGACTCAGATCAGCGTCCGCGCTCGGCCGGGGGAGGTACCCAATCCAATGAGCACGAACTTCGGCGACAAGGTCGCGCTCATCGGCTATAACCTGGATCGGAGAGTGGCGCAGCCGGGTGAGACGATCGGTCTGACCCTCTACTGGCAGGCGCTGAACCCCATGGATGTCAACTACGAGGTTTTTGTTCACGTGCTGGGTGCTGAGAACCAGATCTGGGCCAATAGCGATAGCCCGCTCACAGACCAAGCGGTTTGCACCAACCGGTGGGAGGTGGGTTCGGTGGTGAAAGAGGAGCGAGAGCTCACGCTGGCGGAGGCAACGCCCCTTGGCTTCTACGACTTGGAGTTGGGTCTGCACGCGCCGGATCACAGTCGCTTGAAGATTCTGGCTGAGGATGGCCGTCACCTGGGCAACCGGGTGCTTTTGACCAAGATACGGGTTGTGAGCGATGAGTAGACGGAAAGAGTGGATGTGGGAGGTGCAACGCACTGACGGCAAGTGCGTCGCACCGGGGTTGTGAGCGATGAGTAGGCATAAAGAGTGGATGCTGGTTACCTTGGTCATGCTCTTGGCCGCGGGACTGCGCCTTTGGGATCTCGGCGGTGTGCCGCCTGGGCTTTCTCACGACGAGATCATCAATGGTCTGGTGGCACGAGGCATCTTGAGTGGTCATCATGCCATCTACTTCACCGAAGCTCCAGTGGGAGAGGCGTCCCAGGTAGGCACGGGTGGCCATGAACCCATCTACCAGTACGTCCAAGCTGGAACAGTGGGTCTCTTTGGAGAAAACTGGCTGGGGCTTCGCTGGCCCTCTTTTGCATTTGGCCTCCTGACCGTCGCTGTGGTGTATACTCTGATGCGCCGTCTCTTTGACTCTGCTACGGCCTTGCTGACCATCGCCTGGCTGAGCGTGAGTTTTTGGCCCCTCTTCTATGCTCGTGTTGGACTGCGCGCTATGGCACTCCCCTTCACCTCTGCTCTATCCGTCTACTTCTTCTTTCGGACCGTTGGCCTTAGTGTTGAGCCAACGGTTCGTCAGCCCAGAGACTGGTTGCTCGCGGGGACCTTTCTCGGCCTGAGCCTCTATACGTATATGGCGGCTCGCGTCCTGCCGTTCATCTTGGCAGCTCTTATCATCTATCTTCTTGGAGTGAGTCGACCTAGCTCTTTTCCTTGGTCTCCGGTTCTTCGCCTGTTCCTCACCGCGGCTCTGGTTGCCACTCCGCTACTGCTGTGGCTTGCCACGCATCCCAGTGCGGAGGAGCGTGTCTTCGAGGTGCGAGAGCCTTTGGATCGCTTGCTTGCAGGTGATCCTTCGTTGGTGTGGCGGAACCTGATCACCAATCTCGGGTTCTTCACCTTCGTCGGAGATCCCTGGTTTCATCAGGGTCTCCCCGGCCGCCCGGTGTTTGTCGATCTGATCAGCGCCATCTCTTTCTGGGTTGGTGTTTTGATCGCGTTGTGGCGTTGGCGTGCGCCTCGGTACGGTTTCCTCCTCATTTGGCTGGTCGGTGCGCTGGTTCCCAGCATCTTGAGTTCCCATGCTCCACCTGCTATGGTCTCCGACGCTCCCAGCTCTATCCGCGATATCCTCGGCCTGGTGGTGGTTTTCGTCTTCCCGGCGATTGCGGTCACAGAGGTTGGGCGTTGGGTCAAGCAGCGCGGGCTGAGCCCCCTCCCTAGCCCTCCCCCCCTGGGGGAGGGTACAGCTGTCCGTTTATGGCAACAGCGTGCTTCTGTTCTATTGCCCACCCTCGTCTCTCTCCTGCTTCTCCCATGCTTTTCCCGGACTGTGCACGACTACTTCATACGTTGGTCGCGCCGGGAGGACGTCCGTTACTTGTATCAGACGGATTTGACTGCCGTGGGGCACCGGCTGGATACGCTGGCCTCTCATTCGTCCGTAACTGTTGCAGGGCTCTCCGTGGGTGTGCTGGATCGGCCGACCCTGGCATTTACGACTCGGACGAGCGTGGAGCATGTCCGTTTGTGCGATTCTCGCCAGACGCTGGTCATCCCTGATAGTCGCCCGGCCAGGGTCTTGGTGCCTCGGATCGTGCCTTTTGACGAGCAGGGCGATCTGCGGGAGCGACTTATAGCATGGTCTGACGTCGAGCGGAACGACCATTTTGCCAGCTACGTTCTTCCAGACCGCGCGGCTCTGGATGAGCACTTGGGGCGTCTGGAGAGCGAAGCCGCTCTGCCTGACGGTACGTCGGTCCCCGGGTCGACAGCGGTCACCTTGCCTGTCTCATTTGGTGGACGATTGGCCTTTGTCGGGTATGAATGGTTGCGATCTCCCTCAGCGATGGGGGATGAGACGGGAGTGGTTGGGTTCTCCCCCCCTCTGGTCCCCCCCGCTGGGGGGGATGAGACGGGAGTGGTTGGGTTCTCCCCCCCTCTGG
>CAYQZG010000218.1:3448-4976 GCA_964421785.1 uncultured Anaerolineales bacterium
GTCCCCCCCGCTGGGGGGGATGAGACGGGAGTGGTTGGGTTCTCCCCCCCTCTGGCTTCCCCCGCTGGGGGGGATGTTCTGTCGCTTCTCACATACTGGCGTGTTCAGTCGCCTCCTGTGGATCGACTCAAGGTCTTCATCCATTTGCTGGATCAGCATGGCAACCTCATATCTCAACACGATGGCCTTGGCAGCCCGCCGCAGGGCTGGTCGGCGGGTGACTTGATTGTCCAGAAGCACACCTTGCCTCTTCCGGGTGAGTCGCTACCTGAAGCGTATACGCTTCAGATGGGGCTATACTATGATACGGACAAAGGAGAGCGCCTGTCTGCATTGACAGCAGACCATCTGTTGTTATACTCGTCGGAGGTATCAGAGTGAATAAGCGATTGTTGAGTATCCTGCGTGTGGTCGTCAGTGTCGGCCTGCTGGCGTTTGTGCTGTGGACAAACGATCCAGGCGCGATCTGGAGAGAGCTACGACAGAGCGATCTGCGTTACCTGTTGTCCGCTTTGGCGCTGTTTCTACTCAGCCTGATCATCCGGGCTTACCGCTGGCTGGTTCTCATACGCGGCCTCGGCCTTGCTGTGCCATTTGCTCGTCTGTTGAATCTCTACTTCGTCGGCCAGTTCTTCAGCACGTTTCTGCCGACGACGTACGGAGGCGACGTGATCCGGGCGCTTGAGCTAACTGAGGACACCGATTCCTCTGCTGCCGTTGGGACTGTCTTGCTCGACCGCTTGACCGGATTGATGATGCTGGCCTTCATCGGTCTGCTGATCCTCCCGTTCCAGATGGGACGCATAGAGCGGTGGCTGGTTTGGCTGCTGCTCTGTCTGATGCTCGCTATTCTGGTTGGGGGCGCGTTGCTGATTGAGGGCCGCTTGTTGCGCTGGTTGACAGGCCGTCTCCCCTCGAAGCTGTCTCTGGTGGGTCAAGGCCCGTTAGCTAAGGTCTACGCAGCGGTGACCGGCTGCGGCTGGAAGGCGGTGGGCAGAGCATTTGGCGTCTCGATCGTTTTCAACGTGGTTAACGTACTCATCAACTGGCTGTGCGGGAGGGCCATGGAGACCGGCATCAGCCTCTCGTTCTTCTTCGTTATCTCGACCTTGTTCTCCATAGCGGGTCTAATCCCGTCCATTGGAGGATGGGGAGTGCGGGAGACGCTGAGCACGGCGGTCTTTGGATCCGTGGGCCCGGAAAAGGCGGCAGCGTGGGGTATAGCGCTCAATCTGGTCATGTTGGCTGCCGGACTCGTGGGAGGCGGCGTCTATCTTTTTGGGTCCGCTTACGATATCCTTTTGGAACGGAGAGGCACGGGTGACACGCCGCCTATTACGTAGTCTCTTTCCATGGCTGTTTGTCTCTGTACTGCTCGCCAATGCTGGCCTGGCAGTGCCGGCGACGCGTTACTGGGCTGGGTTTGCCTTGCTTTGGCTTCTCCCTGGATTGGCCTGGGCTGCGCTGCTGAGCGGGTCGACGCAGTCTCCCCCCCTTAATCCCCCCCAGTGGGGGGGAGATCGTGGTG